>DASZIA010000597.1:0-7129 GCA_035949535.1 Planctomycetaceae bacterium | reverse complement strand
CGCTGAAACACAAGCCCGCCAGAAAGATCCAACCACGAGCAGCGCCTAATGCGAAGTTCTCGCGGTCGAATAAAGCCAGGTAGAGCGTCACGCCCAGGCAGACCGCGGTCAGCACGCCAGCCCACCACAGCAGCTTCAATTGAATCTGTTCCACAGCGTTGCGGGTGCTGCGATAGCTCCGTAGGACGCGGGCCATCGTGATGACGAAATACACCCCTCCGACGACGAGCGAGCCATAGATGCCCAGCCGGATGGCATCCAAGAGTCGCCGGATTGTCATCACGTTCGGCGCGAATAGGTTGGGCCAACTGCAGATCGCGGTCAGCGTCAAGAGCCCGAACATCCCGGCGACCGGGAGTCCGTAAATCAGCGCCAGCGAAGTGCGCGGACGCCAGACCAGCGGCAGCCAGGTATGCGGAAAGACCAAAAAGAAGTGCAAACAGACCGCGGGTAACAACATCGCGCAGATCACGCACGGTGCCGTCAACCAGAAGCTGGACGCAACGATCCACCAGTGACTGGTGCCCAGAAAGGCCCCCAGCGTGACCAGGCACAGCGAGTAAAAGAGCTGCGAGGCCCGATCGAAGGGACGGTTCCAGTAGACCGCTGCGCCAATGGCCAAAGCCACGGTCTGTAGCAGGAACCAAAACAGTGAGAAGAGGACCTCAGAGAGCGGCAGAGACCGGATCGTGAGGTAGCACTTCTCCCTGTCCGCCAGCGTTTTACCTTGCGGGATGAATTCGATCGCGACGATTCGCGTGCCATCCTCGTATTGAGCGAGCGTCTCCAGCCCTTCTACGTCATTAGGGTCGTCCCCGACGCGGAGGGTTGGACCGCTGGGTGTCGGTTCGCTAGAGAGCCGCATTTGCCAACGGGTGAAGTCGACGAAGGTGTTGACGGGCCACTCGTCGATCGTTACCAGCCTGTCTCCGGCTGCCGGGTGCAGTTTCCCGTGAATGCCCTCCTTCGGGACGGCCCGCATCACCACGCCATCCGTCACGCCGTTTGGCCACGGGTTATCGGAGAGCAGGCACCGAATCCCCAGGTCCGGGGCGGCGGCGACTATCCCCAGCACGACCATCGAATAAACGAGGACGATGCCCCCACACAAGAAGAGCAGCAAAGCAGCTCGAGATCTCACAACTGGCCTCCCCATCGCCGGAGCCGGTTAGAGCGCGGCCGCACAATCTGCTATAAACTCCCCGGCCATCAATAACTTGTATCCCTTCGGCGCCGTACATGCAACGATCGGCGCCGAAGAGGCGCGCCTTTCGGCGCCGAAATCAAGGACCGAAGGGCGCAAGAATTTCGCGACCGCAAGCAAAAAATGGGGAATTCTGGCTAAAAAGGCCGTTATGGAGGCAAGAAATCAATGTCGGCCGATGGAAAGGGCAATCCTGGCACAGCACGTGCGTTGTTGGAAAGGCGCCACAAGCCTACTCGCTGCCAAATCAAGAGGTAACGAGGCATGTTCTGTGGCCCAATTTCTGACCCAGCCTGACCCCCGAGGGTGATGTCCAGCGCGAACAAGGCCTGGTTGAGGAAGGTCCCCTGAGAGCAGCCTGACCCACTTCTGCTTATCAGTTCCCCAATCGCAAACGAACGTCCCAAGGCCTTGAACGTGCAGCCATTCTCGGGGGTCATTCTATTTGCCGCCGAGCGGCCGGTGTCAGCCGGGTGTCAGCCGGCCGGTTCTTCCAATCGCGAAGGAATCGCTGGCAACGAAGCGCCTAGCCTTGCTTGCGTTTTGCCCCGCCATGTCCGGCGCCCGACCGAGCTACTTGCCGGGGCGGTACGTGGCACAGGAGCGCCGGCTTTCCCAGAGCGAAACCTCGGCGACCGGCAACCCCTCGGCGTCGGCATGCTCATAGATGAGACGGGCGATGTTTTCCACCGTCGGATTGTCCGGGATGAGCAGCAGTGGCTCACCGAGCGATTTGAGCATCGGGACGACCGGGTCTGCTTCGCACAAGATCATTCGATGATCGAGCTGGCTGTCGATCCAGGCGCACAGCGATCGCTTGATATCCGTGAAATCGACCAGCATCCCCCGCTCGTCGAGCGAAGCCGCTTCGAGCACGACCTGGGCCTTGCCGTTATGGCCGTGCAGATACCGGCACTTGCCGGAATAGTTCAGCAGCCGGTGGCCATAACAGAAATCGATTTCTTGACTGACACGGTACATCGGGCACGGTACATCGGGGGGCGGGCGCGATCGGGTGGTGGTGCCGGCGGCGCTGATTTTCAGAGCGATCCAGCCGCCGGATTAGGGGACTCGCATCCCGATTCTAGGAGAGGGCCGCGTGCGGAACAAGCAGCCCCGGCCCGCACCCGCTCGAGTTGCCGAACCCGATGCCTACCGCGATTGAAGGCGCGATGTGAGCCATCCGCCGGTGATGATCATCACCAGGAGTACGCTGTAATCGAACAGCGTCGCCGCCTCCCAACGCGCCAGGCAGTAATCGCAATAATGACCATAATGACCGATGAGGCGATCCATATGTCCCCTCTTCAGGCCGGGCCGGACCGCGACCAAGAGCGCACGGGCCGCGCGCGGTGATCGGCCAATCCAAAAACAAGATTGCTCGAACGGAGGTTAATGACCGCGAGCGCCGATGGCACTCTGAGGTCGACGAATGGTGCAAGTTCTCCGCGATTTGAGTGGCGGGACCACGATTGGGTCGCGCGACGCGCTCTCTTGAACTTTGCCCGCAAGCAGAAATGTTGCGAAGTTTCTAGACGTGATAAGAAAGCTTAGCTCGCAGATGTCCGACGCGCAGTCGTGCGTCACTTCGACAAGGTGACTTTTTTGAAATTGTCAACCGCTCAGCGCCCAAGAATTGACCAAATTCTGTTCACTTGCGGTTCATGATCCGCAGGTGGGTACGAACCCAATCGAGCAGATGGACGGCAGCCGAGCGTTGGCGTCGCAGCCGCTTTTGAAGTTTCTTGGAGCTGCGGTCCCCAGGTTCTCGTGCAAGCTCCAACTTCTTGACGGCGACGCGCGGCGAATCCACGGCACGGCGCTGAGCGAAGGCCAGAAACACCAGACCGTCCTGCGACGGCGGGGCTCCCGGTCCGAGGAACCCGGTGACCGCGGCGGCAATGTCCGCTTGCGGCGTCGACAGCAAGGCCCCTACTGCCATTGCCGACGCGACCTCGGCGCTGACTGGACCCGGATCGCGAAGCAGTCGGCGGGACACTCGCAACCATTGCGCTTTGGTCTCAACCTGATAGACGACGGCGGATCCGCAGAGGAATTCCGACACGCCGGGTATCCGGGCCAAGAGGGCGGCCGCCAAGCCGCCGGTGCAGCTTTCGGCAAGCACCAGGCGGACGTTTTGCGCGCGAAGCTGTTTGACAACGCTGCTTGCCAAAGCGGTTAGCTCGCGATCGTCCAAATCGTCGTCCTTTCAGGATTTAAACGGACATTGTTAAGGTGAGTAGGCAACGCAATGCACCGGCTCTGGATCGACTCTGTGGCGGCCAGTCCGGTACTCTTCCGTCGCCCAGCTGAGTTGCTCGTTCCGATTGGCGAGACTCTGCCTGACGTGCCGATTATTCCAGCACAACACTCTCACGGTAAGCCCGGAACGCAGGCGCGGCGGTCTCTCGTCGCGGCAAGTCTTGTGGGCTGAGCCGCGAACTTCCGCATCAGCGATGATCGGCAGCGAGGTTCACTTGGGCGCAATCGGCGCCCTCAACGTGAGAGTTGCGCGGCCTCAGGGGTCGTCCTGTGCTCGGTCTGACATCGCTGCCACGCCGGCGGCGACCCCGTCAGACGAGACCGGGACGACGGGCCGGAAGGGGGGCGGGATAGGATGTCACGCTGGATTGACCGTCGACACGCGCGCAGAACCGCGTTTTCTCTGCTGGCTCTGCTTTTCTTGGCAGTCGGCCTTCGGGAGGGAGCGCTCGGCGACGAAAACGGCCGGGGAATCAGTGACGTCCTGGGCATTCCGCGCATCGTTCGCGATCCCAATGCCACGGACATCGATCCCGCGATCGCCCCGCAAACCGACTCGTCCCATCGCCACGCAGACGACGCCACCAAGATCGCGCACGGTCGGGCGACTCTCGATCAGCGGGTCAAAACGGTTCAAAAAGCGACGTCCAGTAAGGCATCCCGTAAGGCGGCAATCGACGCCCTTCCCTTGGACAAGATGACTGACGAACACCGTCGCCGCGTCTCGCAGATTGTCACCGGCACGAGCATTTACCGCGAGCTGCCGACGTTGCAATTCGACATTGATCCGCGCGTCTACAAGTTCTTCATGGACCATCCCGAAGCGGCAGTCAGCATCTGGCAGGTCATGAAGATCTCGGATTTTCACATGCGGGAAACCGCGCCCGACTCATTCGAGACGGATGACGGTGAGGGGACTCGCGGCCTGATCGACGTTGCTTTTCGGGCGCCGAACGAAGTTGTCGTGCTCTGCGACGGAGCCTACAAGAGCGCACTTTTGCCAACGGCCGTGAAGGCCAGCGGCGTGTTGCACGTGAACGTCGATTTCGGAGAGAGACCGGACGGCACGACGTTCGTCACGCACCGCGCGAAGCTCTTCGTCTATTTCCCGTCGCAAACGATGGAGACCGTTGCTCGCCTGATGTCGCCCGTGAGCAATGCCATCATCGACCAGAATTTTCGCGAGGTGAGCCTGTTCCTGTACATGATGTCGACTGCCATGTCGCGTCAGCCGGGATGGGTCGAGGCGGTGAGCAAGCGCATGGAAAACGTGTCCGACGAGCGGAAGACGCAAATCATGCTTGTCACCGTCGGAGTATTTGCCGACGCCAAAGCCAGACGCTAGGGACGAAAGAAGTCCAAATTTCAAGGTCCCGGGTCCAAAGTCGAAGGTCGAAGGTCAAGGAAACAGGACCAAAGTCAGAACTGCCGCGATTTATTCCCGTTTTCTGACCTTGGACTTTGGACCTTGCCCCTTGGGCTCCTCTTGACCTTGGACTCTCCCAAAGTGGCTAGTGCCCTATCCGCGCGCTATGATTGACACGGGCTGTTTTTTAGCGCGGGACGGAGCTCTTCACCATGGGGCAGATCGGGCGGCGAATCGCGGTCAGCGTCGGATTATGCGCGGTGGCCGCGTTTGTCTCGAATCGGCATGTCAGCGCGGGCGAAGCTACGCTCAAAAACGGCCTGGTTCTCAGCGGAACGCCGCGTCGCCTCCAAGCGCTCACCATCGAGCGCCAGCATCCGCGCAGCGATGAGACGCTCAGCCTGCCGTTCGTGATGGTCGACGGAGGCTATCAGTGGTTCTTCGTTCCCAAGAACCAAGCCCGCATCGACAATCGCGATGATTTGTCGAAATTCGAGACCTTCCGCCTGAGTCAGCACCGGACGGGGGGTCGCCAGATCACGGGGCGGGTCCTTTCTACAGGCCCGTTCAACGAATACGGACAACGCACGCACACGATTCAGACTCCGCAGAAGCAAGAAGAGATCGTCGTCGGGGTCACCAAGATCAGTCCCAAGTATGTCTCGCTGACCGGACTGCGCTATCAGTGGAATTACGGCATCGCAACGTCCTCGATCCCTCCCGCCCAACTCGACGCGATGATTCGCAAAGTCAGCGATCCCAAGAACCCGGACCATCGGTTCGGCATCGCAAGGTTCTATCTGCAAGCCGGGCTTTACGAGGAATCGGGCAAGGAGCTGCAGTCGATCGCCAAGGACTTTCCCGAGCTGGCAAACCGCGTCGCCGACGCACGAAAAGAACTGCAGGACCTCGAGCACAAGCTGATTCTGCAGGAGTTGCGGCGCCGCAAGGCAGCCGGACAGCATGAGCTGGCCCACTCGTACGCCCTGGGAGTGCCGCTCGACACGGCGAGCGGTTCGGTCGTGCACGACGTGAAGGATCTGCTGGCCGCGTACGATGCCGCGCGCGAGCGAATCGCCAAAGCCCGCGTGTTCTTGGGCGAGTTGCAGGCCCAACTCAAAGATTCGGCCCTGGTCGCCGCGGTGTCGCCGCTACGTCCGATGCTCGAAGAACAGCTTTCGATGGAATCGCTCGATCGTCTCGACGCTTTCTTCAACCTCGTCGACGACAAGACGCTGCAGCCAGCCGAAAAGCTGGCGCTGGCCTACTCAGGCGCCGTCGCGGGCAGCGCTGCGGCAGTCACCGATTTACGGCTGGCGATCCGCCTCTGGGAAGCCCAGCACGCCATTCTCGAATACCTGCGCACCGATTCACCGCAGGAGCATCGCGACCGACTCGTGCAGCTCAACGGGCTGGATGGGATCAGCCCCGATTTGGTCGTCAAGCTGATCCGGTGCATGCCGCCTAGCGTCGAAACGCCCGACATCCGTCCAGGTGTCGCGGCAACGCTGCAAGTCGGCGGTCGAGGAGTGGAGGCGAATCCTTCCTACGGCGTGCTGCTGCCACCGGAATACGACTGGCACCACAAGTACCCGATGATCGTCGCGCTGCACCCGTCTGATCACAGCAGCAAGGCCGAACTCGACTTCTGGGGCGGCACGACGGCCAATCCGGGACGGGCGCAAGCCGCGGGCTATATCGTGATCACGCCAGAGTATGTCGAGAAGGACGCGCGCGAGTACGGCTACTCGATGGCCTCACACGATGTCGTTTTACGCTCGATCATCGATGCGCGAAAGCGGTTCAACGTTGATTCGGACCGAATCTTTCTCACCGGGCACGAAATGGGCGGAGACGCCGCGTTCGACATCGGAATGTCACACCCGGATTTGTTTGCCGGCGTCATCCCGATTAACGGCATCTGCAATCACTTCTGCACGTGGTACTGGTCCAATGCCGGGCACACCGCGTGGTACGTCGTCACAGGCGAGTTCGACGCCCGCGGCACATTTAACACCGATGCCAAGACTCTGTCGCGAATGATGGGTTCTTCCAAAGGCTACACAAACGGCATGGATGTCGTGTTGGTCGAATTCGTGCAGCGAGGCCAGGAGGCCTATTTCGAGGAGACGCCGCGAATCTTCGACTGGATGGAGCCGTTGCGCCGACAGAAGGCGCCGCAAGATTTCGTGATGAGCGTCCTGCGCCCCAGCGAAAACCGCTTTTACTGGCTGCGGGCCGAGGGACTCCCCAAAAAGGTGACGGAATCAACGGTCTTGGCCGGCCCATCGCGCGGA
>DASZIA010000596.1:0-36830 GCA_035949535.1 Planctomycetaceae bacterium | reverse complement strand
AGGCCCGTCCAAGCGTCACGAAATCTTCTACCTCGGCGAAAGCACCGTCGGCGCGGTGCGCATTGACGACTACAAGTTCCAGTTCATCAGCCAGCCGAACGGCTGGGTCGGTGAAAAGACTCATATGGACGTGCCTTACATCACCAACCTGCGCCTGGATCCGTTCGAGCGCATGGGCTGGCCCGGCAATGGGACGAAAGACGGGGCGCAACAATACTTCGATTGGTTCAAGTTCCAGTTCTGGCGTTTTGTGTTCGTCCAGCAGGTGATGGGCAAGGAACTCCAGACCTTCCTCGATTACCCGCCGATGCAGCGCGGCGCGAGCTTCAACCTCGATGCCGTAAAAGCCGAGATGGCGAAACGGATGCAAGAAGCGGAGGCGGCGGCCAAAGGACCCGGCAAATAACTGATGATTTTCAGGACGAGCGGCGCCATTTTGGCGCCGCTCGCCCCTTCTTTGCCGCACGGAGGCGAAAGAGTGGCGACCGACCCGACCTAAGGCTTCGGGCCGACGACAAGGTTCCGCTTAGTGTTTCTGTGCTTGAGCAATGCTTTATCGATGAAAACCCTGCAAATCGCCAGCGCGCTGATTGAACTAGGAGCCGGCTTGGCCCTCCTGAGCTACCCTTCGGTAGCGGTGGCGTTCCTAGTCGGCGCGCCCCTAGAGGGGCCCGCCGCGTTGACAGTGGGGCGTGTCTGCGGCGCTGCGCTGCTGAGCTTGGGTGTTGCCTGCTGGCTTGCGCGCGGCGACGCACAAAGCCGTGCTGCGAATGGATTGGTTGCCGCAATGTTGTTCTATGACGTCGCCGTCGCCGCCATCCTCGCTTTTGCCGCCATTGGAAATGGCCTTTATGGCGTGGCGTTGTGGCCGGCAGTGGTTCTTCATACGGCGATGAGTGTCTGCTGTGTCGCCTGCCTGCGGCACAGTTCCCTGAAACTATTTCTTTTGGAATCCAAATCATGAAACGTCCCTTCTCGATGATCGCGCGGGTCGCCTTTGTGCTTGCATTGGCCGAACTCGTCGGGGCTGCAGACCCCCAGACGACCGCTGTTCTCCAAAGAGCTTCCCGTCACGGACGTTCGGCGTGTTGACAGATCTGACATGCTGCATGGACCTCGCTCCGCGACCCGGAATCGAATTCGTCCGCAAAACGAACTCAACAGAAATGAAGCACCTCTAATCCGGATACCTACCCCACGTTTTCTTAGGAGAACTCGCATGAACCAGCCGCTAAGACACGTTACACACGCTCGCGTATTCCTCGGTCTCGCCGTGATGACCCTGGGGCTCTGGCACTTTGGACCTCTCGCAAACGTCCGCGCAGGCGACGCGGGCCCTAAGGCAAAAACGAACACCGACGCGGAAGAAAAGATGATCCGCGCCACGGCCGAGGAGTTCGTCAAAGCCTTCAACAAGGCCGATGCCAAGGCGATCGGTGCCATGTGGTCACCCGACGCCGAGTACACCGATGAGGACGGCGTCTCGTTTCGCGGCCGCGACGCGATTGAAAAAGAATACGCCGCAATGTTCGACGCCAATAAGGGGGCAAAGATTGCCGTGACAGTCGAATCGGTTCGCCTGTTCGGTCCCGACGTGGCCATCGAAAAGGGAATCGCCAAGGTCACGTCGCCTGGACCTTCGGCCCCATCGGCGTCGCGATACACGGTGGTGCACGCGCGGCGGGACGGCAAATGGCTGATGGTCGTCGGGCGCGACAAACCTTACGTCTCGGTCGCCGATGATGACTATTTGCACGATCTCGGTTTCCTCATCGGCGACTGGAAAGCCGAAGCAAAGAGCGGGGATCTCCAGATTCATTTCGAGTGGATGGCCCAGAAAAACTTCATCAAGAACACGTTTACCGAGGTCAAGGACGGCAAGTCGACCCTCACCGGCGGCCAGATCATCGGGTGGGATCCGAAACTCGGACGCATCGTCTCCTGGCACTTCGAGGCGCACGGAGGCTTTGGTCACGACGTCTGGACCAAGGACGGATCGAAATGGGTCATCGACGGGGCTGGCGTTTTTCGTGACGGCGACGAAAGCACGTCCGTCAATACGATCACCCCGGTCGATGCAAACTCGTTTATCTGGCAGTCGACCGAACGGGTGCTCGATGGCGTGCGCCTTCCCGGCACTCCTCCCATCAAGGTCGTGCGGGTTCAGGCTCAAGCGGCGAAGTAACAGGCAGTCCCATATCTCGAACGTCGTATCACGATCACTCGCAAAAAACGTGCAAGGAATATACCGATGAAAAAGGCATTTGCGTTCACGATGGCAGTCTCTTTGATGGCAATCGCACCGGAGTTCGCACAAGCACGAGGCATGGGCGGCGCGCGACCCCCGGGCGGTGGAGGAGGGTATCACGGCGGCGGCATGCAGCGCGGAGGAGGAGGGATGCAGCGCGGCGGCGAAGGGATGCAACGCGGAGGGTACGGTGGAGGAAACCGCGGGCAATCCGGCCAGGGGGGCGGTGCCAATCGGTACGGCGGACAGACGAGTCAGTACCGCGGCGGACAGGGTCAGGGTGCGGGGGCTCACCCCGGCGGTTATGGCTACAGCGGTGGCGGCGCCTACCACGGCGGACCGTACGGTGCCTCTGGTGCCAATCACCCAGGAGTCTACGGTGCGGCTGCCGGCTATCACGCAGGATCCAACAGTGGTGGCGGCGCCCCCAGCGGAAATACTGCAAATTTCGGCGGAGGCGCCGGCGGTGGATTTCCCGGAGCCGCTGCCGGTGTCGGAACCGCTGGCGGTCTCGAAGCGGCGGCTCTGGCGGCAGACGCGCAAATACCGGCGGCTGCCGCTACCTACGATGCGTCGCAATACGGCTTGCCGACCGACGCCGGTTACGGTCAATAACGAGTTCCGTCACACACTTTGAGATCTACGGTGAACAGCCGGGGCCGATCCTCGACTGAAATGCTCCTCGATGAATGCCGGAGTGAGCCACTGCGCTCCGGCTTTCATCAGGACCGATGCTGGGCATCGGATTTTCGGCACGAACCGCTTGAGGAGTATCACAATGAACATCTGGGACTGCATGGCGGGCTGACCTAGCGGGCGACTCCAGCCTTGCGAAGGCGGTGGAGCCGCAATCGCTCTGTCCAATTTTCAGTCTTGGTTTTGGATAAGGACCACTGACTCAATCAAGGAGCCGATCGATGGACGGTCTTGAAACGATTTCGGCAGGACGGGTTCTGGAAGTTCGCGTGACCGGGAAACTGACCAAGGAGGCGTATCAAAAGTTTGTGCCAGCGGTCGACGCGCAGATCAAAGAGTACGGCAAGCTTCGCATTCTGTTCGTCATGCAGGACTTTCACGGCTGGACGGCGGGCGCGATGTGGGAAGACCTCAAGTTCGACCTCAAGCATTGGAAGGACATCGAGCGGTTGGCGATCGTCGGCGACAAGAAGTGGGAGAAAGGGATGGCCGCCTTCTGCAAGCCGTTTACCAAGGCCTCCATCCGCTACTTCGACGTCGCGCAGGTTGATGAAGCCCGTCAGTGGCTCGAAAGCGAAGCCGTTACGGCCAAGACGTGAACCCGGCGTCGGCAGAGATTGATCGGACGAGCATGTCAGATGCTTTATCGAGCGATGGGAAACACGGCACCAAGCTCCCTTCCCCAGACGGTCGCGGTTCCGGCGTGTCGAGCGGCGAGACCGGCGGGGCAAACGGACTTCGCTTCTCGAAGTGGCAAATCGCCCTGGCGATCGCGATTGCGGCTGCCTCGGACGCGCTGTGCGCCTTTGTCGTGTTTGCTCCGCCTGTTGTCTGGGGAGTCGACGTGCTGACTGCTGTTCTGCTTTTTGCGGTGCTCGGCTGGCACTGGCTGCTCTTGCCGGGGCTCGTGATGGAAGCAATTCCCGGTTTGGGAGTGATTCCGTTCTGGTTGCTGGTGGTTGGTGCTATTGTCGTCTGGGGGACTGCTCGTCCGAAGTTGAAATGACCGGCCGGCGCAATGCCGGGGAGTTGGGAATTCGTCCGTTGAACGAACTCAATAAATTGAATGAGGTCTACATCATGAAGAATTTGCGCTTATCGGGCCTCGCCGCAATCGCCGCGGGGTTGTTCCTGGGCTACGCGCTGGCTAAGGCCCAGCAGGGGGATAGTCCGGCACCCACGGTCACGGGTGTGCCGGGCTCACCGAGCGCCACCACGACCGTCGACGGCAAACAACTCCCCGCGCCCGATCCGAAGTTCGGCGGAGTGATCAAGCGAACCGCCAAAGAATCCAAGGCGTGGTGGCCGCCGCAGATCGTTCCTCCCAAAGGCGCACCCAACGTGCTCTTGATCATGACCGACGACGCGGGCTACGGCGTCCCCAGCACCTTCGGCGGGGTGATCCCCACGCCGGCGCTGGACCGCGTGGCGAAGATGGGACTGCGCTACACGCAGTTCCACTCGACCGCGCTCTGCTCTCCAACGCGCGCCGCGCTGATCACCGGGAGGAACCATCACTCCAGCGGCTTCGGCGTCATTTCCGAGCAGGCCACCGGCTTCCCCGGTTACGACAGCATCATCCCCAAGAACAAGGCCACGATCGGCGCGATCCTGCGTGACAACGGTTACTCGACGAGCTGGTTCGGAAAGAACCACAATACGCCGACCTACCAGTACAGCGCCGCTGGTCCGTTCGACCAGTGGCCGGTCGGAATGGGATTCGAATACTTCTACGGTTTCATGGGCGGGGACTGCAATCAGTGGCAGCCGTACCTCTTCCGCAACACTACCCCAGTTTCGCCGTGGGTGGGCAAGCCGGGATACAACCTGATCACCGACATGGCAGACGACGCAATCGGCTACATGAGGCAGCTCAACGCCGCGGCGCCTGAGAAACCGTTCTTCGTCTACTACGTCCCCGGCGCCACGCACGCGCCGCATCATCCGACGCCGGAGTGGATCAAGAAGATCAGCGACATGCATCTGTTCGACAAAGGGTGGAACGACCTGCGCGAGCAGATCTTCGCCAACCAGAAGAAGCTGGGCGTCATCCCGCCGAACACCAAGCTCACTCCGTGGCCGGACAGCCTGCCGAAGTGGGAAACGCTCAACGCCGATGACAAAAAGCTGTTCATCAGGCAGGCGGACGTGTTCGCGGCGTATGCCGCCTACGCGGACGACGAAATCGGCCGCGTGATTCAGGCGGTAGACGACATGGGCAAGCTTGATAACACGCTGATCATCTACATCGAAGGTGACAACGGCACCAGCGCCGAAGGAAGCACGCTGGGGACACCCAGCGAAGTGATCAGCATCCAGGGCATCGACGTCCCCGTCGTCGAGCAGCTCAAGTTCTACGATGTCTGGGGTTCGGACCTGACCTACCCGCACATGTCGGTGGCGTGGTCGTGGGCGTTTGATACCCCGTTCAAGTGGACGAAGCAGG
The DNA here is from genome assembly GCA_035949535.1 of Planctomycetaceae bacterium. Classification (GTDB taxonomy): domain Bacteria; phylum Planctomycetota; class Planctomycetia; order Planctomycetales; family Planctomycetaceae; genus DASPSM01. Next base: position 31,440 of record DASZIA010000596.1, on the reverse strand, counting down.
TCGCGTCGCACTTTGGCGGCACGCGTCAGGGAATGGCCATGTCCTGGCCCAACCGTATCAAGGACGCTGGCGGCATGCGCTCGCAGTTCCATCACATCATCGACATCGTCCCGACGATTCTCGAGGCCAGCGGCATTCGCGCCCCGGAGATGGTTGATGGAATCAAGCAGAAGCCGATCGAAGGCATGAGCATGGTGTATACGTGGGACAAGGCCAACGCCAACGCGCCCAGCAAGCGCGACACGCAGTACTTCGAGATGTTCTGCAACCGCGGGATCTACCATGACGGTTGGTACGCCTGCACCACCCCGCCCGCCCCGCCGTGGCTGCTCGGCAAGGCCGAGATGCCGCCAATCGACGACTACAAGTGGGAACTCTACAACATCGCCGAGGATTATTCCCAGAACGACGACCTTGCCGGCCAGATGCCCGACAAGCTCAAGGATCTGCAGGCGCTGTTCATGCACGAGGCGGCGAAGTACGAGGTCCTTCCGCTGGACAACTCGATCCTTCAGCGCATGCTCACTGCGCGTCCCAGTGCGACGGCGGGACGCAGCGAATTCACGTACACCGGCGAGATGCCCGGAATTCCCACCGGCGATGCGCCCAGCATCCTCAATCGCTCGTTCACCATCACCGCCGACGTCGAGATCCCGCCGGCCGGAGCGGACGGGATGCTGGTGACTGAAGGCGGACGCTTCGGCGGATACGGCATGTATCTGCTCAAGGGCACGCCGGTCTTTACGTACAACTTCCTGGACCTGCAGCGGTTCCGCTGGGAAGGTAAGGGCGCGCTCTTGCCCGGCAAACACACGATTGTCTTCGATTTCACCTCCGACGGCGGCCCCGGTCCCGCCTTCGGCAAGGGCGGGACTGGCGTGTTGAAGGTGGACGGCGCCGAAGCCTCAACCCAGAAGGTGGAGCACACCATCCCGTTCCTTATGCCGTGGGACGAGACCTTTGACGTCGGCGTCGATACGCGCACCGGCGTGAACGACAAGGACTACCAGGTTCCGTTCCGCTTCACCGGGAAGCTCAACAAGGTGACGGTCAAACTGGAAGAACCGAAGCGCACCGCCCAGGTTCAGAAGCTTCTTGATCAGAAAACTCAGGAGGCTCGGAACGCCGCCCAATAAATCTCGCGACACGGGCACGTCGGTCGACGACAATGACTACCAGGTTCCGTTCAAGTTCCGGCAAGCTCAACAAGCTGATGCTGAAACTCGATCGTCCGAAGCCGACGCCTGAGGACATCAAGAAACTCGAAGCCGCCCAGCGGAACAACCACGCGAGTGAATAGACGCACCTCAAACAAGATCGGGCCGAAAGGAGGATGTGAAATTCGAGGAACACTTGTTTGTGAGACATGAAGGGCGAGTTGTTTCATCGACGTAAGTAAGGAGATCGGTGATGAAAACTCTCTGCACTGTTGTGACGTTGATCGTGGGGTTGTCGGTGTCCCCCAAGCTCGTAGCGGCGGACGATCCACCGGGGGAACGCGGACAGCGCGTCCACGAGCGGATGGCCGAGACGATGGCCGACCTGAACCTGACCGATGAGCAGGAAACAAAGATCGCGGACGTCAGAAAGGAGAATCGTCCCAAGATCCAAGAGGCTGCTAAGGAGCTGGCCGCCCTCGTCAAAGAAGAAGTGGAAAAGGTCCGTGAGGTTCTCACTTCCGAGCAAAAGGAGAAACTCCGCGCGATTAAAGAGGAGCGCAAGGAGCGTCGGATCGAAGGATTGGCGGCCAGGATTTGCCACCTGCGGGACTTGGAGCTGACCGACGCCGAGATCGCACAGATCGAGGAGATCCGGGAAGGCGTGCGGCCCAAAGTCGAGAGTCTCATGAAGGACTTGTCCGGTGTTCTCACTGACGAACAGAGGGAGGCGCGGGAGAAAGCACTCAAGGCCGGCGAGAGCCGCCGGGAAGTTCGAGAGTCCCTCAATCTCAGCGGCGAGCAGCGCGAGAAAGTCGAGTCGATCGGCAAAGAGCTGGTGGGCGTCGTCAGGGATGAGCTCGAAAAGATGCGTTCGGTCCTCTCGTCCGAGCAACAGGAGCAGCTCGCGACGGCGAAGGAAGAGCGCAAGGATCGAGTGCGCGATCGCCTGGCCTGCGCGATCGTGAATTTCAGCGACCTGGGCCTGACCGACGAGCAGAAGACCAAGATCGGCGCGATCAGACAGGAATTCCGGCCCAAGGTTCAAGAGGCCGGCAATAAGCTGCGCGCGGCGATCCGGGAAGAGGTCTCGCAGGTCTTGTCTGTCGTCAGGAGCTGAAAAGGCAGCTCCAGCGATGTCCGCATTAGTATCATGGAAGCCGGTTAAGGACGAGCCGGCGGTCGAAGTGGGCGTCGACAACTTCAGCGACGAAGCCGCCGACGCCCACAGATTTGCAGCAGTCGACTCAGCGCCATCTGGCATCGAATGCACACAGAGGATCCTCAAATCGACTTGTTGAGGTTTGATTCGACACCCTGATTCACGCCGGAGGAAATTCCATGGCGACGATGATCAACCAGAATGTGCCGCCATTCGATGCGCATGTTTTGAAGCGGAGTTGGGGTTGGTTCTTTGCATTGGGGGTTCTCGAAATCGTTCTCGGAACCGCCGCGATCGGCGCCTCGGTGTTGGCCACGGAAGTCACGGTCGTCGTCTGCGGATGGTTGCTCTTGATCGGCGGAATCCTTTCTGCCGGCCATGCCTTCTGGCGCAAGCACTGGAAAGGCTTCTTCCTCGACCTGGCAAGCGGCATCCTCTACGTCGTTGCCGGCTTGATGATGGTCGGTAACCCGGTCGCGGCCGCCCTGTCGCTGACCCTGTTGATTGCGATGTTTCTGCTCATGGAGGGCATTTTCCGGATCGTCGTCGCGCTCTCGGGACAACTCGAGCACTGGGGCTGGGTCATGCTCAACGGCCTCATCACCGCGGGGCTGGGCATCATGATCTGGCGTCAGTGGCCTCTCTCGGGACTTTGGGTCATTGGACTGTTCGTGGGGATCGAGATGATCTTGTACGGATGGTCCCTCGTGATGCTGAGCTTGATCGCTAAAGGCGCCGTTGTGCCGGCAGACTCGCCGCCGCGCTAGTGGCGCGCCGCCGCCGGACGAGCCCTCGAGTTCCATGGGCCAGTTCATACAACAAGAGAAAAACCAAAACTCGTCAAACGCATTGGAGAGACGCATCATGCCCACGCAGTTTTTGAGACGGGCAGCCAATTGGTCGCTGTGCCGGCAGCTCACCTTCGCTTCCGCAGCGGTCATGTTTGTTCCGTGCGTGTCGGACGCCCAACAGAATCCCGCGAAAGACGGCGGTACCCAAACTAGTTCGCTTCCCGCCCCCGCGACTGAAAAGAAGGCGCCGGCCGCCACCCCGTCCAATCCCAGCGAAGCCGCGATTCGGGCGAGTGCCGAGGCTTTCATCAAGGCATTTAACGCCGGCGACGCGAAAGCCGTTGCGAATCTTTGGACGGCCAACGGCACGATCGCCGACGAGCAGGGGAACGTCTTCAAGGGCCGCAAGGCGATCGAAGAACAATATGCGGCGCTGTTCAAGGCGCATCCGACCGCTCGCATGCAGGTCGCCATCAAATCGATCGACTTTCCGACTCCGACCACGGCCGTCGAAGATGGCGTCACCCAGGTGATGACGAAGGACAACGATCCGCCCGCGGCCAGCCGGTACACCGTGGTTCACGTTCAAGAGGACGGCAAGTGGCTGATGGCCAGCGTTCGCGAGTCGACCATGCCCGTTGCCTCAAACTTCGCGCAGTTGCAAGAGTTGGGCTGGCTCGTGGGAGACTGGGAATCGAAGTCAAACGACGCCACGGCCCACTCGCACATCCGCTGGATCGCCAACAAGAGCTTCCTGCAGAGAAACTTTTCCGTGCTTCGCGATGGGTTCCTGCTCTCCTCGGGCACCCAGATCGTCGGCTGGGACCCGCGCAGCGATCGCATCGTCTCGTGGATTTTCGATTCTTCGGGAGGGTACGGCACCGGCGCTTGGAGTGCCGTGCCGGAGGGTTGGGCAATCGATTCGGTTGGCATGACGGCCGACGGAGTGCCGACGTCGTCGAAAGACCGCCTGATACGGGTTCCGGGAGAGAACAACGTCTTTGGCTGGCGTTCGACGGATCGCAAGCTCGGGGACACGAAAATTCCGGATGTTCCCGAAGTGGTTTTCGATCGAATCAAAGAAAAGCCGTAGGGCCGACCGCGCGGCTCGCAATCGCCCTCCGTCGCACGGCAAGTTCTCAAATCAACGAAGCAATGGAAATTAAGGCGCACCCATGACACGAATCCTTTCTTGCGTTGTGCTCGCACTGCTTATGATATCGGAACCGACTCAAAACCCGGCGTTCGCGCGCGGAGGCTTCGGCGGCTTTCGTGGCGGCGGTGGATTTGGGGGCTTCCGCGGCGGCGGCTTTGACCGCGGCGGGTTCGGCGGAGGCTTCGATCGCGGTGGATTCGGGGGCGGCGGATTCGATCGCGGCGGGTTTGGTGGTGGCGGTTTTGATCGGGGCGGCTTCGGTGGGGGCTACGGTGGCGGCTTTCGCGGTGGTGAAGGGGACTTTGGACGCTCGGACACAGGCAACTTCGGCGGATTCGGCCAGCGCGCGTCGAGCGGCTATCGAGGCGGGGATGCCGGCGGATTTAACAACGGCCTTCGCAGCAACGGCAACTGGGGAGGAGACACCGGACGCTTCAACGGCTCACCGAACCGCGGCCAGCTCAACAGTTTTCTCGGCCTGCCGACCGACGGCGGTCTGGGCGCCGCGCGCGGTGCGGTTGCCAACCGCGGTTTCGGTTCGGGGGAAGCCCTCTCCAACCGCGGGCTCGGTTCAGGGCAGGCGCTCTCGGCGTACGGGACTCATCCCTTCTCGCAGACCTGGGCGCACTCGCAGGGGAACAACGTCCAGAACTGGGCCGCCAACCATCCGAACGCGACGTCGGCCTGGAACTCGGCCCACTCGTGGGCTTGGACTCCGGCCGGAGTCGACGCTGGTCTCTGGGCTGCCAGCGCGTGGGGTTCCGTCGCGTGGCCCGGTTTGAGCAATTGGCTCGGCTGGGACAATGTCACGTCCTACCCGTACAACTACGGAGACTACATCACCTACGACGGCGACAACGTTTACTACGGCTCGCAGCCTGCGGGAACGGCTGGGCAATACTATCAAGAGGCCAGCAACCTGGCCGCGACCGCTCCCGCAGCGCCACCCAGCGGCAATCCTCAATGGCTGCCTCTTGGCATTTTCGGACTCGTTCAAGGTGACAGCCAAACGCCGACGCTGACCTTTCAACTCGCCGTCGATAAAGAGGGGACGATTCGCGGCAACTCGTCGAATCAATATGCCGACGTGCTGCCGATTCAAGGCGCGGTCGACAAGCGGACGCAGCGGGTCTGCTGGACGGTGGGAACCGACAAAACGACGGTTTATGACACGGGGCTCGACAATCTCACCAAGAGCGAGTCGCCGATCCTCGTGCACACCGGACCCAAACACACGCAGCAGGAAATGATCATCCGCTTGAAGCGGCCCTCGGGGCAGTCCGGTAGTCAATCGCCTTGATGGCTGAGCACCTGAGCGATCGCTGGCCGAGTTTACTACCGCCCGTCAGTGCGAAGGGGGTCAGAGGGCGATTGCGCCGGCCGGACCGTCTCGCTGCCGTAGCGGCAGAATAGTTGCACAGGCCATGTACGCCTCCGCCCGGCGTAAGTACCGGCCCGGACCGCGAACCTTGCAGTCGACTGCTAACCGATCAGCATTTCGACAGCTGCCGCGAGTCGGATGCTCGAACACTGTGGGAGCCCCACTACAGCGCCGCCTCGAGGCTCAATCCACTTTGCACGAAGCCACGATGAGATCAAGAAAATCCGGCGGTGGGCATCTCGTCCATGTGCCGATCGTCACCGGCAAATCGGAAAATGAGCATTAACTCTCGCAGCGAGCCACGCTCTCGCGAGCGGCTTCCGATGCGCACTCCTGCGCGTTCGCGACGACCCCGTCGAGCCAGGCGATTAGGTCGCGCGTCACTTCGTCGCGGTTGACTTCGTTCAGGGTTTCGTGGCGGCCGTCAGGATAGATCCGATACGTTACGTTCTGCAGACCAGCCGCGCGATAGGCGGTGAGCAATTGATCGATGTTGCCTCCGACCGGATCCAGGCTGCCACGGAAGATGTAGATCGGCAGGGTTTTGGGAATGCTGGCTTGCCGCGAGCTTCTGGATAGCGCCGGCAGCGCCCCGAGAATGTCGATGAAAAGCTGCACCTGAGAGTCGAAACCACACAGCGGGTCCGCGATGTACTTGTCGACTTCGGCCGCATCGCGCGAGAGCCAGTCGAACGGCGTACGCGCCGGACTGAACGGCTTGTTGAAGGCGCCGAAGAACAGCCGCTGCAACAGCGGGCTCTTGCCGTGTGGCCCCACGCGGAGTCGCTCGAGGTGCGCGACCAAGAGCCCTAAAGGCGCTGTCGCAGGCGGCCGTCCATTGGAACCGGAGAGCGCCGCCGCGACGACAGCATCTCCATGGTCGCAGATAAATTGCTGAACCATGAACGATCCCAGCGAATGGCCCAGGATCACGATTGGCGCCCGGGGATGGTCCGCATTAATTCGCTGGTTCAGCTGCCACAGATCATGGACGCACTTGTTCCAGCCATCGCTTTCGGCGAAAAATCCCAAGTCCGCGGGCCTCATCGCCGTGCGCCCGTGTCCGCGATGATCATCGGCGTAAACCGCGTAGCCTTCGCGACACAGGGCCGTGGCTACCCGAGAATAACGGGCGGCGTGTTCCGCCCATCCGTGCGCGATCTGCACAACCGCCTTAGGCGCCTGCTCAGGCAGCCAGCGATAAACGAACAACGGCAAGCCATCGAGAGCGTCGAGTGTAAAGGTCGAAGCCTGCATTGAACCACCGCTGCGGCATTATTACACGAGCGAGATGAGCGTGTCGTCACTGATGGTGAGAATCCATCCGCAACTCTGCCGACCTGAACTTGCTCTCATGAGTCCCCGGCCAACATCTGATCCGCCATCAAGCCACGCAGCGCATTTCTGCAGCCAACCGCTGAGCACGCTCCTCGATGAGCCGCAAAAGAGTCTCACACCGCTCATAATACTTTCGCATCTCAGTCTTGGGGTCAAGACCAACACACTCGTTGAGAATGTCGCGCGCCGTGTGAGCCGTCAGGTAGCGCAACTCCAGGTGCCGAATCCCTGACTCGTGCATTGGGTCACTCCACGTCGCAGGTCATACGGCCAAGCCGCGTGGCCTTTCGGGAGCAGCTTGCGGATTTCGCGGCCCACATCGTCGGTCGTTAGGCCGCCCAGCTGCCTGAGCAACTTGCAATAGACCCGTTTCTGGTCGGCGGCCGCTTGGATCTCGTGATTTGGCAGCTTGGACAGCTCTTGGTCAAATGCGGCCCGGAGTGCGAGTAAGTCCCCCGGTGTTCGACGGACGTTGTTTTTCCGTCGCCGGCGTGGCGATCCCGGAAAAGGGCTGAGATTTACGAGAAAGCGGTAAACGTGAGGACCAAAGGCACCTGAGACTGCTGAGTGCGAGCAGATCGCACCCGGCATCGAGCGGAAGGTCGCGAAGTCGGCGTACTGTCCGCGACAACCTAAACTAGTTGTTCGTATGACTGTCCCGCTTTTTCAATCTGATGGCGTCGCACTTGGCCCGCAGATCACCCAGAGAGCCGGAGAAACAAACACCTAGCACTTTGGCAACTTCCGCCAATTCTTTTTTTCCGTACGGCTCTTCGCAATCGACTACAAAAGACGCAATGTGGTCCGCGATGGTGGAGGCTACGCACTTTGCCTCTCCGCCTTTAGCTTCCAGATACTTGCCGGCCTCAGTCAAGAACCGGTCGCAGTTCGTAGAGATCCGCTCGGACTCATCGGCGCTAATATCGCCCGTTTCGTCAAGGGCCTTCATTCTCCAGTCGAAGACTCTCGTAACCATTTCCACACACCGGTGATCGAACACGTGTCGGTCAACGAGCGTGCAGAACGTCTCGATTGCTTTCGAGAGATCGTGGATCATCGCGCCCCTCGCAGAGGCATATCCCTGCGGTGCCTCTCCCTGCACGACTCGCAGAGCTGGTAAACGCTCAAGCCGACTCCACCGGCTCGCCTACAAACGCCGCGGGTGAAAATACACCCTCGCGAAATTGATTGCAGTCTGAGTCCGGCCCTTGATCGCACTCCGATCCGCCCAACTGCTGGCGTGCGTCCCGGTTTCGCCGGAAAACTCGCGACCGACTGGGGGGCTCACGCCTGGAAAGGGAATACCCAGAATTGCACTACACCAAAAGGGAGCGAGCGAACGCAAGGTCCGTTACCGTCCTTCTCCGTCAGTAAGGTGCAGTTCAAGGCGTACGAGGCCGCGGACGCGCTCGGATTCAAGGGGAACGTGACTGATTGCCTCCGCGCCGCTGCCTACGACTTTGCTGCCCGGCTCATCGCGCCCGAGACACTGTCGGGCCCGGGTATTCGGGACTATCGGCCGCATGTCCGCGGTCGCACGCGGACCAACCGCCGCGTCGATGGAGTCACGCCATCACGCAGTTAGCCCAGCCCATTGGAGGGCTTCGTCGGTGAGGTAGTTGGAATCGAAGGTGGCGTTTACGGCGAAACATCGGGCGAGTTACCCCGGTGTATCTCAAAGAAGCCCCGTGCTCTGCGGCGCCGCAGGCGGTTTCTCTGAGCCTAGGCGCGGATCCTGAGGCGTTGCCAGAGCGCAATCGATGTGGAAATCCAGATCCCCAATTGAGACCGCATCGCCGTCCAACAAAGTGAGCTCACCCCTCACAATCCGGCGGCCGTTGACGAAGGTCCCGTTCTGACTGCCAAGATCGCGAATTCTCAGCGTGTACTCGTCGAGTATCAAGACGCAGTGATGACGGCTGACAAATTCGCTCGTGGATCGCAAATGGCAGTCGTCCTCGCGCCCGATGAGCAGCTTGCCCGCAGGAATTGAGACCGTCTGTCCGGACAGAGGGCCCGTGAGAATCTTGAGACGTGCGTCCATCTTGGCCATCGCTTTTCGTCCGGCAGGGGAGAGCCATTTGATTGCGGATCGTGGTGGCACCAGAGGGGCATGTGAGCCTACTCGTCCCGTAGCGGGCTCTCAACAAGAATTCTTGCGTAGTGGGGCATTTTGGTCGGAAAATTCGGGAACGAAAATGCACCACTACCGAGACGTGCGAGGTGCTGCTGAATTTCTGATGCCGCTGCTGATCTGTTCCGAACGTAAATCATGCCGTCGTCGTTCTGATCGAAGACGATTAAGAACAGCTTGAATGCAATCGGTTTGAGCGGAATCTCATGTTCGCTAATCTTCCCGTCGTGGCCGGCGTCGAACTGCTGGATCAGGCCGTGGGTCTGATGAGGTGTGGGGACAAACCTCCGAAACCTGGGGCCCCTGATGTCCGCCTGGTAGACCGGGAGTGCGACGCCGTAGCAACCAACCCTCCACGCAGGACATACATTGGTAGAAGTCCCACCTGAGAGCGGATGTGGTGGAAGTCCCAATTGTCGGACTTCAGCTAGTGTGTGATAAGAAAGCACGATGGGTCGCGTAAGTGGCGACGACTCTGCCCTGCGACCGTCCGAAGGCGTGCGCTTAAGCTCGTTGAGCAACCGATCGGCCAGCGACCAGTGATTTTCGGCGCGGTCGACTCAGCGATTTACAATTCCCTGCTCTCCACTGTGATCGCTCTGTGCAAGCCCGCGTGACCGCATGGATTCTGCGGCGAACTGCGCATTCCTCACCATGCTTCGCAAGAGTTGTCTTCTCAGCAATGAGCAACTCGCGATGGCAGAGCAGATCGTGGCGCAAGGTGGGGGAGGCACCGTCCTTTCCGGCGAGCTGGTCCGGCGGCAATGGTTGACGGCGTGGCAGGTTCGGCAGCTCCAGGACGGGCACACTCGGTTTCGATGCGCGGACTATACGCTGTTGGATGTCTTGGGCCGCGGCAATATGGGCATCGTCTATAAGGCACGGCACCTGAGCAACGGGCGGGTAGTGGCCTTCAAGGTCATGTCCAGGCGCGCGGCTGCCAGCGACCGTCAGTCCGCCCGTTTCCGACGTGAAATTCGGCTAGCGAGGGCGATCCGCAGCCCCCATGTCGTCAGGGCACTCGACTCGGGCCGCATCGCAGGCCGCGATTTTCTAATCATGGAATTCATCCGAGGCCGGACGCTCGATTGGTGGATCGGCGTCAATCGACGATTACCCATCCGGTGGGTGTGTGAGTGCGCGCGTCAAGTCGCGATCGGCCTGCAACATGTCCACGAAAGCGGCTTGATTCATCGTGACATCAAGCCATCGAACATCATGGTGTCGGGCCATGCGCTCGATCGGCGACCAAGAGTCCGAATTCTCGACTTGGGTTTGGGCCGTTTTTCTGGGCAATGCGCGCGCGGCGACGACTTGACTCGCGACGGTCACACAGTCGGTACCCTCGATTACATGGCCCCGGAACAACTGCAAGACAACCGTCTGGTCGACATCCGCTCCGACATCTACGCGCTGGGCTGCACACTGTTTGAGGCGCTGACCGGTCGGCAGCCGTTCGAGGGAAGGGACCTCGGCGAAAAAATATTGGCAAAGCTAACCGGAGAACCGATCCCAGTCGAAAGCTTTCGAGAAGACGCGCCCGGCGAGTTGAGGGATCTCATCATTCAAATGATGTGTCGATCGCCGGAAGGGCGCCCAGCCAATCCGCAGAATGTGGCGGAGGCTTTCCGAGAGTTCTCAATCCGCGAGCACGTCAATTCGGGCCGAGAGAAGAAATCGCAGTGTGATGCAGCAAGGCATCCTCTTCCGAAATCAATTCCCCATTCAAACCATTTTGGAAGGCAGTTGGCGCGTACGGTCAAAATGTCGATGGCTAGGTTTCTTTGTCTGTTTGCACGGGTCCGATTCGTTTGCTGGCGGCGTCTAAGGACTTCCGAATGAGCGAACTTGAACTGCGATCTGCATCACGCCGACGGACAGAGGACATCGCTCACCAAGATCTGCTCCTGCGGATTTCGGGGCGGGAGCTGGGAGAGGGCCGGTTGCTGGAACTCCGCCAACCGTTCGCGGTGATCGGACGTTCTTCCGCCGCTGATATCTCGCTTCGCAGCTCGAAGTTGAGTTACCGACATGCCTACTTGCAGGTTCTCGACGAGCGGGTTCTTTGCGTTGATCTGAAGAGCACAACCGGCCTCATTTGGGGAGGCCACAGACGTTCATACGGGTGGCTCTCCGCCACCGATCCGGTGCGTATCGGCCCATACCGCGTGCGGCTTGCCCACCACAAATTCAGCGGCTGCGCCGCCTCGACGAACGATGCACTCTCAAACCCGCTCAAGGAAGTGGTTCGCGCGGGGCTGTTCCCTCAGTACTGCTTGGAGCTTTTTGACGATTCGGCTGCGAATCCCATCCGCCCGATCGATCGTCGAATTACTTTGATCGGCCGCGACGCGAACTGTGCACTGCGTTTGGACGACTCAAGAGTCTCGCGCGTGCACTGCGCTCTTGTCCTTGAGCAGGATGGCCTTTGGGTGGTCGACCTTCTGGGGAAGGGGGGGATTTGCCTGGATGGCGAGCGCGTCCAAATTCAACAAGTACAGACTGGTTCTGAGCTGGTTCTGGGCAGACACACGATGGCCTTCTGGCGACTCGATCCAGATTCTCGAGAGAGCGGCGACGACGGTCTCGACAAAGAGAAAAAGTCAGCGGTAGAAGCAGGCCCCCAGCAAGGAAGCCTCGGCGAGTGGCTGGGCACACTCTTTGCGATCGACGTTCAGAGAGAAACGCTAGTCGTGATGCCGATGATCCGGAGCGGAATGTTCCGATACGCAAAGCTTCAACTCGAGCTGAATGGCCTGCGATTCAAATTGCTGCACTCCGAAGTCTCCCATCTCGTAGTCGACCTGAGTGAACTGCATTACGCTGGTTCCGAGGTCGTGTGCGCTGTCGTGGCCTTGGCCCGCCAAATCGAATCACGCGGTGGTCGGATTGCGCTCTGCAATCCGACCAGCGAGGCAGAGACGGCACTTAAACGCATGGGCCTGTTCCGAATTTGGGCGCTTCACCCAACGCGAGAGGCGGCGCTTGCAGCCATTAATTCAGTATAGAACGGCGTTCTCGAAGCGAGTGTCGTCGACACCAGGGAAACTTGCCTGCGTCATCAGGCATCGATGACCGGCAAGACAGGTCACAACGGCCGACAGGGACGATGGAGTCGCTTAAGCCGACGCCGATCGGCCATCTGCGACTCTACCGTGTGGCGATTACCCTAAGACGAAGAATCGTCGCCCCGCGCTTGGTCGGATTCCGGGCAGCCATGCAGTCGCTTGAATTGTGCGTGAGCGGCAGAAATCACTCGCTCCTGGGTCGCTTCCAAAGACAAAACGCACTTGTCCGAACTGCTGTCGCTGATCGGGAGCAGAATACGAAATGTTGCGCCACCAAATTTGTTTGTAAAGGCCTCGATTTCGCCACCGTGCTCTTCAACGATCGTTTTGCAAATGCTCAGACCAATACCCATGCCGTCGGTCTTGGTGGTAAAGAACGGTTCGAAGAGGCTGCCATTGTGGTCTGCCGGTAGTCCAGAGCCTTGATCGGCCACTTCGACCGCGACCAATTCGCCTTCCATCCTCGAACGCAAGAAAATAACCCGCTGCGGGAGATCCACGAGCAGCATGGCGTCGCGCGCATTGCTGAGCAGGTTGATGACGACTTGTTGAAGTTGAACTCGGTCGCCGCTGACCTCCGCGGTTAGCGGAGCCAACTCGTATCGCATTTTGACGTCGTGCCGGCGCAAGTCATGGATAATCAGATCGACCGCTTCGCGAAGGACGGCGTTCAAGTCGCAAGCAGTTCGTTGTCGCGGAGCCTTGCGCGTGTAATCGCGCAATCGTCGCAAAATGGCCCGGCAATGCTGGTTCTCTGCGGCGATCGACTCGATGCACTTTTTCAAATTTTCCAGCCGATTCGAAGTCTCTGGCTTCGATGCGAGAAGTCCCGCGCAAACAGTCGCGAAAGTGCCGATGGCACTCATCGGTTGAGCCACTTCGTGAGAGAGGGTGGCGACCATTTGTCCGACTGAGCTGAGACGCGACACATGCAACAACTCCAATTGATGCCGGGCAAGTTCTTGCGCGACCTGCCGGCTCTGCGTAATGTCCTCGACCGTCCCGCCGAACATGACGATGTCCCCCTGCTCATTTCTCAGCGGAACGGCGGTTTCGCGGACCCAACGCACAGTCCCGCCGCTTGAAACGCGGTATTCTTCGCAGTATTCGGCCGTCCCGCCACGTCCCCATCGCGCCTCGGCCACGCGTTGCCGATCCTCAGGATGAATACAGGCGAACCAGAGGCCGCTCGAATCGTAGAGATCCTGCCGACTGAGACCGTAAATGTGCTCGAAGGTCCTGTTGACATAGAGAAAATGGTACTTGTCGGGCGTCATCATCCAAATGACGTGGGACATTCCTTCGCTGAATTGGCGGAATCGCGCTTCACTCTCGCGAAGCTCCCTTGCGACTCGCTCGCGTTCGCTGAGAAGCGCGGCTAGGCTCCAGAAGGTGATACCAAATGCTCCCAGCAAGATTTGGGCATCGGTGCTGGCTGCGGCTGGTTTCGTGCGGATGGTGCCGAGCAGTGGCGTTCCTGACCTCACGTTTGAGGCCAGCATCAGCGCCATCAGCAGGAGATTCAGACCGGTCCCAATTCTTCCGAAGCGCAGCGTGGCCCACAGGGCAGATACAGTGAAAAGGATCGCTCCATACTGTGTCCCTCGCTCGGTGCTGATCTGCGAAACGACGACAGGAATCACAACAAAAAGAGTCACCAACTCGAACAACCGCAGGAGTCGCGGCCAACGGAGCGGATGGATTCTCAAGTTTAGTAGCATGAGAGCAAGGGGAGCAAAGACGAAGACTCCAGCTAGCTCCGCCCCCCAATTGGATGTCCAGGTCGTCCATCTCATCAGATCGTGGTCGGTCCCGATCAGGCTGAGGCTACGCGCCGTGGCGCCTAGAGCGGTGCTCACGAGGCCCCCCAACCCCATGAGCGCAAGAACGTCATTGACGTTATCAAGCGTAGGTGTCTTGCCGAGTACACGTCGGATCCCCCAGCTGCCCACCGTGGCCTGCAAAGCAGTTCCTGTCGCGACTGTCGTTGCAAAAACCAGGTGCGCAGCGGAAGCGCGCCAGCCGGCGTCATTCAAGCCCGCGGTGATCTCAAGGAGAAAGCTTCCTAACCACGCGCCCGGCCAGATCCTATTGCCGAAGAACAACAGGGCGGCAAGGGCGATGCCAGAAGCAGTCCAGACACTGACCGGTTGGGCAGAAGGGACGACTGGGATCCGACCCAGCCCTCCGACGAGGCAAACAGCCGCCGTCAAGCAAATGACCTGAGCCAACCAGGTGCCAGTGGGCAGTCGGAATCGAACGTTCATAAATCGCTCGCGGTTTTGCGAGGCTCTCTTGATTCGAAGGCGACAACCACGCGGACGAGGTCGGCGACGCTCTCCACCTCCATTTTCTTCATGATCCTCAATCGGTGCGCCTCCACCGTCTTGCAAGCCACGTGCAACCGATGGCCGATCTCCTTACTCGAAAGACCATCAATGACAAGTCGCAGAACCTCGAGCTCACGTGGCGAAAGGCGTTCGAGTCGCTCACGAACGACGTCGTCTTCCGAGCGTTGGCGGCGATACTGCACGTCGAAAGCGAGGGCGCGCCGGACATGGTCGAGCAGGACATCGTCCTCGGCCGGCTTCTCCAAAAACTCAACAGCACCGCCCTTGAGTGCGCGAATGGCCGAAGGGACGTCGGCAAATCCGGTGAGCACAATTATTGGAAGATCAAAGCTTCGTCGGTTTAACTCCTGTTGCAGATCGAGGCCATTCATGCCAGGCATTCGGATGTCCAGGATGAGGCAGCCCGCGTCCCCCGGCTTATAGGCTTCCAGGAAGCTCGCGGCAGAAGGAAACACCTTCACCGGCAGGCCAATCATTTCCATCAGCAACTGCAGCGACTTGCGAATTGCTGGGGAATCGTCAACGACGTAAACCGTTTGCTGGGAAGACGGAGACTTCATGACGTTGAAGCCCGCATCAGATCTCTCCTCGAGAACGCCGACAAGTGACATGACGATCCAGTCGCACCCTTGCTAGCGAGCGTCGATTATGCCGCCTTAATCAATGGGCGGCTACGGGCAAGTGTCGAGCAACAAAGAAAGCCTGCGAGCGACCCTTTCGGGATCTCAACCAGCCGGAGATGGGTCGCGAATTCGGAGACTGCAGTCGACCAGCGCCCCAGGAGTCTGTCAACCTGTACCCAGATGCCTCGGAAATGGGGAGCCGTAACAGACTGCCACGCTCTGACAGGATCCGACTTCCGAAAATCGTCCGAATTCTGCCGCCGTTTTCAGTGGCCTTTATCCGCACTCGCAGCCTGGGGACGGATTCCGCCAAAACGTATGGCAATCTGGCGCACGGAATCGCGTGCCGAAATACGGATGACTTTCCGGTGCCAGTCACGGCGGCACTTATCGGTCCTTTGTTGGGGTGTTCGGGAAGAGGTTTGAGATTCCGGAAAAACTGCAGGTGTGACGACCATCTGCCGCGGCGGAAATTGACCTGGTTGCACCTCGGTGTCGTGCTGACATCATTAGCTCAACCGTGGGGCTGATTTCGTCCGTCAGCGAAAAACGGATGACTTTCCGGTGCGTGTCGCGGCGGCACGTATCGGTCCTTTGACGGCGATCCCGGAAAAGGCTTGAGTTTCCCAGAAGATCACCGGGTTGCTTGGCGACGTTCGTCAGCGGTCCGCGAGAGACAGCCGAAACGCCACCATCTCCTCGGCGTTACGCGTCAGAAGAACGTCGCCGGCAAGCACTGGGTGGTTCCAGGTCTTCCCTTCGATCGCCGGAACCTTTGCCATTTCTCGGAACTGCTCGGGTTGAGCCGCGACGAGCGCCAGTCCTCCGTGCTCGGAAAGGACCAAGAGCAAGTCTTGTTCGAGGAGCAGGATCAACTGACCGTGGCCGTAGCGTCCCCCCTTCCACTTCCGCTTGCCGTCGGCTAGATCGATGCAGGCAAGGAATCCGTTGTCAAAGCCGTACGCGTGACCCGCGTGAACGACGAAGTCGTTGAAGTATGGCTTCAGCCCGACCGAGGTCCAACGCTCTTCGGTCGTCCATCCGGACGATTCGTGGGCGACGAGAATGCGGCGCACACCCACGCCGCCGCTCATTCCGGACCCGCTACCGATGAGCAGGTCGCCATCCGCCGTGAAGCCCGGCTGCACGATGCCGTCGCTGTCCCACCCATATTTCCAGAGCTGCGTACCGGTCGCCGGCGCGACGCTGATCGCTCCGACGCCGTTCAGCAACAGAACTTGCTCGACGCCGCCGATCGTCGCCAGCTGAGGCGAACTGTAACCTCCGCCGCCGTCCGGGCCCAGCCAGAGTAGCCTACCAGTCGCCCGGTCGTAGGCGATAAGGCGGCCTCCCGTGGCGACGATGACGAGATCATCCACGACCAGCGGTGAACCTGCGAAGCCCCATTGCGGCACTTTCACTCCGGTGTCCGTCGCGGCGTTTCGCGACCAGACCAGAGCGCCGTCGCCCGCGTCGAGCGCGTTCACGATGCCTGTCGCCCCGCATGTGTAGACTCGGTCGCCGGCTAGCGTCGGCGTCGCGCGGGGACCAGCTCCCGCATTCGATTCCCAGAATCGGGCTGCATCGCTATGCCTCCAGACCGGCTGGCCAGTCGTCACGCGGTAGCAGCCGACAACCTCGTCCTCGCCGCGCTGCTCCTGCGTGTAAAGGAGCTCGCCGCGAACCGCAAACGACGACCAACCGGGTCCGATTGGCCGACGCCAGAGCTGTACCGGCGGCGACCTCGACCAGTCGGTCGCGATGCGCACGGCGCGAACAATTCCGTCGCGCTCGATCCCGCGGAAGCCGGGCCAGTTGGCGACTGATTTCTGGGCATCTTTGTCGGCGCTAGGTTTCTTCGCGACCGTCGTCGTTGCGACCCCCGTCGAGGGGGCGGTCAAGGCCGGAAGCAACGCCGCCTCGTTGCTTTCCAGCAGCCGCTCTTCGGGAGTCGGTGTCCACCGCCAATGCAGATCCGATTGCCCGTCGCCGGAGATCCCGCCGGTCCGTAACAACGTGAACATTCCGAATGCAATCAGGATGGTGACAACCAGCGTGGCACGCCGAATCCTCGGCGAAAGCCTGCTGCTCGCGACTGCCCAGAGCACGAGCGCTAGACACAGAATCGGGATGCCCAGGACAGGCAGCATCATGCCCATCATCCCGTTCGCGATTGACTTGTGGATGATAAAAGAAACCGCGAAGAGGCCAACGACCATCAGCGCGAGAGCCCCGACCCGCTCGACCCAAGGCGCCCGACTGAGGAACAGCCACCAACTGACAACAGCCAACCCGCCGCCGAAGATCCCGACGACGATTCCGTAGAACGCGGCCTCGGGAAAAAGCCGAGGCAGCGCCAGCCACGCCAGCGACTGCAGCACGACAATCACCACGCCGGGCCAGAGCCGCAGCGGCTTGCGTTCACGGGCTGGCTTGGGATCGCACGAGTCAACGCTCGGGGCGGCGGTCATATTGGCAATACCTCACGACCAAGGTTCGCATCCTCAGCGGGTTTTTTACGGTGACCACAAGGTAAGGTTCTTCGTAAGACCTGCTCGACAACGCTTGCCCATGAGCAACGCCCCCAGCCCGCTTCGGCCGTGCGTCTCCATCACGGTCGGGTCATGCCGTTCCTGGGCGATCTGCACGATGGCCGTAGCCGGTTCCCCCGTTTCCAGAAGGTGGCCTCAGCGCCTTTGCAGGCTGGGCAGCAGATCGACGGACAATACAGGTCGCCCTTCCATTTGAGACGTTTCGCAGGACGTTCTCAAGCAGTCGCCAGGAATCTTGGTCCCATCTCGCCATGGGTTGAACTCAGACCCCCCGCCACCCCGTTTTTGCAGTCCAACTTGGATGAACGAACGGGAGGTCAGGTAACCCGAGCACATTCCGACAAGCGTTCGAATTCTGCAACCGCTTTCAGGGCGTCTCATCGGTTGTCGAGCCCGAGACCGGATTCCGCCAAAACGTGTGAGAATCCGGTACGCAGAACAGCGTACCGAAATACGCATGAGTTTCCGGTGCCCGTAACGGCGGCAATTATCGGTGGTTTTTCGGCCTATTCGGGAAATCGTGTGAGTTCTTAAGACCGTGGAACCGCGCCAACGGTTCCGACAATGGGACAGGAGTCCGGATCGGCGCGTCGGCATCAACCGGAGGCGTTTCATTCATCGCGTCACTTCCATGGCTGCCAGCATCAGGTTTGTCGGTTCATCGGGTATTCCCCCAATTGGGTTGATGCGGTCGCGTCAACCGAACGTGAACCCGGATAAAATCACGAGCACGAAAAAGACCGCGAAGATTACCATCCAGAATGCTGCCCAGAGCGCTTCCTTCTCTTGCCGCTTCTCAAATGCAGATTCGACAAGGTCGAAATCAAAGGACTGCGCGGAGTGGGCAAGCCTGTGTTGACCGACTGGCTGCACAGGCGATTCAACGCTTTGCCGAGCAATTTGAGATGGTTGCGAACCGTGCGAAGGTTCTGCCCGGCCGTTTCCAATTCGGAATAGGCGTTGACTTTGGGAAAAGATGCGAGCTGGTACTCCAAAAACGAGACCGCCAATCGTGGCGACTCGCCCAAGAATAGCGGACATCCTTGCGACGGCATCTCGCCAAATCTCCTTGGAAAAATTCAGCGAACGCTTGCTTTGGGAAAAGATGCGAGCTGGTACTTCAAAAACGAGAGCTTGCCCGACAACGCTGGGATGCCGCATCGGGATCAGTTGCCGGGCCCGTTGGGCGAGCTGGCGAACTGCCACGCGCATGCCGTGCGTCCCACGCCAACGGCCTTTGTGGTCGAATTGCCACGGATCATGACCGCAAATCCGATGTGGACCCTGGATGACGAACTGTTCCGGCTTCGGAATCGCATCGTATCTGTCAAACACTCTCTGCCGAGTCGCATGATAAGCACTGAGTGCCTCGGCGACCTGCTCACCAGTGGGCCAATTAGCTCCATCAAACTCTGTGGCCTTGCGCGCCAGGCCGATTTCCTCCGGGAAACCTGCGCCAGCGATATCTGCGACGATCACGGATTTCCATTGCTGGAGAATCTCAGCACCTTTGTGGACTCTCTCTACGATTTGCCTTGCGCGCTCCGCAGCCGCCTTATGCTCAATCGCCGCGTTCCTGTAATCTTCGATTGGTGTCGCCATGGCATGACCCCAATTGAAAGGCCGCTTCGTTCAGTGTCTAGCCGAACGAGAATCCGACGAGATCCGCGGACTCATTCCGCGAGTCGATCACAGAAAGCCATTGCCACGCATCGGACGCGCGGTATACGAAGTGAGTCTTGAGCCCGCCCGCGCGACAAGGACGGTCGCGGTTCACTAAAAAGGTACAGTCCAGTACCGTGAATCTGGGCAAAGAAGGGCATTCACTGCCGGAGACACTTGCCGCTCCTGAGCAAGCGCGCATCAGTGTGAACAGGCGTATCACGGAAGTCAACTAAAATCCGATTGGACGAAGAACGACGCGAGAAGCGGGTGGCCGCTGATGTAAGCCCTTCACGACGGCCACTTCGCGACAGCCGAAATCGACGCCGCCAAAGAGTTCGGGATCGTACTGCCAGACGTGCTTCACTCGGCCCTGGCGATCGTGATCCACGCCAGACAACCGTGCCCCGAACTTTGCTCCCTCAGGTAACCCTCGCCTCCCGAACGAGGATCAACTCCTCCTCAGCTTCGACCAATCATTGAGTGTTGGCTCTATACCGGCAGTGCCTCAACGCCAAACCTCTGCTCGGCCCACGACCCCTGCCGTGTACGACGGCTAAATGGTCAAGCCGCCTGTGAGAGTTCGCATGCAAAAGGTATCGCCGGGTTCCGACGCCGTCTTGCATCCGTAGATCGTCTGACGCTTCAGTTCTCGCCTGACCCGATCACACTCTGGCTTCCAAAATCTTCGGAGGACTTCGCGACGGGCCGCAAGGACGGAGGATCTTGAGATCGATTAATTAGATAAAGTCGCACGATGTTTGAGGCGTTATGAACCACGGATTTGGGCAGCAAGAATTCAAACCCATGCGGGTTGCCATCCAATGGGAACGTCATCCCCGAATCCCGAACGATTCCATCGACGGTGACAATCAGTTCGGCAGGCGTTCGAGGAAGTTCGCTTCCATCAATCTCTCCTTGAAGGAGGTGCTGTGAGCTCTCTTCTCCCGTTCGGTCCAGAAGCGGATCGATCAATGTTGCCTGTACCGGTTTCCTTTCGACTGCAAAACTGGCAATGCCACGGCCGTGCCATTCCGGATGGGTGGCGATACGTGGTGGCAATTTCTCGAGGTCGTCTTGGCCGAAGAGTTCTACTTGGCGCAAGACGGCCGCTCGTCTCTGCGGGAGATCCGGTTCGATGATCGTCATCGACTTGTTGTAATACAGTGTTTTTCTGGGACGTCGACGTTCTTGTGAAACGGGAATTCCGTCGACGGGCTCGGACAACTCAATCCCCAGCGTTTCGGCGATCGTGGGAAGGATGTCTACCGACTCCACGTTGCGATCGTCGATCCGTCCCTCCTTTTGGTCAGGGAGCTTAATAAACAGCGGCACGCTGGCGATATCCGCCAGATTGTCCGCGTCGGGCATCCGCCGAGAATGACCGGGACGAAAGGAGACGCCATGATCGGCAGTGACAATCAACAGGCATTTCTTCCAAACTTTGGTCTCTATCAGTCGGTCCAAGAGACGGCCCACAAAGTGATCAACGTAACCGACCTGAAGCCGGTAGCGAAACTCATTGCGATGAATCGTCGGAGCGTCGCTCAACCAGTCCTCTCCCAAACCACCCACTGCACCGGCAAAATGATTCTCCAAAGGCGATTCGCGAGAGTACTGCTGGCCTGTGGGAAAAAAAATCCAGGGTGAATGGGGCAGTTCGGCATGCAGAAAGGTAAAGCGAGCGCGCGCCGACGACTTGATACAGTTTAGAAAATGAGCCAGTTGCCGAGCCCGATCGTCTGCTCCATAGTAAAATAGCCCCTCGGTAAAGTGATCCCAATTGAGGCTCGTTCCCTCGTTATCGAGCGCAATCCATTCCCGCGGAATCGCCGGGAAGTGAGCGGAGAGGTCGTCCGCCATGATCAATCGTGGATAGATGGCTGAAAGAGTCCTGATCAATCTCTCGGTCTTTCGCAGCGTGGTTGGCTGCGGCGCGCTGTATTCCGCCAGTTTCGGGCAGAGTCGACTGACCGGTTCGAAGACCGCCATGTCGAATGCGTTCGTCGCCTTGATTGTCTGAAACAAGTTGCCGGGATAGTTTGCCGCAAGCGGCGGCAAATCGGTTTCTGGAAACCGTCCGGACAAGATCGCGGGGACGGCGACATTCGTTCGAGGATGAACGGTTGTCGCATTCCGGTAAAACGTCGAGGTTTTGGCAAGGCGTGCAAAGTTCGGAAAACGGCGCGCATCGATTTCCATCTGGCCATTCAGCAATGTCGTCGCGCTGAATTCGTCAAACACAACCATGACAACATGAGTGGGGAGGCTAGCGACAATGGTTTGATCGACGTGCACTTCGGACCGCTGAATTGAATAAAACTCACGAAGAAAGGCCCCGGGGAAAACGACCAGTCCAACTGAGGCCATGGTCAACCAGAATCGCATCCAACGAGATTTCTCATAAAGGGTGACTGCTATCGCGGCGCCAATCAGCGAAAGAAGTATCGCCAGGCATCCGGCGAACCCCGTCAATGCGATCCACCGCGCCGATATATAGGGGCGACTGATCGACAAGAGAATCAGCACAAACAGGCCAAAGAAGACAGTGTTCCGCCCCCTTCCAAGCAAGCGTTTTGAGATTGCCAGGGCCAAGCGGTCGGCAAGAACAAATGCGAGTGGAAGACAGATCGTCAGGCCGATCAGCAGCGTTCCGATTTCCGCCCAGCCAAATTGTTGGTCATGAATGTAAACGGGCTGGCTCGCAAGCGCAGTCAGAATCGGCACAGTGAACGCGAAGCCACACAAGATGAACACGTGCAAACTTCGCAGTCCGCACCGCGATGGCTCCCACGTCGCCCGATCGGGTTTGCCTTCACACGTCATCATCCACCAGTTGCGGAAGGCACAGGAACCGCATGGTAAAGAGTGCGTTCTCCCGACGGTAACGACGCACTGAGGCCTATGTCGAAATGTCGGCGCAACTCCGCCTCGAGAAACTCTCGTGAATAATCGTCATACTGGTCCCGCTTATTTCTAAGCAAAGCACGCACCATCGGATCTTTCTTAGAGGGAAATTCGAGGACCAATTCGGCCCCAAAACTGGCCAGCCAATCCACAACCTCCGCGAGCGGAATATTTGCGGCGATGACCAGATGGTGAATCAATCCCAGACAGAGAATGAGCTGAGGGCGACCTCGGTCCTCGAGCCGTTTCCGTTCGCGGCCGCGCCATCCCATCGCTGGTGATGGGTTGGCAAGATCGATGCACAGCGGGAGCACATTGGGCGAATCCGCCGAGCGATACAGTCGCTCGATGCACGCATGATCCTGGTCCATCGCCACAACTGTTGCGGCGCGCTCGCGAGCGATCAGCGAATAGCGCCCGTCATTACAACCCAGATCCCAGACCAGATCGCGCGAACGAGAGTCACATACGTTGCGCACAAACGTACTCTTAACTTGCCGGTCCTCGGCCACGTGCGGCAAGGAATCGTTGTAATTCGTCCACTGCGTTCGCGGGGGACACCACTCGAGCCGTTCGACGAGTCGCGTCAACTGACGCAAGAGCCGCTCGATCAACGGTGTCTTGAAACCGCTGGCTTGCAGATCGCGAACGGTGCTGATCGACAACGCTTGCGTCTGTTGTTCGAGCGCCGCCTGCAGCAAGCCATGCGTGAAGACGCCGGGACGGAACACGTCGCGCCACCGCAACCACTGCAGAAATTGCCGCGCGGAAATCCCCTCCAACTCGCCACGAAGAATTGGTTGGAAATGGACTCCCCGGTACGCCTGGAGCAATAGGGGATACAGCATCAGCTCGCAGAACTGTCGATAGGCCAGCCAGGGCTCTCCGGGAGTATGAGCGGTAAAAGAACCGATGTCGATGAACACCGGTTGCTTCCCGGAGAACTGAACGTTGTACGGCGAGGCATCCTTGAGAATCAGGCCGGCACGAATCGATTCCGCGAGCAACTGTAAGTGCAAAAACGCCGCCTCGCGCAGCATTGCGAACGACCACTCGTACGGGTAGCTGACAAAAGGGATTCGATCGTGCTCAAGAATCCCGGCTGCGCTGGGCGGCAATCGAAAGCCGGCGCACTCCACCGTCGAAATTTCGCGGGTCGCGACGATCTGCCGTTGCGAGACCATCTGCTGCACAAACGGCTGCGCGAAGACGCGGCGCCAGGTTGCCAGCGATTTGGCATCCATCGCGCGAAACACTCGACCGTCCCGGATAAACACTCGTGACGACCGGTCACGGAAGGATCCGGGCTCGAACTCCCCCGGCAATTGTTCGGCACCGGCATTCCAGCTCCGGTGGACGAAGTCATCGCGGATTGGTTCATTTGTTTCTGAAAAGCTGCAGCCAAAGATAGCGGCCAACGACAACTAGACCTCCGAATCCCCCAACCAGCGCCTGAAGCAACAAACTTCCCGCGCTTGGATCGAAGTACGCCAGCAGAGGGCTCATTTGTTCATCCTTTCCGACTCAAGCCTGCCGATTCTGCACATGCGTCGACTTGCGAGAGTGAACCGTAGTTCACAGATTCCTGAAGATTTGCCAAAGAGACCGCTAAATCGGTGCCACGTGTCTCTAAGTTTCAGGAGCGGCTATGCATTGAACAAACGGTCTCGCGCGAGGTGTCGTGAATATTCATCACGTTCGCGACTTTGTCCCTCTTAGGCTTCAGTGCCTTAAGAGACGGTGAAGTCCATGCGCGCACGGAGCATGAGATTGGTCGGCCGATCGAACTGGGAGTTTCAAAGACCGGCGACAGATCTTTTTGATAATCGCGAGGAGCGTTCCGAAAACGGGTCGGGCCCGAGAAGGCGTAATCGACGGGTCCCAACTGCCCAGGCCCGCCCCACAGTATTGACGCTGCCAGTCTCGGGGCGCTAAGCGCAAGGGCTGGATCTGCACCGCTGATTGCATACGGGGGTTAGCTGCGCTTTTGCGCACTCAGATGCTTCGAATGATTAATGCCCGTGCACTTCCGAAAAAGGTTCGAATTCTGCCGCCGCCGTCAATGCGACGCTGGCCGAACCCGACTTGCCGTCCCCCGAATCGACGAGCGAAATGGCCAGCGTGTCTGACCCGGAATAATTGGCGGCCGGTTGATAAGTCAGACTGCTGAGGGCCGCCTCGAGGTTGGTCAGCGTGCCCTTCACCGTAAACGAGGCGCTGCCATTGCTGCCGGACGAAAAGATCAATCCGGTTGTGGAACCAAGCGTCAAGATCCCGTGCGCAACCGTCATTGTGAGCGAATCGGCGTTTCCGCCGGCCCCGTTATCGGCGAGCGAAATCGCATTGCCGTTGCCCGTAGAAAAGACGAGCGTTCCATTCTCGGCGACCGTCGCTGTTGTCGGCGCGGTGATCTTGGGCGCAGTCACCGCGTTGACGGTCAGGGAGACCGTGGTCTTACCGGTCAGGCCGTTGCGCGGGTTGAAGAGCGACGCAACCAGCGAGTCGGAGCCCGCGAAGTTCGCGTTCGGCTGGTAAGTAAGTCCGTTGACGCCCACAGTCAGGTTGCCCAGCGTCCCACTCACGGTAAACGTGTGGGAGCCATTTGCCCCCGCCGTAAAGGTCAGACCGGTCGTCGATCCCAGCGTCACCGTTCCATTCGAGACCGAGACGGTCAGCGAATCGGGATTGGTGCCGGCCGATTGATCAGCGACGGTAATTTCGTTGTTGTCGGCGGAGGAGAACGTCAGGGCCGTATTCTCGGTCAAGCTGGCGCTTGACGGAGCGAGGACGGTTGGGAGGCCGACGATGTTCAGGGTGACGACGGTCGAAGACGCCTTATTGTCAGCCAGATTTCTAATCGAAGCCGACAGCGAATCCGAACCGAAATAGTTCAGCGTGGGCTGATAGACCAAACCGTCGAGCGCCGCGGAGAGATTGCTCAAAGCTCCCTTCACTGTGAACGAACCCGAGCCGTTGGTCCCGTTCGTAAAGGTCAATCCGCTCGTGGTCGCCAGCGTGAGTGTGCCGTGCGCGACCGAGAGCGCGACAGAATCGCCACCCGTATTGACGTCGTTGATCGAGATCGCGCTGCCGTTCCTCGTTGAGAAGACCAGCGACGTGTTTTCCGCGACCGACTCCGACGCGGGAGCCGTAATCGACGGCGCAGACGAACTGACGGTCAATGCGACGCTGGCCGAACCCGACTTGCCGTCCCCCGAATCGACGACCGAAATGGCCAGCGTGTCTGACCCGGAATAATTGGCGGCCGGTTGATAAGTCAGGCTGCTGAGGGCCGCGTCGAGGTTGGTTAGCGTGCCGTTCACCGTAAACGAGGCGGTGCCATTGCTCCCGGACGAAAAGCTCAATCCGCTTGTGGAACTGAGCGTCACGATCCCGTGCGCAACCGTCATCGTGAGCGAATCGGCATTTTGTCCGGCGGCATTATCGGTGATGGAGATGGCGTTGCCATTGGGGCTTGAGAAGACGAGCGATCCGTTCACGCCGACGGAGGCCGTGGCTGGCGCGGCGATCGAGGGGGGAGCCAGCCCCCCCACTGTGATATTTCCCGAGGTGACGCTGGCGAGCGTCCCGTCGGTCGCTTTCAGGGTATATGTCCCCGCGGTACCGAGGATCAAGTTGCTGAATGTGGCCACGCCACTCACGGCGGCCACGCTTGTGGTGCTCCCCGCGGCGAACCCGCCCGGTCCGCTCGCGACGGCAATTGTCACCGTCGACGTGTCGCTCGTCACCACGTTGCCGAAGGCGTCTTCAAGGGCCACCTTGACCGAGGGGCTGAGCGGCTGTCCGGGCGTGCCGGTCGTTGGCGCCTGTTGCAATACCAACTGGCTGGCCCCGAGAGGGAGGTTGACATTCGTTGTTCCGCTCACCGTGACCTGCTCGAGATCGCAATAGTCATCGTGACCGCGTTCTACGGCCACGTTGCCGCCGACATGCAGGTTCTCGAAATAAAGACGGTTGTAACCACCGCCCTCATCAACAGTGACATTTCCCGGGATGGTCGTGAGCAACCCCCCTTCGGTCCCGATCCTGACCACGTTTTCGACGGTCGCATTCTTCGCAGGGTCCATACTCACGTCAACATTCTGGACGCCACTTAGAGGGAATGGATGGTTGCTTCCGTTGATCAGTACGCTCCCAATAGCTGCAACCTCAAATGTTCCCGGACCCGTCTGATCAATTCTGACCTTCCCGCCGCCAGTCACGTGAACTTGAAGCAGACCAGCCGTGAAGCTTGCGGTCGCCGACCCCGCCAAAAGTAGACGCGATTCATAGATTTCCGCCGCAACAGGCAGCAACGCCATTTGCTTTCGTTTTCTCACAGTTCCACAATCCTTTCACGGGCATCTAGATGGTCAAAAGGTTTATCGAAAAGAAGACGCGGCCCGGCTGACTGGATCGGCGTACGGCGCGTGTCGTTGTCGCGACGCTCTGAGAGGAAAAGGGCTACGAAGGGAAGCAAGCAGTGAAAGCCCGACCGGGCCACGACGGCACGCCGCGGCCCCGGTGGCCCTATTGTGAAAAAGTCGCACCGTTCACAGGTGCGACGAAAGGCATTCACTGCCGGATTGCTCAGCAATCATTGTCCAGTTTCCCGAGTGTGAACAGGGCCCTCTTCAAAATCAAGTCTTTGTCCGAGCCACCCAGCCCCGATTCGATCTGCGCGCCATACGAAGACTCAGAAAATCCCTTCATCGACCCCACCCCAAGTGCCTTGGTCAGTTAACGCAGGTTTGCCTAGGTCGATAACGTAGGAGTTTTCAGCACGCAGAGCGTGTGTTCGAAATGCGGATGAGTTTCCGTGCCCTCACGGCCGCACTAATCGGTCGTTTTCTGTCCTTTCCCCAAAGACGGTTGAGATTTTGGGCCGAGTAAGACGCGGTCGACGTTGACTGTTTTTCCGCTTGTGCGACCGATCACGTGGTGGTGGTTGTCACCGACCCGATCTCGTAGAGGGCCGAAGACCCTGGAATGGACAAACGCGTTCTCAGACCCCTCTCAATGCTTGGGATTGTTCGCGAAGCAGTAAAGTTTGGAAGCCGTCCGGACTAGCAAGTGCCCATGACTTACCGCGGGAGTGGAGAGGCACAGTTCGTCGAGGTCGTTGGTCCGTAGCACCTCGAACTCCGAGCCGGCCTTGATGACTCGCGTCTTTCCGTCCTCGTCCAAGCAAAAAACCTTCCCGTTGTACGCCCATGGGGAGGCGGTGTAAGTCCCGCCGAGCCGCTGCCGGCCGTAAATCTCCTTGCCGGATTTCGCGCGGTGGCAGGTGAGGAATCCCCGGTCGAGGAGCGTGTAGTAGCGGCCATCGCAGACGAGCGGAGACGGGTTGTACGGCCCCGCTTTCGGCTGATACCACGCGATGTAGTCATTCGATTTCTCGCCGTCCTTCAGCGTGATGTCGCCGGTCGCGCCCGGCTTGATCGCATAGACGGGCCTCTGCTGGTCCCCAACATAACCTGACGTGATGTACAGCAGACCGTCGGCCGCAAACGGGGACGGAATGACGAGACCCGACATCCGCCCGTCGAACTCCCAGAGCAATTTGCCGTTCAGGTCGTACGCTCGGTTCTTCTTCTTGCCGCAGGTGACAATTTCCGTACGAAGCGGGTTCTTCCAGATGAACGGGGACGCCCAAGTGCTGCCTTCGGCCCGTTCCGTTCGCCAGAGTTGATTGCCGGTTTTCGCGTCGAATGAGGCCAGGTAGGACTGCTCCATGTTGTCGTAGAGCAGCAGAACCTGCCCATCACAAACGACAGGTGACGCCGCAGCACCGTAGTTCGACATCGTCTTTTTCGGCTCGATGGCATGGAACCAGAGAGGTTTGCCGCCCAGGTCGTAGGCATACAGTCCCACGTCACCGAATAGCACGTAGAGCCGCTCGCCGTCGGTGGTCGGGGTCTCGGCCGCGTAGTTGCTCTTCGGATGACGGGGAACCTTCGGCTCTCCCTTGTGGGCCTCGTGCTTCCACAGCAACTCTCCCGTTTTTAGATCAAGGCAGCGAACCAGCCAGTGATGGACGCCCTTGGGCGGGGCCTTCACCCCTTTGCCGAGGTATAGCCCGGCCTTAGGTGCCGTGTCGTCGCCGTCGCTGACGACCGAGGTGAGGAACAGATTGTCTCCACACCCGATCGGGCTCGACCACCCGCGGCCGGGCACGTCGGCGACCCATTTCACGTTCTCGGTCTTGCTCCATTTGTCCGGCAGGCGAGGGTCGTCCGGAGCAACGCCGTCTGCGTTCGGGCCGCGGAAACGGGTCCAGTCCTGTTCCCTCTTCTCCTGCCCATCCGCGAAGCCGGGATGGGCGAACAGCGCCAAGGCAGTCGCCAAGATCCCTATCGTCGTGTGCCAGTGAATCATGTTCGCGCTCGATCCGGTTCATGCTGTTACGGCTGGGTCCGATTGCAATTCGAGGGAGCGAACCGCGAATCCACGGTCCTTGTGGACCGGCAGCTGAAGGATTCCCGAGCATAGCCACGCGCCACTTTCCGAATCCACTCCATTCGTCCCGCGCCCGCCGCCAGTCGAAGTCTGAGGGGACCTGTTGCCATAAAACGTTCGAATTCTGCCGGGCGTTTGCTCCGCGTCGCAGCCCGAGGCGCATTCCACCAAAACGTACTGGAATCCGGCACGCGGAACCATATGAAATAGAGATGAGTTTCCGGTGCCCGTCGCGGTGGCACTTAACGGTCGTTTGACGGAAAAGGGTCGAGATTTCCGGAGAGTGGCAGATGTCTCGACCAAATGCGCCTGCCGCGCGGAGACTGAGCCGGTCGCACGGCGGAATCGCGCTGACTCCATCAGCTCAACCGTGGCATTGATTTCGTCCGTCCGCGTGAGCGCGATAAACCCGGCGCGGCCGCAGCAGCGTCGGCGTGCGCACTCGTCCCACGCGCCACTGGCCGCAGCCCTGTTGTCGCTTTCATCGCGCTGCAACTGCCACACGTGCTGGTAAGCCGCTGAGAACCTCCACCGCAGCGGAGAGGCCGCTCCACTGCATCTCGTCATCGGTCTGCCAGATGTCAAGCCCAACGTCAGTTGAACCCTGCGAGCTGCTCGACATCGGTGTGCGGACGGTGTTCGTTGTCGCGGCCGAAGCTGGCGTGCCGAGAGCAGCGGGCGCGACAACCGAAATCGCGACGGTGGCCGAACCCGTGAGGCCGTCTTTCGTGTCTTTTAGCGAAACAGACAACGAGGCTGAGCCCGCGAAGCCCGTTGTGGGTGTATACACCAGGCCGTTGAGCGCCGCATTCAGTGCCGCTAGCGTGCCTTTGAGCGTCATCGATGCGGTGTTGTTGGCTCCCGCGCTGAACGTAAGACCGCTCGTGGTGGCCAGCGCGAGCGTGCCGTGGCTGACCTTTAGCGTCAGCTGCTCTGTATAGGTGGAGAGCGCGTAGGCGTCGGTCCCGACGATTGCGTCGTTCAGCGCTGTGGAGAAAGTCAGATTGCTGTTTTCGGTCACGTTCGCCGAAGAGGGGGCCGTGACAATAGGCGCCGGCGGCGCATTGACCGCGGTCGCCACGCTCCCGGATCCCGTCAAGCCATCGAGTGGATCTTTGACCGAAAGCGAGAGCGTGTCGGCGCCAAGGTAGCCGGTCGTCGGGGTGTAAATGAGTCCGTTGAGGGCGGCATTCAGGTGGGTGAGCGTCCCATTTATTGTCATCGCCGCCGAGTTGTTGGCGCCGGAGGCGAATGTGAGCCCGCTCGCGGTGGCCAGCTTCAGTTTGCCGTCGACGACAGCGAGCGTCAGCGAGTCGATCGTCGAGCCGGACGCGCCGGCGTCAGCCACGGTGATCGCGTTGCCTTGAGTGGCGGAGAACGTCACCGTTTGGTTCTCGTAGAGGCTCGCCGTTTGAGGCGCGGTGATCGTCGGAGCCGGCTTAACCTTGATGGCGACGGTCGCCGAGCCGGTGAGGCTGTCTTTTGTATCCTTGAGCGAAAGCGACAACGAGTCTGAGCCTGTGAACCCCGCGGTCGGGGTGTAGACCAGCCCGTTGAGGACCGCGTTCAGTGTCGCTAGTGTCCCTTTGACCGTCATCGATGCGGTGTTGTTGGCTCCCGCGCTGAACGTAAGCCCGCTCGTGGTGGCCAGCGCGAGCGTGCCGTGACTGACCTTCAGAGACAGTTGGTCTATTTCGGTGGACAACGCGTAAGAGTCGACAAGGGAAATTACGTCGCTCTGAAGCGTGGAAAAGGTCAGGCTGGTATTTTCACCCAGAATGGCCGACGGCGGAACTGTGACGACAGGCGCGGGAGGCACATTTACCGTGACGGACACGCTCGCGGTGGCGGTCACGTTATCCGAGGAGTCCTTATTGGAAAGAGAGAGCGTGTCAGAGCCCGTGTAGCCCGAACTGGGTGTGTAGCTGAGGCTGAGCAAGTCAGCGTCGAGCGCGGTGACCGAGCCGTTGACCACGATCGAAGCCGTACCGTTGCCAGAAACCGTCAGACCCGTCGTTGCTCCGAAAGCGAGCGTGCCGTGACTTACCGCGAGGGTCAACTGCTCGGCCGTACCGCCGAGATCCGCGACGCTGATCGTGTTATTGCCGACAAAGGTGAGCGTACGATTTTCCAGGACGGCCCCGGCCGACGGCGCGCTGACAGTAACTGAAAGAAGGCGACCGATCTTATTGCTGGACTCCTCGGTGAACCAGAGGTTGCCATCCGGACCGACGGTGATCCCCACGGGTCCACTGGATGCAGTGGGGGTAGTGAATTCTGTGATTGTGCCACTGGGCGTGATGCGGCCGATCTGGTTTCCATAATGCTCGGTGAACCACAGATTGCCGTCCGGACCTGCCGCGATGCCAACTGGATCGCTCCCGGCAGTCGGGATACTGAATTCAGTGATCGTGCCGCTGGGGGTGATACGGCCGATTTGGTTTCCATAAAGCTCGGTGAACCAGAGATTGCCATCCGGACCTGCCGCGATGCCAACTGGATCGCTCCCGGCAGTCGGGATACTGAATTCGGTGACGATGCCGCTGGGAGTGATGCGACCGATCTGGTCGGCAGAAGACTCGGCAAACCACAGATTGCCATCCGGACCCAAAGTGATGGCCGCGGGGCCGGCGTTCGGGGTGGGAATGGTGAATTCGCTGATCGCGCCGCTGGTGGGATTGATGTAGCCGATCTGGTTG
>DASZIA010000595.1:0-3461 GCA_035949535.1 Planctomycetaceae bacterium | reverse complement strand
AGGTTACGACAGTCGCGGCAGCGCGGCATCGTTCGTCAGGTGCCGTTGCCGCGCGATGCGATTCGCGAAATCAATCGCTTTTTCAAGCTGCGGGTCCCGCAACGTGACTCCGAGCTCGCCGTCGTTCGGCTGTGGAGTTGGAGCCGGACGACCGCATGGCGGCGCGTCAAGGAGGTCATGGCGGCGGCCGGGATCTCCGGCGCGCCCGCCATGCCGAGGGGCCTGCGTCATTCCTTCGGAGTGAACGCCTTCCAATCCAACGTGCCGCCGCGCCTTGTGCAGCGCTGGATGGGTCCCGCTTCACTGCGCACTACCTCAATCTATGCCGACGTGATGGGGCCGGACGAACGCGCGTTTGCGGAGCGGATGTGGTCCAAAACGGACGCAGAAAAGGCTCAATGACGCCCGCTTGCAGCAAGAGCGCTTTGGAGGCACGCTGCATTCTTTGGCATTCCGAATCAGCAGGTGTTTCCATGGCCGACTTGCGGACCGGATTGACGCTGAACAAGTATCAAACGCTCGCCTTGACGGCCGACAAGAAGCCGGACGCCTCGCTGGCATTCCCACTGCTTGGTCTGTTTGGTGAGGCGGGAAGTTTGCTCAGCGTGGTCAAAAAGAAGCAGCGCGATCGGACATCCTATTTAGGCTATGAACCCCATGTCATCGAAGAGCTTGGCGACGTTCTTTGGTATTTTGCCGTCGTCGCGTCGCGGGGCGGGATAGCGCTTTCGGACACCCGGACTGTCATGCTGACCACAATCACCCCTCGCGAAAGGCCAACACGATGACATCGTCAACGGAGCGCGCGGTTCTGGCCGGCGGCTGCTTCTGGGGCATGCAGGATTTGATCCGCAAAATGCCCGGCGTCATCTCAACGCGCGTCGGCTATAGCGGCGGCGATGTGGCCAGCGCGACCTATCGCCATCACGGCACGCATGCCGAGGCCATCGAGATCACGTTCGATCCCAAGATCATCAGCTTCCGGATCCTGCTCGAATTTTTCTTCCAGATTCACGATCCCACCACGCGTAACCGTCAGGGCAATGACGTGGGCACGAGCTATCGCTCCGCCATTTTCTATGTCAACGAAGAGCAGAAACGCGTTGCGGAAGATACGATCGCCGATGTCGAGGCCTCGGGACTCTGGCCCGGCAAGGTCGTGACGGAACTGGCGCCCGTCGGTCCCTTCTGGGAGGCCGAGCCCGAGCATCAGGATTACCTGGAGCGCTACCCGGACGGCTACACCTGTCATTTCCTGCGGCCGGGCTGGAAGCTTCCGCATCGCGCACAAGCAAAGGCCAGCTAAAGGTCGTAGCGTCAGATCCTCACCGCAAGGGCCGTAGACCAACGCGGAGGCGGGAGGTCAAATTTGGGCTCCGATCGACAACATTGCGGTATTGTCGAATCGGAAATCTGGTTCGGCCGGAGATTCACAGAAGAGGTCAATAGCTTCTGCACGGTGGTCCTTCGAAGAGGACGCACCATCTGCGCCGGACGGCTTTCGTAAAAGGTTGGTATGTGCAGCCTCGCGCGGGCACACCCGCCTGCGAATCGCGGTGCGACCATCACTGTGCAGAAGTTTTTGCGTGCTTGGTTTTGCTCGACCCGACAATCTCGCTTTTGATTTTTCGAAATCAAAACGCAAAGAATCGTGAAAACGAAAAAGATCGTTCCAAATAAAACGCTTGTTTGCAAAAACGATCGCGGAGAACAAACGCTCGACGCGGGCCATCCCGGAGGGACTTCGGGAGACATCCCGCATTGTTCCGCAGTCCCCTACAATCCCTCTCCTTCTCTGCCGTCCCCCTCTATGAACAGATGGGGGTCCTGCTCCAACCGGTAAAGGACGAAGTCCAACGTCCGAGCAAACGTTTTGTGACAGCACATCAACTGCGTGGGCAGTCTGATACCGCTCGCGGAAAGTCGTCGGCCATTTTCGCAACACTGCTGACATATGCCTGTCGCCAATTCGTCAGCGTGCCGTCATCGAACCTTTGCGGGCACGTTGCTTTTGCCAGCTAGCCTCCCACGCGGGGGGAATTTTTCTTCTTAACATGGAGGTCTTCGATGCGTTGCCGAACGAAGGCGGCAGGCTTGCGCGCTCTGCTGTCGTCGCGCGTTGCACAAGCCGTGTTAGTCACCGCAGCCACGACGCCGATTGCGCCCGCAGTCGCTGATGACAATGCGACCGCAACTCCCATCAAGCATGTGATCGTACTGATCGGCGAGAACCGGACTTTCGACAACATCTACGCGACCTACGTGCCGAAGAAGGGGCAGTCGGTCGACAATCTGTTGTCGAGGGGCATCATTTATGGGAGCGGCATTCCGGGGCCCAACTTCGTCCAGTCGCTGCAATATCAGATCAACACGCCCTACCCCTCCACATATTTCATCGATTCACGAAACACGGCCGGCAAGACGCCCTACCAGCAGGCGCCTGCCACGCCGAGCTTCCCGCAGCCGAACACCGCCTACGTCCCGTCAGCTCCGGGACCGGTCAGCCAAGGCCAGGGGCCCTTCGATTCCTCGGTGCCGAACCCGCTCCTGCCGACAATCGAGCCGTCCTTTGAAAAGAGCGACCTCGGGCTGTTCCGCACCGGGGCGTCGGGTCTCCCCATGTTTACCGAGGACACCCGCGTCAAGAACGCCAGCAAGCTCGTCAACGGCTCGTTCCAGATCACCGGCCCGACGCTGCATTATGACAGCTACACCGGCGACATGGTGCACCGACTTTTCCATATGTGGCAGCAGTCGGATTGCGACGTGCTGAACGCGAGTCCAGGCAATCCGTCGGGCTGTCTGAACGATCTTTATCCCTTCGTTGGCGTCAACCGCAATGACGGGTCCGGCAGCAACGCAATGGGCTTCTACAACATGGCCCATGGCGACGCACCGGTGTTCAAGCAGATCGCCGACGAATATACCTTGAACGACAACTATCATCAGCCGGTCATGGGCGGGACCGCCGTTCAGCACATCATGATCGGTACGGCCGATGCGATCCCGTGGGATAAGTTCCAGGGCGCTAGCCAGCCGCCTGCTGCGGCCATCGCCAATCCCAATCCGCAATCTTCGACAAATGCAGCCTTCCAAGCTGACAAGGCGTGGACCAATTGCTCGGACACCACCCAGCCCGGCATCAAGGCGATCAGGAGCTATCTTGCGACCCTGCCATGGCATCCCGCACCGAACTGCGCGCCCGGCCGGTTCTACATGATCAACAATCTCAGCCCCGGCACCTTGCCCAATGGCAATATTGACGCAAGCGCCATCCTGGCCGGCGCCAAGGTGCCGCCGTCGAGGCTGCGCACGATCGGCGACTCGCTCAACGAGAGGAACATTTCTTGGAACTATTACGGCGGTGGCTTTAATGCCGCGGTGCGGGTCGCCAACGGCTCGACCGATCCGATCGACCAGCTGCTCGGCGCCAACTACTGCGACATCTGCAACCCGTTCTC
>DASZIA010000594.1:0-1593 GCA_035949535.1 Planctomycetaceae bacterium | reverse complement strand
GACAGCGCATCGGGAATCCCGACGAACCCGCGCTGATTTCCTTTGAAGTATCTCGCTAGAACCCCATCGACGGTGCCGCCAAGCGCGGCGCGCCCGTTCTCGGGTTTGAACGGCCCCGACGTCCAATCCGGCATCTGCGCTGAAGCGACACGGTCGCCAATCTGGAAGCGATCTACGGCGCTCCCGACCTCGATGACCTCACCGGAACAGTCGGAGAGCGGGACAAGCGGCAGGCGGATGTCGCTGACGCGGCTGGGAACCTGCCCCAGTGCGATCAGGAGGTCGCGGTAGTTCAAGGATGCCGCATGCACGCGGATACGTATTTCGTGGTGGCGAAGGGCCGCAAGCGGACGCTCCACTATCCTGAAGTGTTCCAATCCGAAAGCTTCGATCTGTGCGACGAGATTTGTCTTTTCCTCAGGCGCACTCATTGGCGTCTCCATCTGGTAGCTGCAAGCAGGTGGACTCTACGTCCGCACTCGGACGCAAAGAACCTGCCGAGCGTTGATGCAACGTTTCATGAGGGGAAATTGGCAAGCGCCGTTGCGCCGCCGGAGGGGTGATGGGATCCAAGGCCCGCGAGCTAGAGCGGGGTAGAGTGTAGCGAATCAATTGCCCTTGGCCAATTTGGGCTGCTGAATCTTCGCAGTACGTTCCATCAGAAAATCGATGAAGGCGCGGATCTTGATCGGTAAATACTTCCGGCTGACGTACACGACATACAGCGTCGGCCCCTGCACGGGATAGTCCGTGAGGACCGGTGTCAAGACGCCCTTGAATATCGGTTCCTCGAAAATGATGTCAGGCAAGGGTGCTAGACCGATGCCGGAGGCGACGGCGTATGCCAGGCCGCCCACCGCGCGGTAGCGCATGACCACGCGCAGCGGAACTTCAACTTTTCCATTGGGTCCCGCTAATGAGATGACATCGATATTGCCAACGGCCACGAAATCGTGGCGCGCGAGCTCCTCGGGGGACTTGGGGGCGCCATGACGCTTCAGATATTCGTGCGACGCCGCGATGAAGAAGGGTACCGGCCGTATCGGCCGAGCAATGAGGCCCGGCGCAAGCGAGTTCTCACGTGTCACCCGCAGGGCAAGATCGTAACCCTCCTCCACGAGATCAACGCGCCGGTCTTCGAACGACACATCGACCACGATCTCCGGATAGCGGCGACGGAATTCGGCGAGTGAATCCGCCAGAGTTTGTCGCGCGAACCAGCTCGGGCATGTGATTCGCACCGTGCCGCGCGGCGCCGTACTGAGAGACCCCAGTTCCAGCTCCGTGGCTTCCAGGTCATCCAGGATGGTCTTGCAGCGCTCGAAGTACACGCTGCCGGCTTCCGTAAGGCTGAGCGTGCGGCTGTTGCGATTCAGGAGTCGGACCCCGAGTCGCTTTTCCACATACGCCACGTGCTTGCTGACCATCGCGGTGGACAGGTCCATGCGTTCGGCCGCGGCAACGAACGTACCCGACTCGACGACCTGCCGGAATACCCTGATGCTGGTCAGAGTGTCCACCCGCATACTGTACATCAGGGGAATGCTCTGCGGGAGCCTCGGGCTCCTCAGGGCGCCAGCGTCGCGCCAAGCG
>DASZIA010000593.1:0-19793 GCA_035949535.1 Planctomycetaceae bacterium | reverse complement strand
CGATGGCAATCAGCGGCCATTGGCCGGCGTACGCGTCTCCCCGTTGTATTTCCAACGCCCACGGAAAGGTGACCTCGGCGTTTCGGCAATGGAGACGTTCACCAAAACCACGAACGCCGCGGGCGGCGCCACGTTTCACATGATTCCGGCCGATAACCGGGGAAAAGTCCCGTTCAGCATCTCCACGCAGGATTATGCGATGTCCGATCGGCCCAGTTTTGACCCCGACGCGACGGCGGATGAAATCCGCGTCGTGCTGCTCCACAAGGAACTCGTGCGCGGCAGCGTCTCATTTCCGGACGGCAGGCCGGCGGCCGGCGCCGCGGTCGCGGTTGCGGGTGAAGGCTTCGGCTCCGAATCGTATCAGGGCAAGACCGCCTGCGACGAACGGGGACAATTCGAGATCCGCATTGTTCCGGACATGTTTTACGTATTCGTCGCGACAAGCGGCCGGTTTGTCTCGCCCCGGCGGACGTGTGTCGTGCGTGCCGCAATGCCGATCGAACCGCTCAAGCTGGTGGTTCAGCCCGGTGCCCGGGTGTTCGGCCGATGGACGCTCGAAAGCGGAAACCGGCCAGTCGCAGGCCAGGATCTCGCCCTGTACGAATGGGTCATCAATGACGACTATCATTCCCTCCCAAAAGAGGCGCGGATTCCGAATCCGAAGGTCGTCCGCAAATCCCTCTTGCCGAAGGTGATTCGACGGCCGAGGACCGACGACCAGGGGCGATTCGAGTTCTTCGTCGCGCCAGGTGTGTACTACCTCGCCGCAGCCTATTTCAACGGATCGGTCCCCTATGGTACGCGGGCAGTGGGGCGCGACAATACGGTCTTCGAGATCAAAGACCAGAAGGAGTTCGAGATCAATCTCCGCTCGGCGCCTCTGGATCGCCGGGATCTCGCGGGTCGGGTGGTCTTGAGATCCGATCCGAAGCACGTCGTGACAAACGCCACAATCGAGGGCGTGGCCACGGAGGAGGCGCACATGGGCGACGAGTTCAGTGCGGTTTCCGACCAACAGGGAAAGTTCCGTGTCCAGCGCGCTCCGTCAGAGATGCTGGTTTACGCGACCACCGAAGACCGAACGCTGTCTGGGATCGTCCGCATCACGGCCGACGCCAAGGACGTCGTCATTCCGGTCGCCCCCACCGCCTCCGCGCACGGGCGGTTGATCGAGCGAGCGACGGGACAATCCCTGGCCAACCGCGTAGTCTTATCCGGGGTTTTCCTGCGATGGGGCAAGTATTCCAGTTGGCGATTCGGGAGCCGGATCAAGACCGATTCGAGGGGAGAATTTGTCATCAAGAACCTCACTCCGCGCTGGAAGTGGGAACTGTCGACCGAGGTTACGGTGGGGGTCGGAGAACAGGCGTTCGACTCTCCGCAGGTTGTCGGCATGGTGACGCCAGAATCGCCCGCTCTCGTGGAGTTGGGCGACTTGAAGGTATCAATTCCCTAATCCTTCCGTGCGGCTGTGAGACAGGGCGAGACGACGAAAAGGACGCTGTCTTACCTGCAATCCGAATTGCAGGGCAATCCTCGAAACGACGCGTCTCTCCGCGCCCGCTATCCTTCAACACGGGTAAGATGAAGATCAGTTGCAGGCCGAAGCGTCTGCCTCCGTGAGAAGGGAACCGCCGTTTGTGACACAGCTCCTCGCACAGTCGTATCAGACTGATGCCGCTCGCTGGCGGGCGCTTGTCGAGCGTCGCAAGGCGGCCGACGGGCAGTTTTTCGTGGCCGTGAAGACAACCCGCATCTTTTGTCGGCCCTGGTGTCCGTCGCGCCGTCCCTTGCGAAAAAACGTGCTCTTCTTCGAGACGGCCCAACAGTCGCTGCGGGCCGGGTTTCGTCCCTGCTTGCGTTGCCGCCCGATGGGCGAAGACCCGCGCGGCCGACTGGCCGGCGTGCTGGTGAAAGCGTGCCGGCTGTTGGAAAGTGATGACGACAGCGTCAAGAGCGCGGAAGTTGCCGCGAAAGTCGGCTTGAGCCCGCACTACTTTCAGCGGTTTTTCAAGCGGCAGACCGGCGTCACGCCGCAACAGTATCGCAACCGGCGGTTGTCCGACCGGGTCAAAGGCCGCCTGGCGGAATCCAAGACCGTGACCCAGGCGGCACACGCGGCCGGCTATTCGTCGACGGCCCGGTTCTATGCGCGAGCGGGCAAAGAACTGGGGATGACGGCCCGCGCCGCGAAGGGTCGCGCGAACGGCCAGCTCGTCCACTACGCAGTTCGTGGCTGTTCCCTCGGGAAGTTGCTCGTGGCTTGGACCGATCGTGGCGTATGCGACGTGCGCTTCGGCGAAACGTCGGCCGAGTTGTCGGACGGGCTTCGCGACCGATTAAGGCGGGCGACGATCGAGCAAGCGGCGGCCTGCCCTTGGGTCGATGCCGTCCTGAGCCGCGTCGAGCGGCCGGCACTGGAATCCCTGACGGACCAGATTCCCCTCGACATCCGCGGGACCGCATTTCAAGAGCGTGTCTGGCAAGAGCTGCGGAAAATCCCGGCGGGCCAGACGCGCACTTACACGCAACTGGCAGCCGCCTGCGGCAGCCCGGCAGCGGTGCGAGCGGCGGCTCGGGCCTGCGCGACCAATCCCGTGGCCGTTGTTATTCCCTGTCACCGAATCATTCGCACGACCGGCGAACTGGCCGGTTACCGCTGGGGCGTCCAACGCAAACAGGAGCTGCTGCGTCGCGAGCGTGCCGCAACTGCTCGCGGTGCGAAGGGCGCCGCGCGCTAAATGACGGTGCGCGATTCGGAGCACCCCCTCACCCCCAGCCCCTCTCCCGCAAGGGGAGAGGGGAGAAGATTTGCGCGATAGGCTTTGTCGCGCAACTGGTGCAAATGCAGACACTCTTCCCCCCTCTCCCCTCGCGGGAGAGGGGCTGGGGGTGAGGGGGCACCCCGGCGCTATCCCAAGATCGCGTCACTTAGCGAAAGGCGTTCTCGCGCGCGAGGGCCCACCGATCTCCGACGCCCGGCTTTCTTGATTTGCCGGCACAGCCGCTGCACGATGGCGTTCGTTCCAAACTAAAAAGGAGAACGCCCATGAGAGTCAGTGCTCGCAACGTGCTCAAAGGGAAGCTCAAGAAACTGGTCGACGGAGCCGTCAATTCCGAGGTGATCATCGAGCTGCCCGGCGGCCAGGAAATCAGCTCGATCATCACCAAGCAGTCGGCCCACGACCTGGGACTGACCGTGGGCAAGACGGTCTACGCCGTCATTAAGGCGAGCGAGGTGATCGTCGGAGTGGATTAGGCTCGGTCCAGAACTCGTAGGGTGGGACGAGTTCGCCGAAGGCGGACGAAGGCCCACCATTTGATGGCGATGACTGTCGATCTCTGGTGGGCCTGCGGCCGCAAGCGGCCTTGTCCCACCCTACACTTAACCGCGCGCGTCGGCCCGGTTCTGCCGGAATTGGTCGACCGCGACGGCCGCTACGATCACCACGCCCAGAACGATGTCTTGCACGGGATTGGAAAGACCGAGCTGCGTGCAGCCGCTGTCGATCACGCACATGATGCCGGCGCCGGCGAGCGTCCCCAAGATCGAGCCGCGGCCTCCGCTGAGGCTGGCCCCGCCGATCACGACGGCCGCGATCACCTTCAGCTCGACTCCCAAACCCGACGTCGGCTGCCCGACTGACAAGCGTGAGAACTGATAGACGCCGGCGATGCCGAAAAACAGTCCGGCGAGCGAATAGACGGCGATCTTCATCCAGAACACATTGATGCCACAGAGCCGGGCCGCCGTCTCGTTGGAGCCGAGGGCGAAAACATGTCGGCCGAAGACCGTAAAGCGCAGGACGCCTGCCGTGACCAGGGCGAGAATGATCGCGGTCCACACGCCGAGCGGAAAACCGTAAATGAGAGCGTCGGCCCGCACGCTCAGCCAGTTTTGCAGCCACTGCGGGATCTGCGTCGCCGTGTCGGGCCGCAGCGTCGTCTCGTGCGCGAGGGCATTGCCGAAGCCCAAGTAAGCGCGCATCGTGCCGAGGGTGACGATAAAGGGCACGACGCGCAGCCAGCCGATGAGCGCTCCGTTCACGAATCCGCAGGCCGTCCCTGTTGCCAGTGCCAGTGCGATGGCCGCCCAAGGATTCGAGGAGTAAAGCGCCGGCCGCATCAGTCCCCAGGCCAAGACGGTGGCCGCCAGCGATTGGGCCGTGCCGGCTGAGAGGTCGATTCCGCCCGCAATGATCACCACCGTCATCCCGAGCGCGGCGACAAAGACCGTGGCCACCGGGGCGCTGATCGTCCGCGCGTTGCCAGCGGTGAAGAACTGACTGTCTTCGCCGTTCTTCCAGCGGTCCGCGACTGCAAAGACGCCGATCACCAGCGCCAACGCCAAGAGCGGGCCGAGCAGGCGAACGACTCCCCTCAAGCGCAGCCACCACCGCGCACCGCTCGCGGCCATCGTCTGGGGCGGCGGGAGCGGCTCGGGCATGAGGCGGCCGTCAATCTCGAAGTCGTCAATCTTGGAATTGGTCGGGCTTCAGAAGCTGCTGGATGCGCGGTTCTGACATGTTTTCCGGTGTGGCGACGGTCGATCCCGTGTCGATCCGCTTGGGGACCTTTTCGCCCGCGAGGTGCTTGTGCATCGACATCACCGCTTCGTACCCCATCTTCACCGGGTCCTGCAACACGATCCCCTGCACCTTCTTGGCTTCGAGCCCGCGGATCAAGGCGGCGTTCGGATCGAAGGCGATGAAGCAGACCTTGCCGTCGAGCTCCGTCTCCCGGATCGCTCCCAGGCTGCCGCTGGCGTTGGGCTCGCAGACGGCGAACAGGCCGTTGACTTCCTTTTTGTATTTGTTGAGCACCTGCGTGGCCTTGTTCAGCGACTCTTCCGGCGTGGTGCCCGAATACTGATCAGACGAGATGACCACAATGTTGGGGAACTCCTTGGCGAGCGTTTCGAGAAAACCTTGCTCGCGCCGCTCGGTGCTCTCGCTTCCCGGAAAGTACCTGAGCAGGATCGCGTTCCCTTTGCCGTGCAGCACCTCGCCCATCCGGCGGGCCGCCAGCGCGCCCCCTTTATAGTTGTCGGTGGCGACGTACGTGACGATCTTCGATTCGTCCTTGAGCCCGCTGTCGAAGATCACGACGGGGATCTTTTCCTGCACGGCCTGGTTGACGTACTCGACAAGCGCCTGCGAATCGTTCGGGGCCAGGCAGATCCCGTCGACGTGCTTGGTGATGAAACTCTGCATGACCGAGATCTGCCCCTCGCGGTCGCTCTCGAGCTGCGAGCCTTTCCAGAAGATGTCGGTGTCGCCGAGTTCTTTGGCCGCCTTGGCCGCGCCGGCATGCACGGCCCGCCAGAACTCATGCGTCGTCCCCTTGGGGATGACGGCGATCCGATAACGGGCGCCTCCCGGCTTATCGGCGGTCGATTTGCCGCTCGACTCGCAGCCGGCCAGCAGCACCGCGCAGGCTAAGACCCCGATTGAGAACAAGCGCATCCTCACCCTCCACAGTCGAACAGCGCCGCTCGAGTCCCGAAGTCCGCGAGACCCTTCGTCGCCACTTCGTCTGAATTCGTGACAGGGGGCCGGCTCGCGGAAATTCATCCTAACAGCCGTAAAACACCGGTCCAAGCGCGGAGTCTCACGCCACCACCGGCGCAGTAGCATCGCAGCCTCAAGCGGGCACTGATCTTGGGGCAAATTGGAAGTTCCATTACAACACGCCGTTCGTCTGACTTGTGTGGCACTGGCGGCTTGTCCGAGGGTGTCCGGGAATTCGACGAACGGGAATGTCAGGAATCAGTGCGTCGGAAGCCCCCGTAAGGGGCGCCAGATGATAGCCCAGGGCGTAAGCCCTGGGTCTCATGCGGCAATTTTCAGTGATTAAGTCCCGGAGGGACGACAGAGGCATTAAGAGCCTGTCGTTCTGTCGCCCCCTGTCGGGGGCTTAAGAAGTTGTGGGGGCAATTGTTTTCCCAGGGCTTACGCCCTGGGCTATTGTCGGCGGCCCCTCCGGGGCCAAGAAAAGATCCACGTGCGAATTCCCGGACATCCTCGACTTTGTCCGCCAGTGTTTTTTCCTGCAGGCTAACTGCCTGGGCGCGATTTAAAACGTCACGCGGCTAGCCCGCAAGACAAGACACTGGCGGACAAGCCGCCAGTGCCACCCAGACATTCGGAGCAATTGCCCGACTAGGGAGGCACGGAAGCCATGCCAAAGAGATCCGCAAGGCCGATAACGTCGCGCATCCCCGGTCTTAGGTTCGCCGGGCGACTCGCGCTGCGTCTGGCTGGCTGGCTGCGCTCGGCGGCGGGAACGTCGTTCGGCGGCGGATTGCTCGCCGGTCTTTTTGGCGTCGCATTCAGCCATCAGTTGTTCGCCAGGTTTGGTGGCGGGCTGATGACCTCGGGCGGATCAGCGGCGGCCGTGGCGATCGGACTCCTGGCGGCGACCATCGGAGCGCGACGCGGCAGACAACTCGCCAGCCCGTCGCTCGTTGCCGCTTTAATTCCCGCCGTCTGGGCCCTGTCGATCAATTGGCTGGCCGGCGGCGTCGAATTGGCGTGTCGCTCACTCGATTTGGACCTCTTGGCCTCGCCGTGGGGACAATTCGAGGCGGCCTTCGGAGCCGCACTGCTGCTGTTGGGGATACCGGCGGCCTGCGCCGCGCGGGTCGCTTTGCAGGATGCCGCCTTGGA
This sequence comes from Planctomycetaceae bacterium, assembly GCA_035949535.1. Lineage (GTDB taxonomy): Bacteria > Planctomycetota > Planctomycetia > Planctomycetales > Planctomycetaceae > DASPSM01. The sequence goes on along the minus strand of DASZIA010000593.1, from coordinate 13,122 downwards.
CGGATTTTGGGTCATTGCGGGCGCGGCCATCGGCTGTCTCACCGCGGCGTACGGTTTCGGTCCGTGGTTCGGCGTGCACTGGGCAGGACTGATTGCGGCCGGACTGACTGTCGCGTGGGCGATTGGCATCGCGGTCATTCGCTGGCGAGCAGCGCGTGTCACCGATGCGATCGTCGAAGCACCTTCGTCCGCCTCCTCAGCGCCGGATTTCGCGCGAATCGTGATTGGTTCATTTGCCGCTGGTCTGACCGCGGCAGCACTCGTGCGGGTCGTTCAGCAGTTGATGCCGGGGACCGAAGCGGTCGCATGGACAGTCTGCGCCGGCTTCTTGCTGGGTGTGGCTGCAATCTGGCGGAGCGTTCATCCCGAGTTCAACGAACGGCGTTTGCCGCGAGCCGCCGTCGTGGTCTTGGTTTGCGCGATCGGTTGTGCGCTCCCGGTCGTCCTGTTCCGGTCTCTGACGGATCTCTTTCTCGCGGCAACGGCAACGTTCTCGAACGTGTCGGTGTTGCTGTTGGTGCGAGGGTTCGCCGCAGGGATGACCCTGTTCGCGGCAGGAGGGCTTTGGGCCGCCGCCGTGGGCTGGCGCGGCGGCGACGCCAAAAGACACCCAGCGATCTTCGTCGGCGCGGCTCCCGCGCTTTTGGCCGGCTTGATCGCGGCACGATGGCTGATCCTGCTCGGCGTTCCGTTGCCGATACTCGTTGCGGCAGGCGCCTTGTTGCCGGCGACATTTGCCGCGGCTGCGATCATCCGAAGGTCTGCCCTCCGCGGTCGACTGATTACCGCCAGCGCGTGGACAGTCGCCGCGGCACTCTTTGCGGTCAGCGTTTTCGCACGCACGTACGAGCCGTCCCGATCGGCCCGGCTCTTGTTCGCCACCAATGTCTTCTTGGCGTGGCGCAACGCAACCGAGAGCCGCTTGCTGCCTTTCCTCGACGACAGCCGACTGCTGGTCCAGCGAGAAGGAGAATGCGGCACGTACACCGTCTGGAAACAGCACGGCATGCAGCTCGCGCTCCGCGAGAGCGGCATTCCCGGCGGCACGTTCTGCCCGAAGCCCGACATCGGTCCGCAGTTTTCCGGAGAAGTCGTCCCTTGCGTGTTGCCGCTCGTGCTGCACGAAGCTCCGCGGCACATGTTGATTTTGGGATTGGGAAGCGGCAGCGGATTGGCCGCCTGCCTGGAATTTCCGATCGAGGACGTCACTTGCGTCGAGGGCGATCGGGCGCTCGTCGACGTGCTCGAAAGCACCGTCTGGCCGGCGGCCGAGCCCAATCCACGCCGTGACAATCGCACGCGCGTCCTGTGCATCGCGCCCAGTCTCGCTGTTCAGGCCCGGGGCGGATCGTACGACGTGATCTATGCCGATTCGGGCCAGTCGGGAGTCTCGCAGGGAACGCCCCATTTCACGCGCGAGTTCTACGCCGACGCGGCCCGGCAACTTTCCGCCGACGGCATCTTCGCCCAGCGATTTTTGCAAATCGACTTCGGCCCTTGGCCCCTGCAAAGTGCGCTGGCGACGCTGAAATCGGTCTTTGCCCACGTGGCGGCAATCGAGGTCGCGCCGGGTGAGCTGGCACTGCTTGCCACGCAATCGGAAAAAGGCCTCAGCCGACCGGAACTGCTCGAGCGGTTCAAGACGCCCCAAGCGCAACGAACGTTGGCCCATCTCGGCTGGGACTGGTCGATCGTGCTGAACCTGGCTGCCTACTCGGGCGTAGGGTGTGACGCCCTCGTCGACAAAGCGCGGATCAATACCGCGGCCAACGGTCTGTTCGCCTTTCGGCTGCCGCAAGAGACCATGCGCTGGGGACCAAAGAACGAAGAGCTTGCCGCGGTCTTGAGCCCGATCGCCGGTCGCATGGCCCAATGGCCGAACGTCGACAGCAACGACACCGAACTGTTGCGACGGCTCTCGGACGTGATGCGCGAGCATGACCTGATGGTCTCGTACCCCGACCAACCCTGGGCCTATCGCAAACTGGTTCGCGAGGAGCTGACCAAGCATCCGCACACCACGGTTGAAGACGGCGAAGCCGGTTTCGAGCGGCGACTCGACGCGATCGATCGGCGGCGGAAGGACTACTTCACGGCACTGGGCAAGGTCGCACAGTCCGCGCGACCGACGCTCGATTCGTTGCAGCGCATCGAGGAGTTCGCCGAGCCGTACGATCCCGTGCTGACCTATTTCCTGCACCACGAGTTGGCGACGTTTTACAGCCGGTCCGAGGCGGCCGGCTCCATGGCCCAGCTGCAGCACCGGCTGTACACCGTCTATTACAGCGACCCGCGTGACCGCTCGGTGCGCGACGTCGTCGACGCCCTCGATATTCTGAACCGCGAGCCTCAGTTCGTCTCTGCCGAAGAGTGCTGGGACTATCTCAACGCGATGTTGGGATTTTTGGAGACGCGCTGGCTGAACCGCGGCATGGGCAGACCCAAGTCGACGCAGATTGTGCTCAACGACCTGGAGCGCAGCATCGACGCGGTGGAATCGTCGCTCGGGTTGATGGATCGGCTGCGGACGACGGTCGGCGTCGCTGAGTCCGACTGGGCCGCTCGCCGTTCGGTGCTCGAACGCTCGCTCGTGCGGCCGCTGCGCTCGTACCGTTCGGACCTGGTTCCCGAGTACCAAAAAGAGGCGGACAAAACCGCCTCTTCGGAATCAGCCGAGGCACATCCGAGCGCGAACTAGTCCAAAGTCCAAAGTCCAAGGTCCAAAGTTAAACGGCTCCGCGTGGAACTGTTTCGTCTTTTGACTTTGGACCTTGGACCTTGGACCTTGGACCCGAACGAGGCGAACGGGGACGGCCCACGAGAAGGAGGCCAAATTCACACGCTCGCGGACCGCCCCCGCAGTGCACTCTCTTGACCGGCGTCTTGCCGATCACGGAAGTGCCCGCTGCAGCGGTTTGTTCGCCTCGGGGCAGTCGAGGGATTCATCGGCCTCGGAATCCACGAAAGCCACCGCCAAAACCTCCGCCGAAGCCCCCGAACGCTCCTCCGCCTCCCGACAAAATCGGCGTGCTGGTGGTTTGATTGCCCGAGCTATGCGCGAGTCGGGCCGTTGATGTTCCCGTGGTTCCGGATGTTCCGGACGAGGTTGTGCTCGTGCCCGAGGAGCCGGAAGAGCCCGAAGAACCGCCGCTGCACGTTCCGGTGCCCGTCCCCGTGCTGCTTGAACCGGTGCTCGTCGAACTCGTGCCCGTCGTGCCGGTTCCGGCTGTCGTGATTGTGGTCGGAGTGACCGAGCCAGTCGTCGTCGTTGCCGTCTGGGCCGTGAGTTGCGAGAGCAGGTTCTGAATGAGCAATGTTTCTGCGGCAGTCAGCGTGCCGCCGTTGTTGGTCAGCAGATTCTCGAGCGTCTGAATTTGGCCGGAGGTCGTCGTGATTCCGTTAATCGACATCTCCTGCTGCAATTCTTTTGCGGCGACTCGCTCTTGGGGAGTGAACGGCCGGATTGACGAATCGTTCGCAGCGACCTCGGTCGACTTCGAGTTGGCATTCACCGACGAAAGAGCTTTGTGGATCTCGGTCTTGTCGAGCTTGCCGTTGCCGTTGGCGTCGAACTCTGCCAGAGCCTGTTTGCGCAAAGCCTCGATGGCCGGCCCGCCTCCCTTGCCCGAGAGGGCGCGGTTGGCAGCCGCCCGTTCTTTCGAGTCGAGGCGTCCGTTTCGGTTGCTGTCGAATTGATCGAGCACCATGCTGCGGAATTTGCTGGTGTTGGACTTTAGCGTGTCGGATTTAACACTGTCGGATTTGGCGGTGCCCGACTTCACGTTGTCGGAGTTCACGTCAAGCTGTGCTGAACTGCCCTTCTTTTGGTCCGGCGGACAAGCCAGAACGGACCCAGACAGCAACGCCACAGCAACAGCCGGCATCCAGAGAGGTGAGAATCGAGGGGACATAGGTTCGCCTTCCGCGGCCCGCGGTTGGTCGGTGCTCTGCAAAGTTCCACCCACACGAATTCATTCAGGGCGATTCGAGCGTCGTTCATCATCTGCCGGGGCGATCGCAACGCGGCATAGAGGACTAAACGCGAAACGGGTGCGCGGATCCACTGGGGAAAACACGAATCGCGGGCTGTGGAGAGAGGCCGCCGGGGGCTTCTCAATTCAGAGTCGCGACGAACAACAGCCGGGGCATGGGGAACAACGTCGTTCCGTTCTGCGGCGGATAGAGCGCTCTCAGCCGAGCGGCGAGCTGCGAGCGGAACTGATCGACAGCAGCGTTATTCAATCGCACGAGCAGGGGCCGCAGGCCGGTTCCCTGAAACCATTCGAGCACCGGGTCCTCGCCGGTGAGCACGTGGATGTATGTGGTCTCCCACGCGTTCACCACGAACCCCAAATCCTGCAGCAACCGAACGTACCAGTCGACGGGCTGAACCGAGCCTCGATGCAAGCCGACTCCCCGCAACTGCGCTGCCCAACGCGGGTCGGCCGCCGTCGCATCGATCGCTTGTTGGACGGGGCCGTCGAAGCGATTGGGCATTTGCACGGCCAGCGTCCCGCCCGGCTCCAACCAGCCGGCCAAACGCCTCAAGAGCGTCTCGTGATCGGCGAGCCAGTGCAAGGCCGCGTTGCTCAAGAGGAAATCGACGGGTTGAGCGGGCGACCAGGCGGCCACGTCGGCCTGCACGAATTCGACGCGCCCGGCAATCGCCAGCGACTGCGCCTTGGCCAGCATCTCGGCCGAGTTGTCGACTCCCACGACTCGCGCGGCGGGCCAGCGCTCGGCCAATTGCCGCGTCAATTTTCCCGGCCCGCAGCCGAGGTCGACGACGTACCGCGTCTTTTTCGAGTCGCGCTCGACCTGCGCCATCAAATCGGCAAACGGCCGCGCCCGCTCGGCCGCGAACTTGTTGTATTGCTCGGCGTCCCAGGTCATGGAATGGCCAGCATACCGAGTTCACCGCGCCGACCGAAGAGCGACGATGCTTTGCCGCCCGCTCACTGGCCGCACCTCGGTAGAATGGCGAGATCGACGCCGATTGGCGCGATCCTCGAATCAGAAGGAAGCCTGCGATGGGACACCGAACGATTGGTCTCGTAGGTGGGCGAGTTTTCGCGCTGATCGCTCTGCTTGCCTCGGCAAGCGCGCTTGCCGCCGAAAACGCTCGTGACCCTGAAGACGCGATCCGAGGGCAATTTCCGGTCATCCGCCGGCAGCGGGTCCCGCCCCTGATTTCTCTCGCCGAAAAGACTCTCACGCGCACATTTCCCGAACATCGATTCTTTGTGCTCCGATTTCGACAGTACCCGGTGGCCCGCATGCCGCCGAAGCCTTTGGCCGCGAACAACCTGTTTGCCGTGGATCAAAACGGCCGCGTCTCGCATCTGACGGAGACGAAGGAGTTGGAGAACTTCTTCCGAGCCGCAATGAGCCGGGTCGCCGGTGTCGAGTCGGCCAAGGAAGCCGTCAAGGCGTGGCTGCGGCTGTCGGAGGAATTCAAGCAGGACGGTTTCTTTGAGTTCTCCATTCCTGAAGACACGCTGGCGGCCCGGGCCTTACCGGAAGGCTGGTCGGCGTCAGGCAGAGTCGGCGTCACTCAAGGCGGCAAGGGTGAGATCGTTGCCGACCTGACCTTTGCCGCGGACGGCAAACTCGTCAACGTCGACGAGAAAAGCACCGTCAAGCCCGGCGTGCGGCCGCTCTGCCAGGCCACCAAGCTCCTCGATCCCGATCCGATCGTGCGACAGATGGCCGAGAAGGACATTCTGGTGATGGGTCGGCACGCCAAGGACTACCTCGACGAGCAAAAAGCAAAGGCGACCCCCGAACTGCGCAAGGCCATCGATCGCAGCTGGAAGCGCATCTTGCGAGAGGGCTGGTAGGAATCGGGAGACGACAAGCATTCCTGTTCGCCTCTCCCCTTGCGGGAGAGGGGCTAGGGGTGAGGGGGCCACGCATGTACGATTTGGACGAGACGATTCGTGAGCGACGCAGCGTTCGAGGCTTCGTTCGAGATCGGCTGGTACCCCGTCAGGTCATTTGCGAAGCCCTCGAGCTGGCCCAGCGGGCTCCCTCGAATTGCAATGTGCAGCCCTGGCGTGTGTTCGTCGCGTCAGGAGTCGGCTGTGATCGATTGCGCGACGCCTTGCGACAAGCCGTGACGACGGGAGTCGCACCCGCGCCCGACGATCCAGTCGACGAATTTCCGGGTTCGTACCGGCGCTTGCAGGTCGACTGCGCCGTAGCGCTCTACAAAGAGATGGGTGTCGACCGCCACGATCAGCCGGGTCGACTGCGAGCGTTCGCGCGGAATTTTGAATTCTTCGATGCCCCGCACGTGGCCATCGTTTGCATGGAGCAGCACTTCAAGCTGGGCGTGGCGCTCGACGTGGGCATGTACGTCCAGACGCTGATGCTGGCGCTCTGGGCTCGGGGCGTCGCCTCGTGCGCGCAGGCGAGCCTGCGGATGTATCCGGCGATCGTGCGGCGGGAGCTCTGCATTCCGGAATCGCTGCGAATTCTCTGCGGCGTCTCGTTTGGCTACGAAGACGCGGCAGTGCCGGCCAACCGCACTCGTCAGCGCCGCGAGCCGATCGAGACGAATGTCACGTTCATCGATCTGTGAAGCCGATCCGTTGGCTTGGAACCGCTTCCCAAACTTGGGCAGGCCGTCTCTCTCAATCGCGTCAGGTAGCGACAGCGCGATAATAGCGGTCGGTGATCTGCACGCCGTCGACAACCCGAATTTCCTCCCGGCAGTCGACCAAACCTTTATCCTCGAGGCTCATCATCGTAAAGACAAACGCCGGAGCCGTCCGCCGAAAGCCACGGCTTCTCACCAAAGATCTCAGGTCCCGCCCGAGAATTTCATGGCGCGGATCGATATCCAAAATCTCGAGGATCGCCTGCTCGATCTTCGTCAACGGCGACGCTGTCATCTCAGGTCCTTGTCACACAATCGCCAATCCTTCCGGGCTGACGTATGACTTCAGTATACGATCTCGTGCGAGCCGTCTGATCGAGCCTGTGAAGACGCCCCCTCCTCTGCGAGCGGAGCATGCAGGACGGGAAAGGAGACGTTAAGTGATCGTGGTCTTAATGGGAGTCACCGGCACCGGGAAGTCGACCGTGGGAATGCTCTTGGCCCAACAGCTAAATGATCGTGCGCGATTCGGGGACGCGGCCGGCGGGTCCCCCTCACCCCCGGCCCCTCTCCCGCCAGGGGAGAGGGGAGAAGATTCGCGCGCGGTGCCTCATTCTGCAAATGGCACCAACGCAGACAGCCTTTCCCCCCTCTCCCCTCGCGGGAGAGGGGTCGGGGGTGAGGGGGCACACGGCGACAAAGTGGCACACCGAGATTTGGCTTGGACGTTTGTCGAAGGGGACGATTTTCACCCCGAGGCCAACGTCGAGAAGATGCACCGCGGAATACCGCTGACCGACGAAGACCGCCGGCCCTGGCTCGACGCGATCCGCCATCGCCTCAAGCAAGCCATCACGCGCGGTGAAAACGTTGTGCTAGCGTGCTCGGCGCTGAAGCACAGCTATCAGCACTATCTGGCCGACTATGCGCCCGAGACCGTGCGGTTCGTCTACTTCTCCGGCTCGCCTGAGTTGATTCGCCAGCGATTAGCCGAGCGCACGGGGCACTTCATGAACCCGGCGCTCTTGGCCAGTCAGTTCGAGACCCTCGAGCCGCCGGAGGACGCGATCCGCGTCGACATCGGCCAACCGGTGCCGGCGATCGTCGCGGAGATCCGCAGCAGGCTCGGAATCTGAGACGCCGGGCAAAGCTCTCTTGCCCGGCGCTGGCGCAGAGATTTTGTGGTGGCAATGGCGGCTCGTCCGGAAATTCGGCGAATGGATTGTCGGCAACCAATGCCTCAGAAGCCCCCGCAAGGGGGCGCCAGAAATTAGCCCAGGGCGTAAGCCCTGGGTCTCGCGACGATTGAATTCGGTGTTAAGTCCCGGAGGGACGACAGAATTGTGAAGAACCTTCGCTCTGACGCCCCCTGTCGGGGGCTTAGAGAGTGTTGAGCGCGATTCTTTTCCCAGGGCTTACGCCCTGGGCTATTATCGGCGGCCCCTCCGGGGCCAAGAACATGTACGTCCGAATTCCCGGACACTGGTGGACAAGGCGGACAAGCCGCCAGTGCCACCCCAATATAGGCTCGTCAATTCTCCAGCGCGTGGGCCGACGGTTTGATCCCCTTGGTGTATTTGCTGAACCCAAACGGCGTCGGATGGTAAGGGCCGACGAGGTTGACGTTTGATTTTGCGGCGATTTGGTCGTCCATTCCCAGGCCCGAATAGCAGGCGTTGACGATTAGACGGCGCAGCCCCTCGCTTTCGAGATCCATCGACGCGCCCATCGTCGTGGTGAAGATCCGAGCCGGCTTGCCGGACGGGGAGGAAAATGAATTGATCCAGGCGATTGGCATCATCGGATCGTTCTGCTTCCCGCGCACGGGGGGGTCGGTCGCGTGCATGCCGCTAAGCACTTCGCCGAGCACCAGCGTTCGGCAGCTTGCGGGCATCGGAAGGCGAGTCGCGTAGACGTCGGTCGGCCCCCAGATGTCGCCGTCGTGAATGCCGCGCAGAATCGGATGATCTTTCCTTTCGCGCGCGATCAGGCCGAGCGTGCTCTGCTTGCCGTGCTGGCCGTGGTGATTGATCCAGGTTTCGCCCAACACGTGGCGGCCGAAGCCGCCGTCCCATTCCTTGCTTTGCCAGTCGTAGCGCGAAAATGTTTTGTGTTTCTGCAGCGCGAAGGCGTGCGTGGACGTCCGCAGGGCGACGATCGGTTTGCCTGACTCGACGTAGTTGACGATGTGCTGCATCTGGTCGTCGGGCAGGTCGCGGAAGCGCGTCAGAATCACCATCAATTCGGCCGAGTCGAGCGCCTCGAGCCCGGGGATGTTGTCCTGCTGGTCGGGTTTGATCGTGCCGTCCTTCGGATCGATGGCGAATAGCACCGTGCAGTGGAAGCCGTGCCGCACGGCGAGAATCTTCGCCAACTGCGGCAGCGCTTCTTCCGAGCGATACTCGTCATCACCACTGACGAAGACGATTTTTTTCCCCTTGCCCGGCCCGTCGTGCCCCTGGTAGACGACCCAGGGCTGGTCGCCGCGCTTCCGAGTCGCAGCTGTATCTTTGGAACCCGGCGGAACTGCTTTGGTGTAGTCAGCGATCGCCTTCTCGTATTCTCCCTTCTCGTACCAGGCTCGTCCGCGACTGACACGGAAATCTGCCATATCCGGCTTGAGCCGAATGGCCTCATCGAAATCGGGGATTGCCTTGTCGTAGTCTCCCTTAGCGCACCGCGCCATCCCGCGGTTGGCGAGCGTGAACGCGTTTTTCGGATCGAGTCGAATGGCTTCGTCGTAATCCTGAATTGCTTTGTCGTTGTCCTGCTTTAATGCCCACTCGTAGCCACGATTCTCGAACCCCGGCGCATACTTTGGATTGAGCCGAATGGCTTCGCTGAAATCAGAAATTGCCTTGTCGTGCTGACCTTTGCGGCTCAATGCCCTGCCCCGCCCGATGTAAGCAGCACAGTCTTTTGGGTTGAGCCGAATGGCCTCGTCGCAATCTGTGATTGCCTTGTCGTATTGCTGTTTCATGTGCCACAGCCAGCCGCGGCCCACATACGCATACGAATACTTGGGATCGAGTCGAATTGCCTCGTTGAAATCCGCGAGTGCCTTTTCGAGGTCGTTCTTTCTTGCCCAGGCGTAGGCTCGAAAGGTGCACGCGGCCGCCCCCTTCGCATCCCCTTGATCTCTCTCGGGAGCCCTTTTCCCGGCATCGTCGTCCGCACGCAATGCTGCGAGCGCAACTCCGACGCTACGCCCGCCGGTTTCTTGTGCGAAAGCGACGGAGGGCAGGAACGCAAGCGGCAGAATGATCGAAAGTAAGCCAGCGTGACGCATCGCACGGCCCCCGGAAAGGCAGAATACCACTTCAAGAACCGCCAATTATGCCGGCCACAATGCCGGAATTTCAACGGGCGTTTGCGGACGATGGGTCCGCACTGCTCGGCTTCGAGCGTCTAACTTCGCACGCGCAGCACGATCTTCCCCACCGCTTGCCGATTTACAAACATATTGAGCGCCGCCGCATATTCGGCCAGCGGAAACTCGCGCGAGACCAGTGGTTTGAGCTTGCCCGCACGAAACAAATCGCACAGCTCCCGGACGTTTTGGCGATAGTTCTCCGGCTCGCGGCGTTTGAAGTCGCCCCAGAAGACGCCGACGAGCTGGCAGCCCTTGAGCAGGGCCAGGTTGACGGGGAACTTTGGAATGGTCCCGCTGGCAAAGCCGACGATCAGCAGTCGGCCGTTCCAATTGATCGAGCGCGTCGCCTGGTCGAACAAATCGCCGCCGACCGGGTCGTATATGACGTCGGCCCCTTTGCCGCCGGTCAGCTCTTTGATTTTGTCTTTGAGGCTCGCCTGGCTGTAGTTCACCAGGTCGTCGGCTCCGTGGTTCTTGGCGACTTGGAGCTTTTCGTCGCTGCCGGCCGCGGCGATCACTCGCGCGCCAAATGCCTTGCCGATCTCGACGGCCGCCAGACCGACGCCGCCGCTGGCTCCCAGCACGAGCAGCGTCTCGCCCGGCTTCAATTGGCCCCGCTGCTTGAGCGCGTAGTACGACGTGCCGTAGACCAGCTCGAAACCCGACGCAGCCGCGAAGTCCATCCCCTCCGGAATCGGGTTCACGGAATCGGCCGCGGCGACCGCGCGCTCGCCCATGCCGCCGATTCCCGTCATTCCCATCACGCGGTCACCCTTCTTCACGCTGACGACGCCGGCGCCAACTTCCGCGACCAGGCCGGCAACCTCCGCACCCGGCGTGAAGGGAAACGGCGGTTGAAACTGATATTTCCCGGCGATCTGCAGCACGTCAGGAAAATTCAGCCCGGCGGCGTAAACGTCGATCAGCACCTGGCCCTCAGCCGGCTGCGGATCGGGCATCTCCTCGAACGTCAGACTCTCGGGCGGCCCAAACGCGCGACACACAACGGCCTTCATGCGACGGCGCTCTTTTCGTTGGGGTAACTTCTTGTCCGCGCGGCTCTGGTTGTCGGCGCGGCTCTAGCGCTGAAACACCTTTAGAGAGATGTCTTCCGGCGTGCGGCCATTATAGCGAGGGCGGGCGCAGGGAAGTGCGGTGGGCGCACTTGCACAATGGTGGCGTCGAAACCGACGGTGCGGTCGTCTCTCTATCGAATTGACACGATTGCGCGAATGCAGCGGCGGACAACGATCGAAGGCGCGGATAGGCTGTGCGCTGCCCTGGTACACCATCACCGACGGCTTCGACGCGGACTTCGGAAGTGCCGCGCCGGGGTCGGCGGCAAGTGTCATTGGCGAACGGATCGACTCGGTAGGCCTTGCGTCCGCCTTTGGCGGCCGGGTCCCACCCTATAAAATCAGGATCCGACCGCGTGCTGGGCCGTCGCGGGCGCGGTGGAGGCCGTTCCCCACCCGTGCTGCCGCAAGTACGTTTCGAGGTCGGTCAGGTCGCCGAAGCGTCGCCACAGGTCGCCGAAGTCGACGTGATAGCCGACGGCCTCAAACCATTGGAACATCCGGGTCAGCTCTTCGCCGGCCTGTTTCTTGAAGTCGTCCCACTGGAGGCGTTGATACTCGACCGGTCGTCCCAACACGCGCGTAAAGGTTTGCACGACTTCGCGCATCGTTGGTTGGCTGCTGGCCACGTCGAACTGACGGCCCAAGTACGTCTCGGGATCCTCGAAGACCATCGCCACGATTCGCCCATAGTCGTCTTCAGAGACCTGGCAGAGTTTCGTATCGGGCGACAGCGGCATCGCCAGCGCGCCCTGGTTGATCGACGGCCGCATGGCTTCGTAGTTGTAGTAGAAGAACACAGGTCTCAGCACGGTGTGCGGGATTCGAATACTCGACAGGTACTGTTCGATCTCCCACTTCGATTCGAAGTGGGAAATACCCGTGTTGCGGTTGGCGTTGCCGACCGAGCTGTAAACAAAGTGCCGCACGCCGGCCGCCTTGGCGGCGTCGGCTATCGCCTTCCCCTGGCGAACCTCGCCGACGTAGCCTTCGCTGTGAAAATCTTGGACTGAGAACACGCCGTGGCAGCCCTCGAGCGCCCGATCAAGCGACGCGCGGTCGTCGAAGTCGCCCTGCGCGATCTCGACGCCTTCGTTTTCCAGCTTGCGTGCGGCCGGTTTTTGCGGATTGCGAACGAGGGCCCGCACGCGAAACCCGCGCTCGACCGTCTGCCGAACGACCGCGCCCCCTTGATGCCCCGTTGCTCCCGTGATGAGTAAGAGCTGATTGTGATGATCTACCGCCATGGCTGCGCCTCCCGTTCGTGAGCCTGTGTCGGATTCCGAGCAAGAATGCGTGCAAATCTCGTGCGGTTGCGACAGAAAAGTCTGGCGGCGCAGCCCAAAGTCGCCGCGCGCGTGAAACGCCCGCCGAAGCCGTTCGTTGTCACGCAAGGGGAATGAGGGGATAAAATCCAGGGATTGTCTGCGAGGTTGGACTTGGGGAGACTTCCGCCAAATCAGGATTGGAGCCGCGACCGTGAGAACATTTTGCATCTCGGGCGCAAGTTGTTGAGAGAGCATCGGGATGAACGAGTCAACGAGGGAGTTGTTAGCGAGGCGCACTTTTCCCAAGCCGACGGCTCTGCCGTCGTTCTGGCGTGCTCAGCAACAAGACGACGGCAAAGCCGTCGGCTTGGGAAGCTGAACGCCGCAATGATTCCACCACTGACGCGTCCAAGCCGAGCCGCATCGGCGAGTCACGACGCAGATGCAAAATGTTCTCACGATCGCGGCTCTAAGTTTGTAGGGTGGGACAAGTCCGCCGAAGGCGGGCGCCGGCCCACCATCTTCCACAGGCCTCCGCAAGCCCCGACGTATAATCGACACCTCAATTACTAATGTTTGCCACTGGGCCTGCTTCGAGCGCACGCCCTCAATTGAAAACCGGTGGGCCGGCGGCCGCTGCGCGGCCTTGTCCCACCCTACGAGCTACGGCCGCTTATGGCGCGCTATCGGAGAAACTACGTTCCGGGCGGAACATACTTCTTCACGTGCGTGGCGCTGGGTCGGCGGCCCATTTTGACGAGCGGGCTTGGACGCCGTTGTTTGCGCAGCGCGCTCAAAACGGTC
>DASZIA010000592.1:0-10919 GCA_035949535.1 Planctomycetaceae bacterium | reverse complement strand
GTGTCGTCATTCGGATGTCAGAACTCGAGGTCCGGGAATCCCCTGAGAAGTCCGCTGAACCGGCCAAATTCCGACGCAGCCCCGGCTTCGCGAACCGTTTGCGCTCTTGTTACATTGGGCAAACCGCTTGAGCGGGAACGGATAAACGCAAATTGCGGAACCAGACATGCCCGTCAGGGGAATTCGAGGCGCGATCAACGTTCCGGCGGACAACCCCGCCGAGGTACTGTCAGCGACAACCGAGCTGTTGCAGGAGATTTTCCGGGCCAACGACATCCAAACGTTCGAGGACGTCGCCTCGGCCATCTTCACCACGACGAGCGACCTGACGTCGGCGTTCCCGGCCGAAGCCGCCCGAGCGTTGGGGATGAATCAGGTTCCGCTCTTATGCACCTGCGAGATCCCCGTCCCCAACAGCATGGGCCGCTGCATCCGAATTCTTCTGCACCTCAACTCGAATAAGCCCCAGGACCAGATGGTCCACGTGTATCTGCGCGATGCCAAGAGGCTGCGGCCAGACGTGTCGAGCGCTCAGTGAGCCGCGAGTACTCGGGAGGGCGAGGCGGCTTTGCACAAAAACGCCGTCCTGCAAAAAAACTCGGACGGCTGCACAAAAAGTCTCAACGGGTGAATTTCGAGTTCAACGCTGTCCGTGTCGGTACACGATCAAAAAAGCTATTGCCACGTAAAGTGACAGAAGGAATGGCACCATCACCAGCCGGTACGGGCTGAGAATCGCGAGTGCCCAACCGACGCCAGTAAGCGTCAAGAGCACGCCGATATACGCGACTCCGAAGATGCGTCGCAGCCACAAGCGGATCATACCGTCATTCTAAGTGGGGGACTCGGACAGCATTTGGCATTGTACCGCGGAGCGGCTGACGGCTGCACTGGAGGGCGAAGCACGCCGAGCTTCACTTTTGGCCGGGGTCCGGGACCGGGCCGGATGGCTTCGGCGGGCTGACGACAGCAATCTCCCGCGGATCCGGGTCGGGCGAATCCATCCCGCGGATCGTGTCGCTTTCCTTCCAGTCGATCTCTGCATCGAGGCCCGTTTGACGCAGCTCCGAGAATGACATGCCCAGCTCTTCGATCTGGTCGGCGATCGAGTCGAAGGGATTCGCCCAGAATTCCAGCGGAAAGATGGCCTTGAGCCGGTCGTAGTGCGACTTGACGACCGCCAGATTTTCCGGAGGCACCCGCATCAATCTGCGGGCCCGATCGATGCGCGTGATCCAAACGGCCGTCGTCAGCACGACGTGCCGTTCATCGGGCTCTAACTGGTTGAAGCGCTGGGTTTGCGCGCGCAGCGGGCCAAGCCGCCGCTTCCCCTGCTCGACGATCAGCCGCAGGTCTTGATCGGGTCGGACAGCGTTGCGCGCCAGGGCCGCGCCGATCGTCTTCACCAGCCCGACGAACTGGGCCGGCGACATCCGTTCCCTGAGCGCCTTTTGCAGCGCCCGATCTTTCGCCAGGTGACGGATCAGGTGCTCGTCGTTCCAGAGCTTTTCCAACTCGTCGGACTCTTCCCGCACCAGCTCGTTGACGGGAAGGGTCCGCTGCTCGTCCCAGGCGGGCGGACTCTTGAAGAGGGCCGGCATCTCCGGCAGTTTTTTGTCGGGCAGGTCGTCGACGACCTGGAAAAAGGTGTCGAGATCGGCGTCGGTCACTTTATCGCCAACATCGCGCGGCTCGCCAAACTTGGGCGCCTGCTCGCCGCAGCCGGCCAGCAGCGTCAGAGCTGCCACGAATAGCGGGGCCAGCGGGCGACGCACGACAATTCGGCGAATTCTTGATCCCATCGAGGACCGTCCCAACCATCACCAGTTAGAGCCGGGGCCTTCGTTCGTATCGGGTGGAACGCGTCGGCGGGTCAACAAGCGACGAATCACATGCCTCGAAGGACGCCGTCTGTCGCACGGCGCGCGGCAGGCTTTCCCGAGTCGACAGAATCGACGCAACTGTCATAGTCGCGAAAGTCGCCTTCGATCGTATTCGCACCGTCACGGCGGCGAGAGCCGAGGTCAGCGAGTGCGATTCCAGGCGACGGCCAGCGGAGCAGTTGCTAGGGGAGCCACGGACAGGGCCAAAAGACCCACGACACAGATAGAGATCGCGAGACGTGCAGCGGAATGCGGCGTCCAGATGAAGGCAACCAGCGCGCAGAGTGCGACCCAGACGCTCGCAGCAAAGTACAAAGTCGGCCATCCGATCAGCCCACGCCGCAGAGCCAAAGCGAAGGCCCCCACCGTCCACCCGACAAAGACCGTTCCCAACGCAACCGCCGCTCCCTGAGCAAAGTACTGTTGCGCTTGCGAAGAAAGCACGTTCTTTGAGAACACGACCAGACCGACGAACAGTGTGATCCCGCCAAAAAGCAGGATCGCAACCAAAGTCGCTCGACCGGCCAGCGCGAGCGGAGCGGAGATGCCGGCGCCCGTCCACGCGCCCAGGAGAGTGGCTGGAAAGAACCACCAGCCCAGTTCTGCGGGGAACGTCACTCCGGGGTCGATCTTGAGTGCCCAGAGGATTCCGCGTAGAGCCAAGTAAGTGGCGGCCCAGATCATCCACGCGTTCAGGACGCTCTTAGCCATCGTTCGGAGGATCGTGCGGGCCATCTCGGTGCTCGTGATTGGACGGGTCGCCAGAAAGTCTCCGAATTGAAGATCCACGTCGCTCCGGCCCACACTGCCCAGAATGAAACCGGCCAGACAGCCTGCAATCGATAGCATCGCGCCGCCACCGGTAAGTCCCTCGACCAGCGAATTCGCGTGGCGACTCGCAATGAGCCAGATGAACGCGGCCACAAACAGACCCATGCCCACGATGCCAGGCATCGCCCATCCCGTCTTTCGCCATTCGAACCAGAGCTGAGCGTGGATCGGATTGCGGAACTCGAGATCGCCCTCCGGCGCGCCAGCAAAGACGCGCTCGAGCCAGGCCAGCAGTCCCAACGAGTACGGCGGTTGGCCGCAACGATTGCGCGCGACGCCGTAGACACCCACGACATACGCGGCGATCCCGATCGCAAGAAATGTCGCGACTTGTGTCGGGGTCACTTCCTTCCAGTAGTGGGTGGGGACCGAGAACGTCGGCCCATACAGCGATTTGAACCAGAGGCCTAAGCCGATCGCCACGACGCTGATGACGACGACGGACCAACCTGACTTTTCGGTCGTCAGCCAGACTGCCGCCTGAAATGCTGCCATGGCCACCGCTGCGAACAAGGCCGGTCCCCACAGTCGCCACTCCAAGCCGAACATCGCATTCAGCATGGCTGTGCTCGCGATCAGCTCGAGGGCGACAGCCAGCATGCCCAGTACCAGGTGCCAGGCGATGATCGACGAGGTCGACACCGGAAAGGTGTAGAGTCGCGCAGGAGGTCCTAGTGCTGCATAGGTGGCCGTGCCAAACACGAATACATTGATCTGCACCATCACCATGTTCATGATGATTTGGCTTTGATCAGCTGGGTCGAGGGTCCCTTCGTGCCGCAACACGGTAAAGAGCAGCACGGGCAACGCATTGGCCCCAAGTGCCGCCAAGGCGAGCACCCACCATCCGCGTCGCAGCATTTCCCAAGTCATCGCCAAGGGGACGGATCGCATGCTGTTTCTCACCGCAGGGACTGACAATTCTTTATTTCAGCCGTCTTAGTTCAAAACCCGCGAGACAAAGATTTCGTCGAGCGACAGGGCCGCGTCGTCGACGACTGTCGCACCGATTGCCTCGGCAGCCCGGCGCAGTTGGCCGCTCTCGCCGCTGCAGATGTAGGTCCACTCCGACCCTTGCCCCTCGAACGAGAGCGTCCCCACCAGCGACGGAGGCCGGTCGAGCGGCTGGCCGAAACGCAGCGTCATCCGGCGGTGCGTGTCCTTGATCTCGTCCATCGGCGCGGTGAGCAGGATGCGACCCTGGTGGATGATGGCCACGCGGTCGGCGACCCGCTCGACCTCGTCCAAGAGATGCGAGGAGAACAGAACAGTTCGCCCTTCGTCGGCGATCGTGCGAATGATCGCGCCCAAAATGTCGCGGCGGACGACCGGATCGAGGCCCGACGAAGGCTCGTCGAGCAGGAGCAGCTCGGGCCGATGAGCCAGTGCGACAAGCAGCCCCGCGCGGGCCCGCTGTCCTCGCGACAGCGTTTTGATCCTGGCATTGAGATCGAGGTCGAAGGCCTGTCGCAGTTCCTCGGCGTATGCTTCGTCCCAGTTGGGGAAGAAGGCTTGGGTGTAGCGCATGAGCTCGCAGACGCACATCCAATCGGGAAGGTCGCGATTTTCCGACAGATAGCCGATGCGGCCAAGCGTGCCTACGGGGTTGGCGACCGGGTCGAGGCCGAAAACCCGAACCGTCCCCGATTGGGCCTTGAGCAGACCCAGGATGTGCTTGATGACGGTCGTTTTGCCGGCGCCGTTGCCGCCGATCAATCCAAACACGCCGCCGCGCGGGACGGTCAGCGAAAGCTCGTCGAGGGCCGTCTTATTGCCGAACTGCCGGGTGACGCGGCGAATCTCGACGATGGGCGGCGCAGCGGAAGGGAGGGGGTCGTGCATGGGATCAGTCCTTACTGGCTCATTTTTCACTGGCAGACGGTTGCATGGCCGCGTCGCGTTGCTCGATGAGCTTAATGACGTCTTCCAGGGCGATATTCATCTGGCGGGCTTCCGCCAAGAGGGCGTCGATGCGCTCGGCGAGAATCTTGACCCGTTCGCGTCGGGCCAGCGGGGAGCCCTGATCGGAAACGTAGGTCCCGGCCGTGCGGCGTTTTTCCACGATGCCGGCGGACTCGAGTTCGCGGTAAGCCCGGGCCACCGTGCTGGGGTTGATCAGCAAGCGTTCCGCGAGGACGCGGATCGGCGGCAGCTCGGCCCCCGGCGATAGCCTGCCCGAGGCGACCAGGTATTTGACCTGGTTGACGATCTGCAGATAGATCGCCACGCCGTCGCTCGAGGAAATGTGAATTTGCACGCTTCTGTTCGCCGGGTGGCTAAAATGTCAATCTTGTATTAATACAACCATACAAGCGAAACATCTGGCGTGCAAGCGAGGAAATGCGTGAGTGAGACAGCCAGCGGGTCACGACCCGCGACGTGGGCGCGGCTCGTAAATTAGGCCCAGCGAAATCCGGTGACCCGAGTGACCGTTCCCAAACAGACGATCATCTGCACGGCCAGCAACACGAATGCGGCTCGGTTGGAGAATCGGCCGCCGTCGGCGAGCTGCGGCGACTCGGAAGAAGTCGCCAGGTAGCCGGCCGCCAGCCAGACGGGCCAGGGCATGATGATCAGCCAAAGCCGGGCCGCTTCGCCCATGTTCTTTCCCGAGAGCCACAGCAACAGCCAGATGGCCGTCAGGCACCAGGCTGGGCCAGCCGCTCGCCGACGCCAGCCAGATCGCAGCTGAAAAGAAATTCCGAGAATGGCTGCGATTGCGAGCGGAGTCCCCAGCGCAAAGGCAAACTCGATCGGATTGGCAATGAGCCAGAGCCAATACGTGCGCACGTTTTGCTGATAGAAGCCGGCATGATTGTGGTAATTCCAGCTCCAGACGCGAAGCAGATTGAGCTTGAAGAATCCGGCAAGCGCCACGATGGGGATTGCCCATCCGATCGCCGCGGCCCCGATGCGTACGGCCCAATCTTGAGGGCGGATCGACAGGCGTTCGCCCTTCGCACAAACGACGGCTTCCCACAATGTCAGCAAAGCGGCCGCCGCCCCGATAGGAAGAATGGCCAGGCTGAGAAACATCGCCAGCCAAAAAATCGCGCCCGCCAGAAAACACATCCCGAGCCGCCCGAGCCGAAATCCTTCCAGCCAGACCCAGAGAAACATCGCGCCAAAAAAGGGCAAAAGCGCATCCGATTTCGGAAGAAAGACAGCGAGCGCCGGCACGAGTGGCCAAATCGCGGCGGAAAGCCAGGCAACCGGCCGCGGAGAATCGCGACGGATGAGCAGGTAGATCGGAATCAGCGCGGCGGCCGCCAGAACTTGGGTGATGAAGGCCGCCAGCAATAGAGCGGCCCGATCATTCGGCGTAATCTCGTGCGGCCCGCGCCGATTGAGCTCTTCGGTTATGTCGAGCGCTTGCTTGAACGAGTCGGGCTGCGTCCCCAGCAGAAAATCGCGGATCGCGGGAACGCCGTCACAGACGTTGAGGCAGGCGCGGTGAAACAGCATCAGCCCGGGAGGATGCGTGCCCAGATGCAGCACGTCCCCCTGAGCCATCAGTTTCTCGTAACCGGCGAGGTACGACGAAGCGTCCCGCATCTGGTAGCGGGCCTGCTCGAAGTAGCCTTCGGGACCGGGGAAGTAGAGGGCCCACGCCGTCTTTACCATCCGGTATTCGACACGGGCTGGGCTCTCCTGAACGGCCCACAGCCAAGCGAAGCCCCCGATCGTAAGGACGCCGAGGCAACCGCCGACCTGCCATCGCGGAGCCCCCTCCAATCGCCGGGCGCCGATCAGTGTAAACGCGAGATAGACACCGCCGATTAAACCGGGCAAAAGCCAGCCCCGAACGACGGCACCCCATTCACCGCGCGCGATCGGAATGCGGTCCCACTCCCACTCGCCGGGCACGCCCAGCGGCAGGTTGGTGAGCCACAACACCGCGAGGGATCCGGCCGCCACCAGCGTGAAGCCGATCGCCGTCCGGCGTCCATTCATGAACGATCAATCCACCGATTGGAGGATCAACTGCGCGTTGAGAACCTGACGGATCCTCTTCTGCGAATCGAGCAGGTGAGCCCGCGAGTAGTCGTCGAGCTTGAAGTCCCTGAGTTTCGGATCGATCCCCGGATTCAACAGCGACGAGATCTGCTGGTCAAGCGCAGTGAGGTGCATGCGGGCCAACGTCCGAATGTCCTCCGGACCGCTGAAGGACTCTTGCACGAAAAATGCCAGATCACCGAGCGCCTTCCGCTGCAGGTTACGTCGGAAGCCGGCAATATACGGCGCCGAATCGGTGTACTTACCCGGCTTGGCGTCTTTCCATTCGGAGAAGATCGCCTCGACGAGCATCCGCAGGTGCTCGGCCACCGTATACCGATCGCCGTCACCCACCACCTTTGCTTCGTTGTCATGGAGGCGATTGAGCGTTCGGGAATTGAGCAGGTCGAACAGGATGAACTCCTGCATCGTCCCCACGGTCTCGTAAATCGGATAATCGAGACGAAACGGAAAGGCCATGCCCCAGTGCAGCCAGTGGCTGGCCGGCAGATAGTTGAGCAGCTTGGGATCGTACTTTGGCGCACTGAAGACGTGCTCGGCCAAGAGCTTCATGCCGTCCCGCTGCTGCTTGACGTCGACCATGACGAACGGCGCCCGTGCATTGGGATCGCCGTCGTGATCGCGATTGACGAGCAGGCCGCCGGGGAACTTGGCCGCATATTGCGCGGTCCGCCAGTATTCCTGGAACATCTTGTTGAAAGCCTGGCGTGCTTTCTGATAGCCCTCGCCCTTCTTCACCGCTCGCTCGAGCAGTTTGGGCATCAGCTCGGTGCTGAGCTTCATCTGCCGGGTGGCAAATTCCATCGGGTTGTGGCCGAGGTCGAACAGATTGACCAGCGGATCGCTGCCAAAGAATACGTCTTCATCGGTCGCGTATTGGAGGGCTGGCTCGGTGCCGCGTGCGGCGATTTTGGCCAGCTCTGCCGGTTCGCTGCCCGAGAATTCCTTGTAACCGTACTCGATCGCCCAGTAGTCGTAGGGGCCGATCGTCGGCGTGTAGTAGTAACCCTGCGGGATGCCAGCCGGAGTGATATTGGGCGGACTGTAGTCCATCACGCTGCCGACAGTCGCCTGCCCAGGGGCCTTCGATTTGTCGTTGAGATCTTTGAGATCCTTCCAGGAGCTGGCCTTGAAGTTGTGCCGCAGCCCGAGCGTATGACCGACCTCATGCATCACGACTTCTTTAAGCGCTTGGTGGACAAACTCCTCGGGAAGTTTTCCTTTGTCGTCGGTCGCGCCCTTGGCCATCAGCACGGATGCGGCAAAGCCCATCTGGTGTTGCATGCCGCGGCAATACGTGCACCGGCAACTGGCACCGTGCTCGAGTGCCTGATGGGCCTCTTCGAAGAGTTTGTTCGCGTCGCTGAGCTTGGCGCTCGAATGCCCGAACAGCTCGGCCAAGGTCTGCGGCGTCATCACTTCATACTCTTGCTTCCAATACCGCAGGAAGCTGTCGTCGAAGAGGATGTCCGCGTCGAGAATCTGGCCGGTTTTTGGATTGACCCGCGAGGGCCCGATGGCGAAACCGGCCTCGGCCGTAATCCAGCGGAAAAAGTTGTAGTTGATGTCTTCCGGATCGATGTCCTCTTCCCGCTTTTCGTAGTCGCCCGGCTGGTAGACATGGATCGCGTTGTAGTAGCCGAGCTTCTCAAAGGCCTTGTTCCACTCGAGAATTCCCTCAGCGACCCAGGGCCGCAAGTTCTTGGGGACGGTCTTCTCGATATAGAACGTGATCGGGTTGACCGGGGCCGAAACCGTGCTCTCAGGCGATTCCTTCTTCAAGTTCCAGCGGTTGATGTACCGCACGAAGTGCTGGTCGTCTTCCTTGTCGGAGAAATTCTTCCGCACCGTGAGGAAATAGCCAACCCGGTCGTCCGCCTTCCGCGGCTTGTAGTCGGTGACGGGCAGGCGGCTGATCCCGTAATGCACCTGAATCTGCACGCCGCGGGGATCGATGACCGTCTGCAAGTTCTGCATGCCGCTGTAGACGGCCGACACGCGCAGCTCGGCGTTGTCCTTGAAGATCTTGACCTTGGCCCAGGTCGAGCGGTCCTGCACGAAGTGGAACGGCGGACCGGGGGCCCCGATCGAACGGCCGATCATCTGATCGTCGTTCATAAAGGCGCGGGTGAAGTCGACGAGGTGCCCCCCTTCCGCGTCGGTCACGATGGGCAGCGAATACAGCACGCTGTCGCTGTAGGCCATCGAAACCGCATCGGCCTCGGGCGTACCCGGGCTGGCCAAGAAGCGAACGTTGCGACGCAATACGTGCAGATTGTCGCCGACCTTCCGGAACACCCACAGCACGTCGTCGTCGAAGCCCAGGTACATGCCGCCAATGATGTCGTTGCGGCTGATGCCCTTGGCGATCGAAGTCAGAACGATGAATTCCTTTTCCAAGTCGCTCGACTTAATGAGAATCAACAGCCGCTGGTCGTTGTACCACATCTTGAAGAGACCGCCCTCGCCGGCGGTCTTCATTCCCTCGGTGACCAGTTCGAGCTTGGATTTCGTGTGTTCTCCGCTCGTCGTGGCGCTCTTTGCCGCGGCGATGGCCGCCAGTGAGGGGCGTTGGGCTGCGGCCTGTTGGGCCGTCCCAAAACCGAGGGTCAAGATCAGCGACGCCGCGAGAAATCGGAGTTCCGATTTCATAGAGCAACTCCAAACTAATCAGGTTTATTCGCAGGTTTGCGGGGATTCACCAAGGATACTGCCCAACCGGCAGACTCAACCAAGCAAGCCTAGTGTGACAGCTCCATCGGCTGGCGGTCGTGATCCCCACTGGTGTCGTTCAAAGCGACTAATTCAGCAATTTTGACCGACTCTGCCAGCGTTCGCAATCTTACCGCGTTTCCGCATGTCCTGCACGAGGCTCGTCGGCGACGCGGCGGGAAAGGGGACGGACGGACGTGACTTGCTGGCTGGACCCGGGAGCGCACGAAGATTGGGTCATGACAAGCGTCGCAGAAGTGCCGGCATGTTGCCAAAAAGCATCAGCCGACGAAGATGACCAGCGAGGTGATATTGTCCTGCGAGCCGGCCGTTCGGGCGGCTTCAACGACAGCGTCTGCCGCGGTTTGCGGGTCGTTGGACTTTTCCAGCAAAGTCTTGAGCTGGTCGAGCGTAACTCCGTCGACAGCACCATCGGAGCAAAGCAGGAAGCGATCTCCGGCTGCGACGGGGAACTCCTTGGGCTCGGTGCCGGTGCCCCCCTCTTTGGTGCCGATATAGCGCCACAGCACGTTCTTAAAGCGATGGGTGCGGGCTTCGTCAGCGGTGATCGTGCCGGCATCGACGAGCGCCTGGGTCAGCGAGTGGTCCTTGGTGAGTTTCTCGATCCTTCCGTTGGACAATCGGAAGGCCGGGCTGTCTCCCACGCCGCCAACGTAGATTTTCCCGTTGACATAGAGCAGAAAGACAATCGTCGTCCCCATCTTGCACATCTGAGGATCGACTTCGCCCAATGCCATGATCTCGCCATTGGCGCTACGAACGGCCTCATCGACCGTTTGGCGCACCTTGTCGGGGGGCGCTTTGTCGAAGTCGAGGTGCTTGAGCAGGTAGTCGGAAACCAACGTGACGGTCATTTCGCTGGCTTTTTCGCCGGCCGCCTGCCCTCCCATCCCGTCGCAAATGATGAAAAACCGCCCCCGATCGTCGGCGAGGCCGCGATCTTCGTTGTTATCCCGGTAATCGCCGGTGATGGTTCGCAAACCCCAGCGAAGTTGCATTGTGGCTACCATGCGAAATCGAATCTCGACGCGGGACGGTCAACTGCTCGGAATCGATCCGCCCCCACGCTGTGCAATTCTTAGACCTTGCGTCGTGCGCTGCTTGTGGATTTGTCGCCATCCGTGAGGAAGGTTCGGTTGCCGGCGCTCATCCTTCGGCACGCTCCAGGGGCGTGCGCACCGGCGTGCGGACGGAAATGAATTCGACCAGATCCTTCACACCCAAGAGAGACGTGGCATAGAACAGCTCCCCGGCCTGAAATCCCGCGTTCTGCCCCAAAAGTCGGTTGTAGCCCTCAATCAGGGGATAAACCCGCTCTTTCGTCGGAGGGAACTGAGTCTTGTAGGCTCGGATCGCCTCTAATTTTAGCGAGAGCGTGTCGGAAATATCCACGACAAATTGCGACGGCTGCGGCGATCGTGCGAGCGGAAACCCGAGCGGAAACCAGAGTTGGTG
>DASZIA010000591.1:0-1901 GCA_035949535.1 Planctomycetaceae bacterium | reverse complement strand
CGAACACCACATCAAGCCGCCCCGCATTAAGTTGCTCGATTAGTTCCGCGCTGACGCCGATCTGCACCTCGAGCTTCACGCCCGGATGGAGCTTGGCGAAGCGGCCGAGCGCCGAAGGCAGAGAGCCGCTAGCGACCTCCTCGACCACGCCGAGACGCACCGTGCCTGACACCTGCGGCGCCGCCAGGCGATGCCGGGCTGCTTCCTCAAATTGCAACAGGCGGCGCGTCGCCAAGGAGCATCTCGCCGTCATCGGTCAGGGCCACAGCTCGGGTCGTGCGACGAAAAGCGGTCTCTTGGTCTCGAGCTCAAGCCGTTTGATCTGCTGGCTCACGGTTGACTGCGTGAGGTTCAGCCGTTCGGCCGCGCGGGGGAAGCCCCCGCATTCAGCCACGGCGGCGAACGAACGCAGCAGCTCGAATTCCATCATGGGCGATTGATCCGATTATGCGATCAATCATATTAAACAATATCGCTTCTGATCAATGCCGGCACCTATATCTCGCATGATTGGACCTCAAACATTGGAGAACGGACATGCTCATGGAAACGATAGTGCAACCAAGCTTTGATTTCGTCGGCACTCGGCAATTGAGCTTCAAGGAGTGGGCGGTTTCGACGTGCCGAGGCGACCACAAAGCGATCGACCCTAATGCTTTTGCCGGTTGGATGCGCCCGCTGAGCGTTTACGGAGTGCCGGCAGCCGCGATCAAGATCCAATGCGGGCTTACGGCCGTGGATCATGGCGATAATACTTACCGGTACGAGCGGACACGCCGCGACGTTCGGCTCGCTGACGTGGACTGGTACCATGCACTATTTCAGGTCGCTGGTTGGTCAGGGGTGACCCAGAACGAGCACACTGTGCGACTCGCCGTAGGAGATATTGGACTCGTCGACGGGGCGCGGCCCTCGACGCGCATATCTGCGAACGGTTCACAATGGCTGTCGATTTATCTGCCGCGCCAGTCGCTCATTTCTCATCTCGGATACGAGCCGCGAGTCTGCTTATACGGGAGCGGCGGAACGATAGCAGCGCGCCTCCTCCGTCAGCTTGTTCTCGACAGCATCGGAGGCGAGGAATGCATTGCCGCACTGGCCGACCCCCACATGCGGCTTGCCCTCTACGATCTACTTGGCGCCGTACTTGCGCACTCTGATCCGGGACCCGTATCCCGTCATGCAGACAGGCTGTTCGCCCGCATCTGCAGTGTCATAAAGGATCGCTGTGCCGATCAAGACTTCGGCCCTTCAGAGGTAGCAGCTGAAACGGGGATTTCGCTACGCTACGTCCAGAAGCTCTTAACGGCGCGCGGCTGTACCTGCTGCGAATTGATATATTCCATTCGTCTGGATCAGGCCGCGCAGCTTCTGGAACGCCGGGCGTTTCTCGGTACAAGTCAGCCTCTCAGCGAAATTGCGTATGCCTGCGGCTTTCGCGATTATGCTCATTTTGCAAGAAGATTCCGGCATCGGTTTGGTCATGCACCGGGCGCCCATGTCGAAGGGGCGGTCTCCTTGGCGACCGGATAGTGCGTGCTGGTGAGCCTCTGTCATCCGCTCACAACTTCTAGCGCTCAGGCTGCATTGCTGTAGCGGAGTTGTATGCCGGCCCATGGACCGCCAAGTCACACGCGCGACTGGACGAGGATTCCGAGCCTGAGGGGACCGAGGCCCGCTATCGAAGACTGGCTCGCCACGTCGCCGCACACGACAATCCACTGCGAGCCCGGCTCTGCAACCAAGCCCGCAATGCGAGGTCGGCAAATCGGCCAACCAGACTCCAACACGATTTGGGAATCCGATCAGCAAAACCAGATCAGGCTCCACAACGCGTGGGCCGCGAACAGTGCGCGCTGGTACCCGGTGAAAGTGCGCGCTGGGCTCACGACGTCTAACCA
>DASZIA010000590.1:0-20449 GCA_035949535.1 Planctomycetaceae bacterium | reverse complement strand
GCGAATGGCTCTGGACTTGGCAGGACAGGGTGGCCTGCGTCATCCGTCCATGGGGTTTACCGGCGAAGCCTCCTGCTTCCCGTGTCCGCAAAGCCCGGTAAGCCAGCGGATTTTTCCTGCGTTACGAACTCAAAACGACTGACTACAACGGATCGGATTGAGCGAAAACGTCCGACGTGCCAAAGAGCGAAGTTCTAATCGAGCGCGTGCGAGCCAAGGTTGTCGAATTCGGGAGCGTTCTTCACCAGATTCGCTTCCCATTTAGATTTGTCCCAGATTTCTGCATGATCACGAACTCCGATCAGCACAAGGGCATGCTTAAGAGCGGCGTGTTTCACGAGTCGTTCCGGGATCCGGATTCGACCTTGCGGGTCCACTGAGATTTCCTCGGCTGCGGAAAAGAGCATGCGGAAAAAGTTGCGCGAGCCGGCCTCGTTGGTGGCGTGCTCCTGGAGTCTGGCGGAGTGTGTTTCGAATCCCTCGGCCGAGAACAGATTGAGACACCCGTCGAAGCCGGGGGTCACAAACACCACTAACTCTTCCTCTTGCGAAAGCTGCTTTCTCAGCGGTTTGGGGATGGCGATCCGAAGCTTTTCGTCGAGGATCCTCTCGTAGGTGCCCGTAAGGGCCCGGGTCGCCATTTTTCACCAAAATTCACCACAGCGTGGGATTCCGGTTGTACCAAGTGCAGACAGTGTTTCAAGCGATGGATTTGTTAAATGCGCGGTCCAAGCCTATCGCTTGCGCGCAAGCCGCTTTTGAGAAACGGAGTTACGACTTGGAAACTTTTTTTGATGGGACGGAAATTCGCGACAGTGGACCGCTCTTTAGGCCTCTTTCGGCAGATGCGTAAGAATTTCCGCGTAGAAGTGCTCGTAGTTAGCGACTACCTGCGGCCACGTAAACTTTTCCTGGACAATGCCTTGCGCCTTCACAGCGGTCTCGCGCCTCAATTCTTTTTCGCGAAACGCATTGCGAATCGCCTCGGGCAATCGTGGTTCCCCATTCAGCGGGACAACGACTCCCAATTTCCCTTCCCCTAACAAATCGCGAACGCCTTCCGCCGCGGTGGCCACGATCGGGGTACCAGCGGCCATCGCCTCCAGCACGACATTAGGAAGTCCCTCCCACTGCGAAGGCAAGACGAACAAATCAGCCGCGCGCATCAGCCCCGCAATGTCCTCCTGCCGACCCGCAAAATGAACTCTCGATTGCAATTTTCTCGCGCGCGTCCACTCGCGAAGCTCGGAAGCCAGCGGACCATCTCCCACCATCACCACGTGCAGGTCCGCCTGGTCCGCGAAGAGTTCCGACGCCGCTTCGAGCAACTGCAATGGCCCCTTCTGCGGATCGAGCCTTCCGACGAACAACAGGACGCGACTGCCGCGCGGCACGCCGAATTGCGTGAGGTCGGTGGGCGCGGCGTTCGCAAAGCGCTCGAAGTCAACTCCGTTGGGAATGACTTGCATCTTCTCGCTCGGCAATCCGCCATGGTTCGCTGAGAAATCGGCCACGTCGCGGCTCACGCACACATGCGCCGTCACCAGCCGATCGGTCATGCGATCGATCCAGAGCCGCGTTCGGCTGCGCTTTTCAGCCACGCGAATTCCAGAGACAATCGCAGGCACGCGGGCCGCTGCTCCGGCGAGACGTCCGACGATGTTCGCGTGAAACAAAAATGTCTGCAAAATTGCGGGACGCAAAGCGGCCAATCGCCGATAGAGCGGCCAGACAACCAGGAAATCGCGCGGCCGATGGGCTCCGAGGCAAACCACGTCAATGCCCGCGGAGCGCAGTTCGGTAACGAGGACGCCCCCGGCGTCGAGACAAAAGACGTGTGGCTCCCAGCGGCGGCGGTCCAATCTCGTTACGATTTGCACGAGGGCCCGCTCGGCCCCGCCCGCGTCGAGATCGGTAATGCAAAAGGCGATGCGGGTCGGTGGAGTTTCGCTGGGCACTGTTGCGCTAAGCAATAGGGCGCGGGCCTCTGTCGATTTCAGTCAGCGGACCTCTGTCAATTTCAGTCTAACAGATCGATGACCTCCAGATGACTTCGCAATAAATGGACGATCTGGCCGCCTTCGACTACGAACTTCCACCGGAACTGATCGCGACCGAGCCTTTGCCAAGGCGGGATGCGTCGCGGATGCTGGTCGTCGACCGTCGCACCGAGCGCTTCGAACATCGGTCGATCGGCGATCTGCCCGAAATTTTGCGGCCCGGCGACAGGTTGGTTCTCAACGACACACGAGTCGTTCCCGCCCGCCTCTTCGGGGCACGCAAAGCGACGGGCGGCAAGTGGGAAGGGCTCTTTCTGGAAGTCGATGCTGCCGGCCACTGGAGGCTGATTGGGCACGCTGGGGGCCGGCTGCGATCCGGCGAGACCCTTGTCATTTCACCAGCGCATCGGCCCGACTCGTCGGATCGACTCGAGCTGACCCTTCTGAATTGCGATGCCGAAGGCATTTGGACGGCCACCGCGACCTCCAGCCAGAACGCGGTTGAGCTGCTCGAACAATTCGGCACAGTCCCACTACCGCCTTACATCCACCGCAAACTCGGCGCGGGCTTGGATTGGGAGCGCTACCAGACGACTTTCGCAGCCAGGCCGGGAGCGGTCGCGGCCCCGACGGCCGGGCTGCATTTCACGCCCGAACTGCTTGCGCGCTGCGAGCAACAGGGGATTCCGCAAACGTTCGTGACTTTGCATGTCGGCATTGGCACGTTTCGACCGATCAGCGTCGCGCGATTGAGCGATCACGCCATGCATGGAGAATGGTGCGAACTTTCAACCAAAGCCAGCGATCTGCTCAATCAGACGCGCACCACGGGCGGCCGCATCGTCGCCGTCGGGACGACCACTGTGCGGACCTTGGAAACGTCCTGCCGCGATGGCTCGTTCGTACCCTTCAGTGGAACCACGAATTTGTTCATTCGCCCGCCGTACCGCTTCGGCGGGGTCGATTGCCTGCTGACGAATTTTCATTTGCCGCGCTCGACGCTGTTTGTGCTGGTCAGCTCGCTGGCCGGCTTGGAGCTGATGCACCGGGCGTACCGGGAGGCAGTCCGCGAAGGCTACCGCTTTTATAGTTATGGCGACGCGATGCTCGTAGTTTGAAGAAATTCGAGAGGGCGAGGCTCCCGCCGAGCCGCCGATGGCCAGCAGCGTGGCAGAAGGCTCAGCACGAGCTTCGCCCTCCCGGTGATGTCCCTCCGTTCGCCGGTACACATTGGAGCCCCTGAAATGGTTCTGCTCGAATTCAGCATGTCGCCGCTGGGCAAAGGCGAGAGCGTCGGCGCTTACGTTGCCCGATCGCTCGAGATCGTCGAACAAAGCGGCCTCGACTATCGCTTGCACGCCATGGGGACTATTCTCGAAGGCGAATGGGACGATGTCCTGGCGGTCGTCAAGCGGTGCTACGAAGCCATGCGGACCGACTGTCCGCGGATCAGTTGCTCGATCAAAATCGACCCCCGCCAGGGAGCATCCGGGCGGTTGGCGTCCAAAGTCCAAAGCGTCGAAAAACAGCTTGGACGCAAGTTGAAAGGCACGGAATAAGAACGCTCTTGGCATCTTGGCTCGTTCGCCGTCGACTCATTCTGCAATTCACGGTTCGATAGACGCAGTCACATTCACAAAAGCATGAACCTGACCGTCACTGCGAGCGACATCGCCTGGAGATTGGTCCTGACCATCATCGCCGGCGGGGTGATCGGCCTGAACCGGGGCGAGCACGGTCGTCCGGCGGGCCTGCGGACGGTGCTCCTGGTGACGCTGGCCGCCGCGCTCTCGATGATCCTTGGCAACCTGCTCTTGAGTACGAAGGGCAAGGAGGCGAGTTCTTTCGTCAACATCGACGTGATGCGGCTGCCGTTGGGCATCCTCACGGGCGTGGGCTTCATCGGCGCGGGAGCCATTCTACGCCGTGACAATCTCGTCGTGGGGGTGACGACGGCCGCCACCTTATGGTTTGTGACAGTGATGGGACTCTGCTTTGGCAGCGGGCACCTGGGACTGGGCACGGTGGCCTTCGTGCTTGGCATGGGCTCACTCTGGGCACTCGAATACGCCGAGCTGCAGCTGCCTCAGGACCATCGAGGGACGCTCTTCCTGGTTGTTGCCAGAGACGCGGTCTCCGAGGAGGAGCTGCGACAGATCTTCACTCTCAGCGGTTGCCGCGTCCTCACGTTCAGCACGGTTCTGGACAACATCGCAAGTCGACGCGAGTTTGCGTGTGAAATCACATGGCGGGCCAAACGGATTGATAGCCGGGCACCGAAATTCGTGAACGAACTCGCCAGCCGGGACGGCATCGTGAAATTGGGTTGGAACCCAGTGGGTAACCAGAGCTTTTAGCCATGCGACCGTCGCTCCCCAATTCGTCTAATGCACGGCCTCCGGCGCCCGCTGCACACCCGGGCACGTTGGCGAGCGCATTGCTCGCGCGCTTTCGCCAAATCGTCGGCGCGGACGGCCTGCTCTCGGCCCCCGAGGAGCTGCTCGTCTACGAGTGTGACGGCTACGTGGTCGAGAAAAAGGTTCCGGACGTCGTGCTGTTTCCCGAAACGCGCGAGCAGGTGGTCGACATCGTCAAAACGTGCAACGAATTCCGCGTCCCCTTTGTGCCGCGCGGAGCCGGCACGAGCCTCTCCGGCGGCTGCCTGCCGGTCGGCGGCGGCGTGATGATCGCGCTCACGCGGATGAAAAAGATCCTCGAGGTCAATCTTCGCGATCGCTATGCGGTCGTCGAGCCCGGTCTCGTCAACGTGCATCTGACGCAGCACCTCAAAGGCACCGGCTACCACTACGCTCCCGACCCCTCCAGCCAGGGGGCCTGCACGATCGGCGGCAACGTGGCCACGAATTCCGGCGGGCCTCACACGCTCAAGTACGGAGTGACAGTCAATCACATCCTCGCGCTCGAGGTTGTCTTGCCCGATGGTTCCGTCGTCGAGCTCGGCAGTCCGACCGGCGATGCGCCGGGCTACGATCTCACAGGACTGTTCGTCGGCAGCGAGGGAACATTTGGCATCTGCACGCGGATCACCGTCCGGCTGACGCGTAACCCTGCTGCTTACCGCACTCTCCTCGGCATCTTCGAGACGGTCGCCGACGCGACGCAGGCGATCAGCCACATCATCGGCGCGGGCATCATTCCCGCGGCCCTGGAGATGATGGATCAGGGAATCGTCGGCGCGGTCGAGGCGGCCTTTCATTTTGGCTTTCCGCTCGACGCCGGGGCGGTGCTCTTGATCGAAGTCGACGGCCTCGAGGTCGCGGTCGACGAAGAGGCGGAAAAAATCGTCCGCCTCTGCCAGTCGTCCGGAGCCCGCGAGGTCCGCCGCGCCACGACCGAAAAAGAACGCCTCCTCTTATGGAAGTGCCGCAAGCAGGCCTTCGGCGCCATCGGCCGCTTGAGTCCCAGCTACTGCACCCAAGACGGCGTCGTCCCGCGCACACGGCTGCCGGAGATCCTGGCCTTCATCACCGACTGCGGCGCCCGCCACGGGATCCGGATTGTGAACGTCTTTCACGCCGGCGACGGCAACATCCACCCGATCCTGCTCTTCGACGAACGCGACGCGGACCAGATCGTCCGCGTGCTCGAAGCCAGCGACGAAATCCTGACCAAGTGCATTGAGATGGGCGGCAGCGTGACTGGCGAGCACGGCATCGGCGTCGAGAAAATCAGCTTCATGGACAAGCTCTTCACACCCGACGACCTGGCCGTGATGCGGCTAGTTCACGACGTCTTCAACCCCGCCGGCCGCTGCAGCCCGCAAAAAATGCTCCCCACCGCCGGCGGCTGCGGCACCGAACAGATCGAACGCAGCAGCCCGGGCCGGCGCGCGGCGCTGTGACTCGTCCGTTTACTTCGCTTCCTGCTCCCTCGGCTTCTCGGGCACTTCGACTTCGGGTTTGATCAGCAGGAACTTGCGCTCCAGAGTTTTCGCAAGAAGCTGGTGCACATCGCGAGTCAGCCCCCACGGCGATTGCCACTCGGGAGCGGCCGGAAGCGACTTGATCTCGACCAGCAGCGGCTTGAAATCTGGCGAGAGCGACATCGCGCCCTCTCGCAATGGCTGGCCCGTTGCTGGGTCGTTGCCCGTCAGCTCGAACCAAATGTACGGGCGGCCGCCGACTTGTCCAGTGAGTACGCGTACGGCGGCCGGCCATGCCTTCTCACCCGCAAATGGGCGAAACGACGTCTCTGCGCCCGTCGGGACTAAGACGATCGGATACGAGTGGGTAGCGCCGCCGATGATTTTCAGCAAGCGATCGGATTGCCCCTGCGTCAGCACGCTGGCAGCCCGCCCGGGCTCCATTGGCGGCTCGATACCCGCCCTTCGGAGCAGCTCTTCGGCGCGATCGTCGAGCACAGCCGTCCGAAATGTGGCGTTGAGCTGCACCGGCTTTCGAAGTTGCTGCAACAAGTTTCGAATTTGTTGGTGGACGCTGTCGGTTTGCCGGATCACGAGACTCAGCGTGCTCTCATTGTGGTTGACCTTTCCAGGCCCACCCGACTCGTCCCAGCTATTCGGCTCGACCGCAGTCCGGATGAGGGCCTCCAACGATTGGAAGTCAATCTTTTCCGAGCGGCCCGATCCCTGGGGCTTGGGATTCGCCAAGAGATCAGCGATCGGATAAGCGAGCAACACCAGAGGCTCAGCCGGGACCTCATTCGCGAGAAGAAGCACCCCGTCTTTCAATTCGTATCTCAAGTGCGCCTGTTCGCAGACCAGCTTGATCGCGGATTCGAGCGTCACCCCCGAGACGTGCAGCGTGATTGGAACCTCGAGATTGACGCCTGTCGGGACCACAATGTTGGGGCCTACAAAATCCCTCCTTTTTACGTTGCGGACGAGGAACTCGCGCAGAGGCAGTTTGTCGCAATCGAAACTGACCAGTTGCTGTAAAGAGGTACAAAGCATCTCATCCGCGGTGAGCGCCGCGAGGACCGATTCTTTGTCCCGCAATCCAGAGAGCTTCATCGCCTCGCGCCCTTTTTTGATCAACAAAATGGTTGGGATCATGTTGATCTCATATCGCTCCAGCAAGTCCCTCCTCGTATCGATGTCGATTTTGACGATCGAATGACCTTCGCCTTGCAGCCGATCCACGGTGGGCATCATCTGTTTGCACGGTCCGCACCATTGGGCGTAAAAGAAATAGCAGCCGTCGGGCAAGTCCGTGTTGGCACCACTCGGCCTCTTCCCGCTCGGTGGCTGCTTCTCGCCGGCATTGGCCGCTTCTCGCCGTTCCAGCAGCTTCAATCGAGGCTCGTCCACCCGCGTCGCGTGCCCGCGGAGATACTCGTCAGCCAGCAAGCGATCTCTGAACTCGTCCTTGAGGCTCAACAAAGACGTGCCCTGCTTGCGAAGCCTCTTGTCGACCTCGAAAACGGTTGTGACGTTGAAATCCTTTTTCAACCGATCGAGATACGTGTTGAACTCTTTCGCGATGGCATCCTCGGTCTTTTCTTTCTGCGTCTTTCCCAGAGACGCGATCATGGCCTGCGACAACGCGCGGGTGCGAATGTAATCCTTGGCGAACTTGCGGATCGCGAGCAGTTGTAGCTCGCGGAAATACGGCTCCTCGATCTTGCCGGTGGCCAATGCCGTCGTCGCCGTCAACAAGCTGGTGCCGTCGGGAGTGAGCGGCACGACAAAAGCCCTCTGAAAGATCTCAGACGCAAACACAGGTCGCCCGCCAACCGACGCGAGGATTTCGTTGCCAGTCATCCGCTTGCCGGACGCGGCGGCGCCGACGGCAACAAAACTCTCCACGTAATTCTCGATCGGCACGTCCTTGAGATCGGGGAGTCCGGCGGCCGCGCGACCTTCTCGCGCCTCCAGCAGCTCCCGCAACGCCTTGACATCGCTCCGCAGTTCGCGAATTTCATCGCGCATTTCTTGAACGGCCGGTCGCAGGTCGGTGTCGGCCGACTGCACGCGACGGCCGGTGACCGCGGCAAAGGCGACAGTCGTCAACACGATCGTGGTTAGACTCGTCTTTGCGAATCGCATGGGTGACATCCTTCCTTGGAACCCGAAATCGTCTTGAGATTGCGAATTAATAGACTTCATCGGTCGCCTCCGTCGCTTCGTTCGGCGGCCGTGCGGCCTGTACCAACTTGTCGTAACGAGACTTTAGCTCAGCCGCCCGATCGGAAATCCGCGCCGCCAGCTCGGTCGCTTTGCGATTCGTCGGTAGTCGCGATTGGACCAAATGGCTCACGTGTTCGATCTCCGCGCTCAATTCGCGAATTTCATCCCCGAGCAAGTGCATGTTTGTGCGTTCCACAGCCCGCTCTCCTCCAGCGGAAAGCGGCTCTGCCGCGTTGGCCAAGACTCTCGTGCGCGGCGCGGCCCACACAAAGGCGGTCGCGATTCCCAGTGCAGCGATCGCAATCAGTCGGCGGCGAGCCCTGCTGTCCCACGCGTCGCTCTCGCACGCGCCATCGAGCAGTCGTTCCACGCGCTGCGTCAAATGAGACGGCGTTTCCAACGCCCATAGCGCCTGCAGCCGCGGAGGGACGAGACAATTCGACTCGGCCACCCGCGTCAGACAGCGGGCCAGCGCCAGGCCGTTTGCCGCGTGATGGACGGCCCATTGGTCGCAAAGTATCTCCGACGATCTCCGCCACTCGCGGCGGGCCACGAAGTTGAGCGGTTGCGTCGCGAAACAGGAACAAAGAATCCGGCCCGCCCACAGCCACATCGCGTCACCGCGGACCAGGTGCGCCGCTTCGTGCGCCAGCAGCGCGTGCAGTTCATTCGGTTGGAAGGTGCGAAGTACGTCTTCCGGCAAAACAATCGTCCAGCGAAACAAACCGAACGCAGCCGGCTGACGAAAGGTAGGCGAGGCAAGCAATCGGAACTGGCGACGAACGCGTCCGCGCCGAGAAATTTCAGCGAGCATTCGGAAAGCGGAGGGATCGCGAATGACGGAACTGTCTTTCAGATGCCGGTAAAGCAGAACCGTCTGAAGCACAAGCCTGGCGATGCCGGCACAGAAAGCGCCCACAAATGCGCAGGCGATCCACGTCAAGACCGGACGTTTCCCCGTGCTCGTTGTCTCATGCGACGCCGGCCACGTCGCTGGCTCAACGGCGCTCGGCACGCTGCCGTCCGGTGTACGATCTTTCAAAGGGTCATTCGCAACGATTGCTTGCGCGTGCTGTCGAGATTCAGCAGGCAATCGGGGAACGGTGGCGTCCGGGATGGCTGGCGTAACAAAGGCCTCAGCCGGAATCTCGATCGTCGCCGAGGCAACCGCGGCGCCGCTCACTTGCCCGCTCGGCGTGCCTCCCATGGTCAGCTCGAAGGCGGGCGGCGCAACGTGCAGAAGCAATTGCAAGGGAGCGGTAACAAGCCCCAGCACGGCCGCCAGCTTCCAGACTCGTTCTTTGAGTGCCTCACTGCGAACGCGTCCCTTGCGGACGATCAGCCACGCTCCACCCAACAGCAGCGTCGAGTGCAACAGGTACGTGAAGGCGAGCGTCAGCGTAAAAGGGGCGAATGCCGAGAGATCACTTGCCATGCCGCGCCTCCTTTTCGCGGATCACCTCTTTCAACCGCGCGAGCTCCTCCGATGAGACGTCGCGACTATCCAACAGATGGCTGACCATTTCCGTCAGGTCGCCGGCGAAGAGCCGCGCCGTCAGGTCGGCAAGCATCGAGCGCCGGACCTTTTCGCGTTGCACGGCCGCCCGGTAGACGTTGACGCGTCCCTCTGCCCGATGGCGAACCTGGCCGTTGCGCTCCATCTTGGCGAGCATGGTGCCGATCGTCGTGTGTGCGAGCGGACGCGACTTGTGCAGCGCCTCGCGAACGTCGGCGACGGTTGCTTCGCCCCGCTCCCACAACACCTGCATGATGGCCAGTTGCAGCGTCGCTAGTTGATGCTTGGCCACGATTCCATCCACTGTTTTCGTGGGCGGGTGCAGACCCGCGTTTACGACACCCAAGATCTACTACCGCGGTAGTAGTCTCGTCAAGGGCAATGCGACGGGTTTCCCAATTTGGCGAGGCCAGGCGGTTTTGAGACGTGACTGGTGCCTCAGGCGAAAATGCTCACAATGAAGTGCTCGACGCCGATCTTGGACAGGCTTGGAGCCGCGATCGTGAGGACGCGGGGTGTAACGCACGAGACGACGTGGATACCCCGCTTACTGACGTGCGCTGCTCCGAAAGACCATTTTCCTCCTGATGAGCCCTGAGCTTCCCGAATCCGACACCGAGTTCTCGCCCTCGACGCAGGAGGAGTTGCGCGCCTATCTCGTGGAAAACTTTGGCGGACCCAAGCGTCCGATCGTTCCAGTCGGAGGCGGCACCTCGCTTGAATACGGCCCGCCGCTCGCCGATCGAGCGGTGAAAGTCGTCACCCGCGGGCTCGATCGCGTCGTCGAGTTCGCGGCCCGTGACATGACGATCACGGTCGAAGCCGGCATTTCGATCGCGCGGCTCGATGAAATACTGCGAGGCGAAGGGCTGCGGTTGCCGATCGATATTCCACAATGGGAGCGTGCGACGCTGGGCGGCGCTCTGGCGGCGAATGCCAGTGGACCGCGGCGGTTTGGACTGGGAACGTTCCGCGATTACGTGATCGGGCTGACGGCCGTCAAAGCGGACGGACAAGTGTTCCACTCAGGCGGGCGGGTCGTGAAGAACGTGGCCGGCTATGACCTCTGCAAGCTGCTCGTCGGCTCGCAGGGAACGCTCGCGATCGTCACGCAGGTCACGCTCAAACTGAAGCCGATTCCCGAAGCGTCGGCGCTGGTTTGCGCGGCGTTTGCCAATCTCGCCGACCGCGAATCCGCCATGGCCGGATTGCTGACGTCGCAGACGCGCCCGATCGCGATCGACTCACTGAATGCGGCGGCGGTGGAGGGAATCGAGAATCAGCTGCGGATCGGAATTCCGAGCGGCGGTCCGGCCCTAGTCGTCGGCTACGAAGGGACGCAGCGCGAAACCGACTGGCAGACTGTCACGCAGCTGAAGGAGCTGGCCGCTTTTCGTCCGCTCGGCCTGCACGTCCTCCGCAATGCGGATGCCGGGCCTTTGTGGTCCGCGCTGACCGAGTTCGCGGTTCCTGGGGACGAGCTTCTCTTCTTCGAGTCCCGGCTGCTTCCCTCGAAAATCAGTCAGTTCGAGGAGGCCGCGGCGGTGCTGCCGATCGAGATCGTCGCCCGAGCGGGAAACGGGGCCGTTTTCGGAAAGGTGGCGGGGCCAACCACGGATCAGGCCACGGTCGACAACAAGGTGGCAGAACTTGCCACCTTTGTTGCCCAATCCCGAGGCACATTCCGCATCCTCCGAGGCAGTGCTGCGGGAGGCCGAGTCCCAGTGCCGGAGTGGGAAGCAGGCGCGGAGAAGCTAATGCGCCGGCTCAAGTCCACCTTCGACCCCGCGAATGTGCTGAACCCGCTTGCCGACGTCGCGCCGAGATAACGAACGGTGGGCACGCGCCCGCCTTCGGCGGACTTGACCCCACTCTCTACCCCCGGGGCAGGACGCTGGACACATTCGGCCGACGGGACGGCTAGCGGGCGAGCGACCACCACGTGCCAGCGCGGAAATCGGAGGGCGACACTATAATCGAGGTCCAACGAACGAACCGGAATGGCTGACTCACCGCCCCTCGATAAATCCATCTCTCCCGCCTCGGCCTCCGCCCCTGTCTCGCCCGCCGCCGGCGTGCCACGGGTTGGGGCCGACATCGACTACGGGCGTTTTCTCGACTGTGTCCATTGCGGTCTCTGTACTTCGGCCTGCCCGACTTACTTGGAAACGGGGAATGAGAACGACAGTCCCCGCGGCCGTATTTATCTCATGCGGGCAGTCACGGACGGGCGTCTGGAGTTGGGGGACAGCGTCAAGCGGCATCTCGATTTGTGCCTCGACTGCCGAAGTTGCGAGACGGCCTGCCCTTCCGGCGTCCAATACGGTCGGTTGATCGAACCGTTCCGGGTCGACATGCGCCGAGCCGAACGCGGCAACCAGGTCGGGGCCGGCGACTCGAAGGCCGGAAGCGGCCCGTCGTGGCTCGAGCGGATGCTACTCTACGGGCTGTTCCCCTATCCGGGGCGGATGAGGGCGGCTCTTGCCCCGGCTCGGTGGCTGCAACGGACGAATTTGGATCGATTCATCGATCGCAGCGGTCTGCCGAAACTGCTGCCCGGATTTGTGCGGCGAATGTATGACCAGCTGCCGCGTCTGCAGCCGTCGGCCCCCGCGATGCCGGAGCTGCTGCCGGCAATTGGGCCCCGTCGAGCACGGGTCGGTTTGTTCGCGGGCTGCGTGGCGCAAGCCATGTTTCCACAAACGAATTGGGCCACCGCGCGGGTCCTGCAAGCCAATGGGTGCGATGTCGTCGTTCCCAAGAGCCAAGTCTGCTGCGGGGCGATTCACTATCACAGTGGCGCAGAGGGGCCCGCCCTGGAGTTCGCTGCCCGGAACGCAGCCGCGTTTGACGTAGCGAGCCTCGATGCGGTGATCGTCAATGTGGCGGGCTGTGGGTCAATGCTCAAGGATTACGGGCACATCGCCGAGGAGGCTTTACACGGGGCGCAGGAGAATTCCACTGGCGGACAACCAGCGGCTACCCCGACGGGCGCGCACAGTGCGGACTCTGTTGCTCGTTTCGCGTCTAAGGTCCGCGACGTCTCCGAGTTTCTGGCAGAGCTTGGCCCGATTCCGCCCCCCGGAGAACTCCGGCTTCGCGCTGTTTACCACGACGCTTGCCACTTGGTCCACGCCCAGCGCGTGCGCGAGCAGCCGCGCACTCTTTTGGCCCTGGTCCCTGGCCTGGAGCTGGTGCCGCTGCCCGAGTCGGAAGTCTGTTGCGGGGCTGCCGGCAGCTACAACCTCACGGAACCTGAGATGTCCGAGCGGCTTTCGCAACGAAAGCTGCGGAACATTCTGGCCTGCACTCCTCAGGCGGTCATCACGGGCAACGCGGGCTGTTCGCTACAGATTCAGGCGGCCCTCCGCCGGGCGGGATCGCCGATTTGGGTCGCTCATCCGATGGATGTGCTCGACCTGAGTTACCGAAAGGCCCAGCCACCCGCAAATTAAGAGGGAGCGACCGCAGATGGGGGCGATCAAAGCCGTCGTCTTCGACTTCGACGGCCTGATGTTCAATACGGAGGAGATCTTCAACCGCTCCGGCCAAGAGCTGTTGCGTCGGCGCGGCCTCGAAATGACGCCCGAACTTCTCACCTTGATGATGGGTCGGCGGGCCGACGAAGCGTTTCCCTTGATGATCGCCGCTTTGGGACTCACCGAGTCCGCAGCCGAGTTGCGGGCCGAGGAGCGGACCATCTTTCAGGACATGCTTTGGACGGACGTGGCCCCCATGCCGGGGCTGATTGAGTTGTTGGCCGAGATTGAAAGTCGGGCACTTCCCAAGGGGGTGGCTACCTCCTCGCGTCGGCCTTACATCGAGTCGGTCCTGCGGAAGTTCGAGCTGGTCGAGCGCTTCGACCTGCTGCTGACATCCGAAGACGTCACTGAGGGGAAACCCCACCCTGAGATCTATCTCACGGCGGCCAGTCGGCTTGGGGTGCGGCCGTCAGAAATGCTCGTGCTCGAGGACAGCGAGATCGGGACACGATCAGCCGCCGCGGCCGGCGCGGTGGCTGTTTCGATCCCGCACGAGCACAGCCGCCATCACGACTTCAGCTGCGCGACTTTCGTCGCGCAGCGCCTCGACGACCCGCAAATCTTGCGTCTCTTCCCAAACTAGCCGCGACGAGGCAATCGAGAGGCCGTCTTGATGTCAACTCGCGTGAGTTAGTGCGCCAAAATTTTTCACAGATTGACAATATAGCAAAGATGGGAGTTGTGGCTGAAGTTTGCCAACTTTATCCGTCCGGGAACTTGACCCTCGGCTTGTGGGCCGCCACATTGGAACCTTCGCGGAAAGACGGTGGGCCGTGGGAACCAAGTCGATTACTTGGTGCGGTCCTGGATGACCGAGTCTCGAATGGATGAAGAAAGGAAGAGTCATGTCCGTTGGTTTCGCCCTTCTACTGTTTGCCAATGCGGCTGCCAGTGACAAGTTCGTAGCGGCGACGAATACTGCCCCGCCGACGGAGGCCCAAGTTGCTCCGTCTTCGTACGACAATTACACGCAGGCCTACCGCGCCGCCAAACAGGCGAAGAAGCCTATGCTGGTGATCTTAAATCCAGCAAAGGGCGCGAAGGTCTCCTTGATCTCGCTTGAAGACGTGCAGAAGACGCGCGTTCGGCGAGACCTGCTTCAGAACTACGTGGTTGCGGTGATCGACACGTCGACGCCGCACGGTCAGAAGGTCCAGTCCCTATTTGGATCACCCCAGCTCCCCCACGTTGCCATCATCGACAATGCGCAGTCGTTTCAGGTCTACCAGACCAGTGAGACGCTCTATGGACAGATGTGGGATCAGATTTTGACAGCCTTCCAAAAGGCTGAGCCCGCGACTCGCATGCCCGTCCAGAACTCCTGCCCCTATTGCCAACAGTACCGGCAACAATAAGCTTCGGCACGAGGCGTCGAATCCGCGACGGCGCTCTCCCTCCTTTTGGCCGGCGAAGACCCGCTGCACGGCTGCGGCAGGGTCTTTGCCGGCTTCTTGTTTTCGTAGAACTCCCAAACCTCCAACGCCGATGTTGGCCGCTTGAAACTGTTACAGCGATCCGCTGGGCCGAGACGATAACGATGAGGCGGCTGAGCGCCCCTTGTCGCTGGTGCCACGGATGGCAAGTCCCCAAATTACCCTGATTCTCCAACAAGCGGCCCACGAAGTCTTGTTGTGGGTCGGGTTCGGAACGCTGGTCGGCCTGGCCGCCAAGGCCATTATGCCGGGCCGCGATCCTGGTGGTGCTCTCGGCACGACGCTGATGGGAATCGTCGGGTCGGTTCTGGGCTGCGGCGTGATCGCTTTTTTCTTCCACGG
Organism: Planctomycetaceae bacterium; assembly: GCA_035949535.1. Taxonomy (GTDB): domain Bacteria; phylum Planctomycetota; class Planctomycetia; order Planctomycetales; family Planctomycetaceae; genus DASPSM01. Next base: position 5,507 of record DASZIA010000590.1, on the reverse strand, counting down.
TCAGAGGATCATGCCGATCAGCACGGCTGGTTTCGCCGCCGGCACCGGTGGCGCGTTCATCATTCTGCTCTTTTACCGCATTCTGGCCGGCAACTTCTTTGTGGAATCTGAGGACGGCGAACGGATCATGTACCGTTCGACTCGCGCCCGCCGACGTCGGCTTTTGCGAAACGGCTGAGTGAACGGCGGCTCCGCGACCCAGATCGACACTTACGCCGCCTCGGTGGTCTGATTATCCTGCAGAAGAGGCCCCGATCATCGGGGCCCCTGTCTCCAAACAGCAGGATCTCATGGCCACTCGACTCCAACGGGGTGCGCAAGCGGAGACGCGGCTGCGTCTTTACCGCACGATGCAGGTCATTCGCCAGTGCGAAGAAGAACTGGCTCGGTGCCACCAGCGCGGATTGGTCCACGGGGCCTGTCACACGTACGTCGGCCAAGAGGCAATCGCCGCCGGAGTGTGTGCTCACCTCAAACCGGACGACGTCGTCTTCAGCACCCACCGGGGGCACGGCCACGCGCTGGCCAAGGGTTTGGAGCCGCGACAGCTGATCGCGGAGCTGTTTGGGCGGGCGACCGGCTGTTCTCGCGGCCGCGGGGGAAGCATGCACTTGTTCGCCCCCGAAATCGGCCTCATGGGCACCAGCGGAATCGTGGGGCCGTGTATCTTACAGGCGGCCGGGGCAGGCTACGGCTTCAAGATTCTCAAATGCGACCGCGCGGCTGTCGCCTTTTTCGGCGACGGGGCCGTCAACAACGGGGCCTTTCACGAAGGCCTGAACATGGCCGCCATTTGGAATCTGCCGGTCCTATTTGTGTGCGAAAACAACCAATACGCTACCGAGGTGCCGTTCAGTTACTCGAGCGGCAACCCCAGCGTTGCGGCACGAGCCGCCGCTTACGGACTTTCGGGGATTGAAGTCGACGGCAACGATGTGCTTGCGGTATCGGGAGCCGCTGGCGAAGCCGTGGCACGAGCCCGGGCTGGCGAGGGGGCGACGTTGCTGGAGTGCAAGACCTACCGCACGCGACCGCACGCCGAGGGAATGGGAGACTTCGGCTACCGCACGCGCGAGGAAGTCGATGGCTGGAAGGGCCGTTGCCCGATCGCACGCCTCCGAAAGGTGCTGTGCGATGAAGGACTCGCGGATCCCGATCAACTCGACGCACTCGATTCCGAAATCGCGGACCTGATCGCAGAGGCTGTCCGCTTCGCCGAGGGGAGTCCCTGGCCCGAGCCGTCCACCGCAACCGACCACGTATTCAGCCCGGTCGAGGCGGTGTCGATAGCGGCGCGGCCCAGCCCCAGCGGACGCGTCACAAATTGGATGCAGGCCACCCACGAGGCTTTGACCTCGGCTATGGAAGCTGACCCGATGATCTTCGTGATGGGCGAGGGAGTCGGCAAACGCGGCGGCAACTTCAAGACGACGATCGGTCTTTACGATCGGTTCGGGGCCGACCGGCTCTGCGACACGCCGATCTGCGAACGCGGTTTTGTCGGACTGGGCGGCGGGGCCGCGATGATTGGGACGCGGCCTGTGATCGATTTCATGTTCGCCGACTTCATCCTCGACGCCGTCGGTGAGATCCTCAACCAGATCGCCAAAATGCAGTACATGAGCAGCGGCCGCCTCAGATTGCCGATCCTGCTCCGCGGCTGCGTGGGCATCGGACACTCGGCGGCGACTCACCATTCGGGGAATTATTATCCGATGTACGCGCATTTTCCCGGCTTGCGGGTGGTCCTGCCGTCGAACCCCGCGGACGCCAAGGGGCTGCTTTTCCACGCGCTGCGGTGCGACGATCCGGTGCTGTTTCTGGAGCATCGCGAGCTGTTGACGCTCAAAGGGCCGGTTCCGGAAGTCGATTACGAAATACCGTTCGGCCAGGCGTCCGTGCTTCGCACGGGCAGCGATGTGACCGTGGTTGCGCTGGCGCTCATGGCCCAGCACGTACTGAAAGCAACCGAGACGCTGGCAGGTGAAGGCCTCTCGGTCGAGGTGATTGATCCGCGCACCATTGCTCCGCTGGACGTTGAGACCGTGCTCGAATCGGTCGATAAGACAGGTCGACTGTTGATCGTGGACGAAGCGTTCGCACCGTTCGGCGTCGGCGCGGAAATCGCCGCGCAAATCGCCGATCGAGGTTTCGACGAATTGGATGCGCCAATCCGGCGGCTCAACGGATTGCACACGCCCACGCCTTACAGTCCACCGCTCGAGGCGGCCGTCGTGCCCAACGTCGCGGCAATCACCCGCGCGATCCGCGACCTATTGGAAGAGTGAGAACTGCGGATGCCCGTCGAGATCAAAGTGCCGCGCCTCGGATGGAGCATGGAGGAAGGCACCTTCGTCGAATGGCTCAAACGCGAAGGCGACTTCGTCCAGGCGGGCCAACCCCTCTTCTCGATTGAGGGCGACAAAGCCATCCAGGACGTCGAAGCGATTGGCTCGGGCATCCTGCGGATTTCCCCCCAAGCACCCGAGAGCGGCGAGCCGGTTCGCGTCGGCGTGACGCTGGCTTTCCTGGCGACTGCCGACGAGGCGGATCCGTTTTCCACGACCGAGCCCAAGAAGCCGCAGCCCGGAAAGCCGTCTGTTCCGCAACCGAAACCAGAAGTGCCACAGCCAAAACCGGCCCGACCGGACCAGCCCGGGCCGGAGGTTCCGCGACCTTCACAGCCGGAAATTCCGATGGAACCCCCGCAGCACGAACCGGGTTCGCCGAGCTTCGGCTCTCGCATGCACGGCTCGCGACAGCACGGCTCGGATCGGCGACTCGGATCGGCGACCGTGCGTCTAAGAATTTCCCCGCGCGCCCTTCGCGTCGCGGACGAGTTGGGAATCGACTGGCGAGAAGTGAACGGCAGCGGTCGCGGCGGCCGCATCCGCGAGCGAGATGTGCGCGCGGTTGCGGGTGGATACAGACCGACTGGGCGCTCAAGTCCGCCCGTCGCTACGGAGTCAACAGAAAATGCCTCGCGCTTGGCACTGCGTCGAACCATTGCCGCCCGCATGACCGCGGGCGCGCAGTCGACAGCTCCCGTCACCCTGACGACAACCGCCGACGCAACCAATCTTGTGAATCTGAGGGCGCAATTCAAAGCCGCGGCAACTGAATCTGAGACTGTCACGCCGGGCTATCTGGCTTTAATCACCAAGTTGGCCGCCCACGCGCTCGCCGAGCATTCGCATCTCAATCAGCAATGGATCGACGGCCGAATTGAGACGCGGCAGGGGATTCACATTGCGGTGGCGATTGACACAGCGGCCGGACTCTTGGCCCCCGTGGTGCGCGATGTGCCGGCGCTTGGCATTCGCGAGATCGCCGCACGCTTAGCCGACTTGACGACGCGTGCCGAGTGCGGGCAACTCGCTCCTGCGGAACTCACGGGCGGTACATTTACGATCAGCAACCTCGGCGCCTATGGTATCGACGCCTTCACGCCGATCCTCAACGTCCCCCAGTGCGCAATCCTCGGCCTGGGTCGCATCGAAAAGCGCGCGGCAGTCGTTGGCGAACAGATCGTGCCACGCGACCAGATGGTCCTCAGCCTGACGTTCGACCACCGCATTGTCGACGGCGCGCCCGCGGCGAAATTTCTGCAGACTCTGCGCAGGGGAATCGAAAATCCGGGTCCGTGGCTAGTGTCGTAGGGCCGAACAGAGCACTAAAGCGGCCCAATCGCCTGATTGCCGCTTGTTTTCAGCCGATGAAAGTCAAGGCAACCACATTGTCGCATTGGTCGTTCAATTGGGTGAGCCCCTCAAGCTCCGATCGAGCCCAAGCGTCACAATCCTCGTCTGAAGGATACATGTCGGGCGATGCTGGCGGACGGCTGAATCGGACGTCCGCGGCCAGAAGATCGCGAGTTCGTTCGCCGGCACAAAGCGCTTCTGAGCGGGTCCAGAATCCGATTCTTAAATCGCTATCGGGTTCCGGAGTTACTGGGAATCCCGAAAGATCGACACCAACGTCGTCCATGGGAATGGGGTCGCCGCAGTTGTAACCGCGCAAGACCTTGCGGAAGAGCAGCTCCAGTCTCTGGTAGTCCTCCGTGCAAAGCACTTTCCTTGCCTGACAGAGGACGCAGCCGATCCACCAGCGACGGCCGCCGTCCGTGATGCAATGCACAAATTCGGATGCGTCGCACTCGCTGAGTGCTCGAAGGAAAAAGTACAAGTCGTACGCAGACCCGCCGTTGAGAAAGCTGCGGACCGTCTGCTGAAGGAATGGTACGTCCTGCGCTTTGGTCTTGGTGAGCTTTCGCGTCACTCGCCTGCCGACGTTGTCTGTGTAGCTCCAAGTGACATCTTTCGACTGTATCGAGCCGTAGTTGTCATTGGTCTTGCCGTCGTACCAACGCAATGCGCTGAGCGGTTCCGACGGTCGAGCAGTACGCTGGTGCCGCCAGAGCCAGTCCTCAAGCGTGTCGTCGAGGACTGGGTCAAATCGGTTCAAATCGACAGCAAAGATCCTAAGACGGATCCCCATCTTCGAGGTCCCCGAACAGGCATCGCGATTCTGCCGGTGCGAGGCCCGCGACCGCCAGCGATCGGATCTTCCTAAAACTGCCGATGGTATCCGGCAATCCAGCCGCCATCGACCACCAAAATGTGGCCGTTCATGTAGCTGTTTTCCGGGTCGGCCAGAAACAGTGCGGCAACCGCGATCTCGTCGGTCGTGCCGGGGCGGCCCAGCGGCACGTGGTCGAGCATCTCCTGCACCCGTGCGTTAAAGGTTCCGCCGGGGCCGTAAAAGAGCTGCTTCGTTCCCTCGGTGAGCGTCGAGCCAGGGGCGATGCCGTTGACGAGAATACCCGACGGCCCCAGTTCCAGCGCCATCGACTTCGTCAGGTTCACGACAGCGGCCTTGGCCGCGACAAAGGCCGACTGCAGCCGTAGCGGCACGAGTCCGGCAATCGAGGCGATGTTGACGATGCGGCCAGAGCCTTGCCGCTTCATCACGCGGGCGGCGGCGTGGCTGACTTCGTAGACGCCGTTCAAGTCAACGTCCAGGATGCGGTCCCATTCGGCGCGGGGGAATTCGTCAATCGTGACCCGGTTGGCCAGCGTGTTGACGCCGGCGTTATTGACCACGATATCGAGCGCCCCGCGTTCGCGCTCGATCCGGTCGATCAGCGCGCTCACCTGGTCGGATTTAGTGACGTCGAGAAGGGCCGACTCGCAACCAGGAGATCGAGACGCCGCCGCGACGGCCCCTTGCGCGTCGACGTCGGTGTAATAGACGGTGGCGCCGTTTTGTGCGAAGCGATCGGCTATCGCTTGCCCGATGCCGCGGGCTGCGCCGGTCACGAGCGCGACTTTGCCGGTGAGATCGGATTTCATCGGGTCCGACTCGGAGACATGGAGTGGCTTAGGTCGAAAACTGAGACACGACGTCCCACAAGGGGCCCGGAAAGAAGAACAGTCCGACGCTCACGACGACGCAGACGCCGACACCGACGTAAGCCGGCAGCTGCTCGGAAGCCTGCACGTCAACGC
>DASZIA010000589.1:0-6928 GCA_035949535.1 Planctomycetaceae bacterium | reverse complement strand
CGACTGGGCCGAGTCCCACTTTTGCACCTGCGCGACCGTCGCCAGCGCCGGGAGAATGATGTCCTCGAAGCGCTCGGGCTCCTGCACGTAATTGCGATAGAAGTTGAACAGGTTGATGTTCGATTCACCGAGCTGCACGCGAAATTCGTCGCTGCGGTGACATTTGAGCGACGGAAACCGATCGCGGGCGATCCGTACGACCCGGTCGGCAAAGATGTGCGGCGGATCGGGCGGCTCGTCGGCGAACTCGAGCGAGTTCATGATCATCGTCGAGAGCGTTTCCAGCTCGGGGTCGCGGCGGCCGGTCGTCTGAAACGTGGCGACCACGCAGACCGACTTATAGCGTGCGCTCCACAGCTTCCACGGACGCCATTGGGGGGGGCGCATCCAGCGCTTCCACCAGGCCAGCTTCGCCAGGTCGTTGGATTCTCCCTCTGTGCAGATGGAGGGATAGGGGCCGTCGAGCGGCCGCGTGTGTCGCACGTGGCGGCTGTCGGGAAAGACCTGCTCTGGATCGACGATTGTGTCGAAATCGACTTTGTTCCAATTCGCGCGCCAGCGCCCGACGAGCCGCAACAAGCCTCCCTGTCCCGGCGCCACCAGTTGCGCCTCACCCCCCGATTCGACGAGGGTCCACCCCGGCGGATGCCACACCCGGAACCAGCGCGACGGGTCGACGTAAGACCGCCAGTGTGCGGGATGGGTCGTTTTCATGATTGCAGGGCCCACTCGACGGAACGGCGGCACGAACCAATCGAGGGATAAACGGGCGACGGCCCGCGGGATTTCTCAAAGCGGCCAAGCGAACCTCACTATGCGGTTTGCTTGGAACGCTCCATGTAGGTCAGGCGCAACGAGTGTAATGTCTCTTCGAGAACGTCAGATTCTTGTTTCGTGAGTTGGCCCGCGGTCTTCTCCTCCAGAATACTAATCATGTCGATGAAATACCGCGCCGTCGGCAACTGGGTTTCCGCCTTTTGAGTCGACGGGTTCGGGATCACACCGAGGAACATCATGGCCTGCGCCGAGAGCAGCCCGACCAGATCCCCGAAGGTCGGCTCGGGCATTTCCCGTGCCGTTCGCTGCTGCGAGCGACCCGTCTCCCGAGGCGCCTGCGAGCCCGCCCGCTGAGCGGTCCCAGGGGGTTCCGCACTGCCTGCGGTCTCCGCGGGTTGACTGCGGAACTGCTGATCGAGAGCCGCGTCTTCAGCTTTGACGCGGTTTTTCCAGTCCTCATCAGAGGCAACTTCGATCGAGGGACCGGAAGGTTGAGGGGCGGACGCGCCCGGCCGGGTCTTATCGTCGGCCACCGATTCGTTGTTCGTCATGGGATGCTCCCATCCGGCGTCGACTCAGCCTGCCCTGGGACGCCAAATTACCGAGGAGGAACTTCGGATCGCTGATGACGTCCCGAAAATTCGAGCCAGCCCATCGGAATGCTCTGCATCGCCCTGGCAGAATACGGCTGTCCAAGCGGGTCGGTCAAGTCGGTGTCACCACCACCCGAGAGCCCTGGCCGCGAAACAGTGCACTCGCCCGATTCTTCGACAGCACATGAATAAGGTCAAGGCACCTCTGCGCGGCTGGCAAAAGCGCGGCTCGGCTCGATCCGCAGAATTCCTCGGGAAAAACGCGAAATTCGCAGTCCGTGCATCGCTGGCACACTGTTTGCCTTAGGTGAGAATCGCGAGCAATGCTGCTCGCCCTTCACAGCCTGGGTTCTTCGTCACCCAGACCTTCGCCCGACGGCACTGGAACGGCCGGCCGGAAAGTGGAGCCGGACGCGCTTCGGCGTGATTCCGGGAAAGCGCCTCCGCTCATCCGGTCGGCCGTTTCAGAACCGTTACCTGCGGCGTGCTTTTCTTGCGCGAGCGAACCCGTTTCCGATCGTACAATGGGATCGGAACTGCGAAGTCTCCGGCGAGCGGCGGGTGTCAGCCCGCCGGTTCTTGGCTTTCACTGCCGATTTCCCAACGCCCTGAGACGATCGGCGAGTAACGCTTCGCGGTGCGTCGGAGAAAACAGAGAACTGGCCGGCTGACACCGGCCGCTCGCCACGATCGCGAATTTGCATCGCGAATTTCGGACTATCCACGTGCTTCGAGTCTGCAGCTTTGAGAGTCGTCGCGCCGAAGAGATGCGATCTCTGATCGAGCGTCAGGGAGCCGCTGCCACGGTCGTGCCGTCGATGCGCGAAGTGCCGTTGGAATCGAACTCTCCGGTCTTTGCGTTTGCGGAAGCTCTGCTCGCGGAAAAGATCGACGTGGTCGTGTTCCTGACGGGTGTGGGCGCCCGCGCGCTTCTGGATACGGCCGCAACGCGCTTCGATCGCGAGGTTGTTCTAGCAGCTCTTCGCCGGGTGACCGTGGCGGTCCGTGGGCCGAAGACGTCGGCTGTGCTCCGCGAATGGCAGGTCCCGATCGCAATTCGTGCAGAGGAGCCGAACACGTGGCGAGAGCTTTTGGCGGCGATGGCGGCCGCCGATGCCGTCGCTTTCAAACGCATCGCGGTGCAGGAATACGGCCGACCGAGCCCCGAGTTCGTGCACGAGCTGACCCAAAGGGGAGCGACGGTCGAGCAAGTTCCTATCTACACCTGGGCTCTTCCGGAAGATGTCGAACCGCTGCGCTCGGCCATTCGCGAAACCGTGGCGGGACAATTCGACGTGCTCCTCTTCACCAGCGCCAATCAGCTTGATTCGGTGTTGGAGGTCGCGGCGAGCCTGGGGCAAGCGGATGTGTGGCTGATCGCGGCTCGCCGGTGCGTCATTGGCTCAATCGGTCCCACGGCCAGCGACGCGATCCGCGCACGCCTTCTTCCGGTCGATGTCGAGGCGGTCCCGACGCGTATGGGACAGCTTGTCGCGCAAACGCTCGAGGCCGCACCGAAGCTGCTTGCCGTTCCAAACCGATACGGTCGCTGAAAGAACCGGCGGGCTTACACCCGCCGCTCGCCAGTGAGCGCCCGTTCGGCTGTCATGCTAAGATTGGCTCGGAGCCAATGAATGACGCCCGAGCTTTACGACAGTCGATTCCTGCGCGCCGCCCGCCGCGAGCCGGTCGACACGACGCCCATTTGGATTATGCGTCAGGCCGGCCGCTATCTGCCCGAGTATCGGAGCGTCCGCGACAATGTCTCGTTCCTCGAGCTGTGCAAGCGGCCCGAACTGGCGGCAGAGGTCACGCTGAGCGCCCAACAAGCGCTCGGCGTCGACGCGGCCATTTTGTTTGCTGATCTTTTGCCGATTCTCGAGCCAATGGGATTTCAGCTCGAATACACACCTGGCGACGGTCCGCGAATCCATAACCCGGTCCGCACGCCGGACGATTTGAAGCGCGTGCGTCCGTGCGATCTGGACGAGCTGGGCTTTGTCTACGACGCGGTTCGGCTCGTGCGAAAGCAGCTGCCGGCGGGGATTCCGCTTTTGGGCTTTGCCGGCGCGCCCTTCACACTGGCGTCGTATGCCATCGAAGGCGGAGGTTCGCGAGACTTCGGGCGGACGAAACGAGTGATGTACACCTGCCCCGAACTGTGGACCGGCCTCATGCAGCGGCTCGCCGACTCTGTCGTGGGTTATCTCGAACGACAAATCGAGGCGGGCTGCCAGGCCGTCCAAGTTTTTGACACTTGGGCCGGCTGCTTGTCGCCAAGCGACTATCAGCAGTACGCGCTCCCCTACTCCAAGCGCATCTTTGACCTTTTGCCGGCCCAAGTGCCGGCGATTCATTTTCTGACCGGCAATCCCGCGCTTCTACCGCTGCAGCGCGAGGCTGGCGGATCGATCATCGGCCTGGATTGGCGAGTTGATCTCGGGGACGCTTGGAAGCACCTCGGTTACGACACCGCCGTGCAGGGAAATCTCGATCCGGTCGTTCTGCAGGCGGACCTCGCGACGTTGAAGTCACAGACTCGGGCTGTTATGGACTCCGCAGGAGGGCGGCCGGGTCACATCTTCAATCTCGGACACGGTGTGCTCCCAGAGACGAATCCCGAACACGCAAAAGCTCTCGTGGCGATGGTGCATGAGATGGGAGCGGCCCGCCCGTAACTTGAATTGCAGCTGTCGGTCTTTGCATGAGTCCCGAGGTTCAAATTCTCCAATCACAGCCTTCCGCTCGAGAGGATTGCCTCGTCCACGTGGCGGTGATTGGGGGCGGCATTAGCGGACTTGCCGCGGCTCACCGCGCAATCGAGCTGGCCAAGGAGGCAAGTAAGAGCGTTCGGGTCGAGCTATTCGAAGTCAGCTCGCGGCTTGGCGGCGCCATTCAGACCGAGCGAATCGACGGCTGCATTGCCGAGCTGGGCGCCGACTCGTTCATCACGAACAAGCCGGCGGTCCTCGAGCTTTGTCGCAGGCTCGAGCTGGAGGGGCGGCTCATCGCGACGGAACCGACCCATCGCCAGGCCCTCGTGCTGCGGCGCGGAAAACCGGTGCCGATTCCGGACGGATTCCTGCTCATGGCGCCGTCGCGCATCTTGCCCGTGCTTGCCTCGCCGATCTTCAGCCCGCTCGGGAAGCTGCGGCTGGGATTGGAGTACGTCATTCCGCGGCGAACAGAGGCCGGCGACGAGAGCGTGGCTGCGTTCGTTCGGCGTCGCCTGGGGCGGGAAGCTCTCGAACGGCTCGTGCAGCCGCTCGTGGCCGGCATCTATACGGGCGATCCGGAGAAGTTGAGCCTCGCGGCCACCTTGCCCCGATTCATCGAGATGGAACGCAAACACGGCAGCTTGATCCGAGCGGCCCGCCAGCAACGAGAGCAAGTGGAGCCCTCCGTCGAATCCGGACCGCGTGAGAGCGGCGCCCGCTATGGGCTGTTTGCGACTTTTAGAGACGGGATGTGTGAATTGGTCGACGCGCTCGTCCGACGCATCGAGCAGTCGGGTGTCATTCACCGGCGGACAGCGATCCGCACACTTCGTCGGCGTGCCGAGAGCGATGCGGGCTTCGCTTTAGAGACGTCGGAGGGACGGAACCTGGCGTTCGACGTCGTGATCGTGGCGCTGCCGGCGCATCGCGCGGCCGGATTGCTGGCCCAGCTCGATTCCCACCTGAGCGCGGCACTGGGTGCCGTCGAGTATGCCTCAAGCGCCATCGTGGTCACAGGGCATCACGAGCGCGACATCGAACATCCGTTAAACGCGTCCGGGCTTGTCATTCCAGCCGCTGAGGGGCGTCAAATTCTTTCCGTCTCGTTTGCCAGCCGTAAGTTCGCGGGCCGCGCGCCCGCTGGAAAAGTCGTGCTGAGGACCTTCGTGGGAGGTGCGCTTCAGCCCGAACTACTCCAGCGGACGGATCAGGAACTCACACAGATTGTGCGCTCGGAACTGGCGGACCTTCTGGGCGTGCGGGGAGAGCCGAGCTTTGTGCGGGTGTCGCGCCACGAGCGGGCAATGCCGCAATACCACGTGGGTCACCTCGATCGAGTGACACGGATCAGAACGCTGCTCGCTGAGCATCCGCGGCTGGCGCTAGCGGGCAACGCGTACGAAGGCGTCGGCATTCCCGACTGTGTGCAGAGCGGTGAGAGCGCGTCGGAGCGTGCGTTTAGCGCTCTGGTGCCGACAGAATAATTGGCGAGCGGCGGGTGTCAGCCCGCCGGTTCTTTCAGCGGAAAAACCGCTTACTTTCGTGTGCGGCTCTTACCTCGCGAACTCTACAGTCCGAAACTCCCGCAAGACCTGCACCTTGATTTCGCCGGGATACGTGAGCGTCTCTTCGATCGCCTTGGCGAGATCGCGGCACATCTTGGCCGCCTCGCGGTCGTTGATCTGCCGGGCATCGACGATCACGCGAATTTCGCGCCCCGCCTGCACGGCGTACGCCTGCTCGACCCCGGGAAATCCGCAAGCCAGTGACTCGAGTTCCTCGAGTCGTTTGACGTACTTTTCGAGCGTCTCGCGGCGGGCCCCCGGACGGGCCGCGGAAATCGCATCGGCCGCGGCAACGAGCACGGTGTAAACGTGGTCGACGCGGATATCGTCGTGATGGCCGAGCGCCGCGTGCACCACTTCAGGCGGCTCGCCGTACCGTTTGAGGAGCTCAGCCCCGACGGCGGGATGCCCACCCTCCATTTCGTGGTCGGCCGCCTTGCCAATGTCGTGCAAGAAACCGCAGCGGCGAGCGAGCGCCCCGTCGAGTCCCAGTTGCTCGGCCAGCATGCCGGTCAGATGGGCGACTTCGATCGAGTGCCGCCGCACGTTCTGGCTGTAACTGACGCGGAAGTTGAGCCGGCCCATCAGCTCAATCAGCTTTTCATGCAGACCGGCCGCGCCGGCTTCCTGGGCCGCCTCGAGGCCCAGGTGCCGGATGCGATCGTTCATTTCTTTCTGAGTTTCGCGGACGACTTCTTCGATGCGGCTGGGATGAATCCGCCCGTCCTGAATCAGCTTGATCATCGCCAGCTTGGCCACTTCACGGCGGACGTTATCGAACGCCGAAACGATGACCACGCCCGGCGTGTCGTCGACGATGACGTCGACCCCCGTTTCCTTTTCGAAGGCGCGGATGTTGCGCCCTTCTCGGCCGATGATTCGACCTTTCATTTCGTCGTTGGGAATGTCGACGGTCGAGACGGTGGTTTCTGAAGTGTGCGGGGCGGCATAGCGCTGGATGGCCATCGCCAGGACTTCGCGCGACTGGCGATCGCACTGGGCCTTGAGGTCGTTTTGGAACTTCAGGATCAGAGCGCCGGTTTCGTTCTTCAGCTGACGGTCGAGGCGCTCGAGCAGCATCTCGGTGCCGGCCTTCTTGTCGAGGCCGCTGATCTTGTAGAGCTGCTCTTGTTCGTCTGCGAGGATCCGCTCGAGCTCCCGTTCGCGGACTTCCAAGGCCTTGCCGCGATCGGACAGCTTGTGCTGAGTCAGTTCGAGCATCCGCTCCTTCTTCTGGATGTCGTCGACTTGCTCGTTGAGCACAATCTCGCGCCGG
>DASZIA010000588.1:0-40297 GCA_035949535.1 Planctomycetaceae bacterium | reverse complement strand
GTACGGCCTGCATGCCCTCAAGCACACCTACAACCAGGGCATGATCTTCAAGAACTTCAAAGTTCCCAAGAAGAACTTACTGCAACCGACTCGTGGCGACGGATTGACCGTTGGTTACCACGGTCTGAACCGCGGCCGCGTGGCCGTCTGCGCGACGGGCGCCGCGGGCATGCGGCTGATGCTGGCCAACATGCTGCCTTGGGCCAAATTCCGCAATACCTACGGTGAGCACATCGTCAAGCGGGAACTGGTCCGTCGGCGGATCGGGCGGATGGCGGCTCTCATCGTGGGCTGCGACGCACTGATCGACTGGTGCTCGTGGCTGTTGGATGAAGGGTATCGCGGCGAAATGGAATGCACGGTCGCAAAGATTTTCGGTAGCGAGTCGCTCAAGGAAGCCGCAATCGACCTGTTCATGAAGACGCACGGGGGTCGCTCGTTCCTGCACGGCCACATCTTTGGCGACAACGTGCACGAGTATCTGGCTCCGTGCATCTACGAGGGCGAAGGCGAGATGCTCTGCATGGGCTTCTTCAAGTCGCTCATTAAGGAGCATGGGCACAAGTACTACGAACCGATCGGCAAAGCCCTGTACGCCGCCGGCATCAAGCAGCCCAACATGGCAAATCCGGCGCACCTCATGAAGCTTGGTCCGGCGGCGATGCCGTGGCTCAAGTGGCGAGCGAACGAGATGGTGGCGGGACCTGTGCGGGCCAAGCTGCCGTCGATGCCACCGTCACTCTCGGAGTTGGCGCAGTTCGCGGCCGACAATCTGCAGGGCAGCCGCCTCGAAGTTGACCGCCTGATGCAGAAAAATCAGCTCAAACTTGCTGACCGACAGTGCACGATGGTCGAGCTGTCGCAGCGCATTCAGAGCATGATCGTTATGCTCAACACAGCGCTCTGGGCATCCCGGCAGTCCGATGAATTGGTCAAGACGGCGGCGATCGTGCTGGGTCGCGATATCCGCCGGCAACTCACCGGCAAGCGTCCGACCGCCGAAGACTTCCGCCTGACGACGAAACTCGGGTCGGATATCGCCGAGGGTGGCTTCAAGGCGATTGCGGGCGTCGAAGAGGTCGAAATCCTGATGCCCTATCAGCCCTGAGGGCACCGCAGGCGACGGTCTGACTGGTAATTCTAGGGAGTCCGAGCCGCTCGGCTCGGGCTCCTTGCGCCGCCTGATCACCACCAATTCCTCACCGCTCCCCCTTTCTGGAGCAGCAATGGCTAGCGCGTTTCGCCTGGAAGAACTCGACGGGCCGATCGCCCTTGTGACGTTTGACGTTCCCGAGCAGAGCGTCAACACGTTCTCCGGCCCGGTGATGGCTGAGTTGAGTCAACTGGTCGATCAGCTCGGCAAGCGCAAAGACCTGCGGGGGTTATTGCTCAAGAGCGGAAAGAAGGGGCAGTTCATCGCGGGGGCAGACCTCAAGGAGATGGGGGCGCTCGCCTTCGCGACCAAGGAGCAAGTGCTTCCTGCGCTCAGGGCCGGGCACGAAGTCTTCGGCCGCGTCAGCCGGCTCCCGTTTCCGACCGTCGCGCTGATCGACGGCAATTGCATGGGGGGCGGGACTGAAATCACATTGGCGATGGACTACCGCCTCGCCGCGGACAATTCGTCAACCAAGATCGGGCTGCCGGAGGTCAAAGTCGGGATCATTCCCGGCTGGGGCGGAACGCAGCGCTTGCCGCGGGTCGTCGGCGTTCAGCAAGCAATCCAAATGATCACTTCCGGGGAGCCCATCGACGCGAAAGAGGCCGCGAAGTGCGGTTTGGTCTTCGATGCCGTACCGCCAGAGCGGTTAATCGACGAAGGTCGACGCCTGCTCGACTTTGCGCACGAGTCGGGCGAGTGGATTGAATTGCGGCGAAAGAAAGAGCAGCCGCTGGGACTCAGCGACGATCAATTGAATTTTGCTTTTGGAGTCTCAGAAGGGGCCGTGCGCGGCGCGACCAAGGGCCAATACCCCGCGCCGCTAGCGGCGCTGCGGGCAATGAAAGAGGGAATCAATCAACCGCTCGCTGACGGGATCGAGATCGAGCTCAGAGAGTCGCAGGGAGTGGTGGGGACGCCGACCTCCGCCGCTCTCATCGGCGTCTTCTTCATGCAGAATCTTCTCGCTCGCGATCGAGGAGTGACCGACCCCAATGTCAAAGCGCGTTCCGTGAATCGGGTCGGCGTGCTGGGGGCCGGTCAAATGGGCGCGGGGATCGCCACGGCCCACGCCCGGTCGGCGATTCCGACCGTGATGGTCGACGTCGACGACGCGCGAATCGCCGACGGCATGCGCCGCGCAGCGGATGTCGTTATGAGCCGCATCAAAATCGGTCGCGCCACGCCGGCCGACATGCAAGCCTTGCTCACGCAACTGAGCGCCTCGACCACGCACCAGGTTTTCTCTGACCGGGACGTGGTGATCGAGGCGGTGACCGAGAACGAAGAGCTGAAGACGGCCCTCTATCGCCAGCTTTCGACGGTCATCAAGAAAAACGCGATTCTCGCGACCAACACCTCGACGATCTCGATTACGCGAATGGCCGAGGCGTGGCCCGATCAGGCCCGTTTTATCGGCATGCATTTTTTCCTTCCGGTCGATCGCATGCAGCTCGTCGAGGTGATCCGCGGCAAACGGACTAGCGACGAGACCGTTGCCACGATCGTCGAGCTCTCCAAGCGCATCAAGAAAACGCCGATCGTCGTCAACGATTGCGCGGGATTCCTCGTCAACCGCATCCTGTTGCCCTATATGACCGAGGCTTTGGCGCTGTTGCTCGAAGGTGCGTCGATGGACGCGATCGACCGCGTGGCGACGAAATTCGGCATGCCGGTCGGGCCCATCGCGCTACAGGACATGGTTGGCCTCGATACCTCGTGCTTCGCCGGCAAAGTGCTCGCCGCCGCGTATAGCGATCGGGCGCTTAAGATTTCGCTGTTGGATGATCTGATCGCCGCGAAGCGACTCGGCAAGAAGTCGGGGGCCGGATTCCGCAAGTTCGCCGGCACAAAAGGCAAGCCGGCGGATGATCCGGCGTTCGTTCCGTTTTTGGAAAAACACCGGACGGCCAAACGCGAGGTCTCGGATCAGGAAATTGAGGACCGGCTGTTCTTGTCGATGCTGCTCGAAGCGGTTCGAACGCTCGAAGAGGGGATCGT
This sequence comes from Planctomycetaceae bacterium, assembly GCA_035949535.1. Classification (GTDB taxonomy): domain Bacteria; phylum Planctomycetota; class Planctomycetia; order Planctomycetales; family Planctomycetaceae; genus DASPSM01. Next base: position 37,140 of record DASZIA010000588.1, on the reverse strand, counting down.
CCGCGAGCCGGCTCACGTTGACATGGGGCTGATTCTGGGAGTCGGGTTCCCGCCGTTTCGAGGCGGTATCCTTCGCTGGTGCGATGCGGTCGGGGCAGGGCCGCTTGTCGACCGCACCTCGAAGTACACGTCGCTCGGCAAGCGATTTGAACCGAGCCCGGTGCTCGTTGAAATGGCTAAAACCGGGAAGAAGTTTTATCCGCGGCCGACCGCCCCTGCGGCAGCGACCCCGACGAAGTAGACGGCGGATCCCGCACGAAAGTCGAGAGTTCGAGAGATCGGAGCGACAAGATGAGACATGCGGTAGTCATCGACGCGGTTCGCACGCCGATTGGCAAAGCGTCCTCTGACAAGGGCATCTACCGCGACGTCCGCGCCGAGGAGCTCTCCGCTCACGTCATCAATGCGCTCGTCAAGCGGACGGGCATCGATCCGCACCTCGTCGACGATGTGCGTTGGGGCTGCGTGCAGCAGCAGGGTGAACAGGGGTTCGACGTCGCTCGGACGATCGCGCTCATGGCCGGCTTGCCGATCGAGGCCGGCGGCGTGACCATCAACCGCAACTGCGCGTCGAGTTTGCAGGCGATCAACGACGCCGCAATGAACGTCGCGGCTTGCTGCGAGGACGTTCAGATTGCCGGCGGTGTGGAACACATGGACCACGTTCCGATGAACAAGGACTACAATCCACCCCCCGGTCTGTTCTTCAAGCACAGCGAAGCCATCATGAACATGGGCCTCACCGCCGAATACATGGCCGTGAAGTACCAAATTCCGCGTCAGAAACAGGACGAGTTTTCAGTGCGCAGCCATCAATTGGCGGCCGAAGCCACCACGGGCGGGGGCTTCAAGTCAGAAGTGGTACCGACCTGGGGCCGCGATGACGAGGGGCGCAAGGTCCAGATTAAGCAGGATCAGGGGATCCGTTTCGACTGCTCGCTCGAGGGGCTTGGGCGCCTTCCAGCCGCTTTCAATCCGGCTGGTGGATCGGTAACCGCCGGCAACAGTTCGCAAGTCAGCGTCGGGGCAACCGCAGTGCTGGTGATGTCGGAGCAAAAGGCCCAGGAGCTGGGACTCAAGCCCATGGCAAAAATTCGGTCAATGGCCGTCGCGGGAGTCGATCCGAGCGAGATGGGTATTGGCCCGGTTCCTGCAATCCATAAGGTGCTGCGCCGGGCCGGCCTCACGCTTGCTGACTTGGGCAGCATCGAAATCAATGAGGCGTTCGCCGTGCAGGTGCTTGCGTGTCTGCGACTTTTGGGGAGCGATGAAAAGCGCGTGAACCGCAGGGGAGGCGCGATCGCGTTGGGGCATCCGCTTGGGGCCAGCGGCGCGCGGATCGTGACCACGCTCTTACACCGGATGCGCAACGAAGGATCGAAGTATGGCCTGGCGACTATGTGCGTCGGCCAGGGGCAGGGAGTGGCCACGATTTTTGAAGCTTGTGAGTGAGTTTTCCACTCACGAGGTGCGATGCGCGAGGGGAGGTCCGGGACGATGTCATTTTCTAATCTCTCCGACATGCATCGCAGCCAATGCGGGCTGCTCGGTCCGCGAACCGCCGTGCGATTCAAGCGCGACGGTCTCTATCACGACCTGAGCTGGACTGAATATCGCTGGGCGGCCGACCGCGCGGCCGCCGGCCTCATCGAACTGGGCGTGAACGCGGGCGACCGGGTCGCGATTCTGTCCGAGAATCGCTACGAATGGCTGATCGCCGACGAAGCTGTCCTCTCGACGGCCGCCGCCGACGTTCCCCTGCACGCCCCGTTGGCCCCGCGACAGGTCGAATACCAGGTCGGCCACAGCCAATCGCGCGGCATCATCGTGAGCGGCCAGCATCAGGCCGACAAAGTTTTCCATGTGCTCGAGGCGCTGCCAAATCTCGAGTTTTTGGTCTCGTTCGATCCGGTCGTCTCGCCGACCGAGAAGATCCGGGTGCTCACCTGGAACGGCCTGATGCAGCGCGGAAGCCGTGCCAATAAGCAGCAGGAGATTCTCCGCCGCGAATCGAAGATCACCGGCAAGGATCTGGCGACGATCATTTACACGAGTGGCACCACGGGTAACCCCAAGGGGGTGATGCTCACGCATGGCAATCTACTCGAAAACGCAAAGACGACGCTCGAGATCGGCCCGCGCGACCCGTCCGATGTTCTGTTGAGCTGGCTGCCCTATAGCCATATCTACGCCCGCACCTGCGACCTCTATGTGCCGGCCATCGCGGGTTCGACCGTGGCGCTCGCCGAGTCGATGGACACTTTAATTGTCAACCTCGCCGAGACGTGGCCGACCTGGCTGACCTCGGTCCCGCGCTTTTACGAAAAGGTCTGGACTCGCGTCGAATGCATGCCGCCCGAGCAGCGGACCGTCACGCTCAAGAAGATTTTTGGTCCCCGGATCCGCCAGCTTTCCTCCGGCGGCGCACCGCTGCCCAAGCACGTTTGCCAGGGATTCTTCGAGGCGGGCCTGCCTCTTTTGGAAGGCTACGGACTGACCGAGACATCGCCCGTTGTGAGTTTTAACCGGGTCGACGACTATCGAATCGGCACAGTGGGAAAGGCGATTCCCGGCGTTGAGATCAAGATTGCCTCCGACGGCGAAATCCTCGTCCGCGGCCCGAACATCATGCAGGGTTACTGGCGCAATCCCGAAGCGACGGCCGAAGTCATTGAAAAAGATGGCTGGTTCCGCACGGGAGACGTCGGTCATCTCGATGCCGACGGGTACCTCACGATCACCGACCGCAAGAAGGATCTGATCATCACGTCTGCGGGCAAGAACATCGCGCCGAGCGAGCTCGAGCGACTGCTTGTCAGCGACATCTATATCGACCAGGCGGTGGTCTACGGCGACGGGCGAAGGTTTGTGAGCGCTCTGATCGTGCCGAATTTCGAGCAACTCCGCGCGAAGGCGGCCGAGCTGAAGTGCCAGATCGAGTCGTCGCCGGACGGCTTTCTGCGGGTTCCCTGTCTCAACGAGTTCTTCGCCCAGCGAATCGACGCAGTGATGCAGGAAGTCAGCAATCCCGAGCGCGTGAAAAGGTTTCTGGTTCTCGACCGCCCGTTTCAGCTCGATGCCGACGAGTTGACGGCCACATTGAAGGTCCGTCGCAACCACATTATTGGCAAGTTCGAGCACCAATTAGCTGCTCTCTACGATGACTAAGCCCATAGGCCACGACGGTCGCTGATGGACAATGGTCTTAAGAAACGGGTAGGGAACACGGCGTTCACCTTCCGCGGGTACAACATTTCCAACTTGGGCAGGACGCCCGAGCTTCTGGCGCATCCAGATTACGGGCCCGTCGTCCGCCGCCATCTGGACGACGCTTCGCGCATCTGCACACGCGTCACCGGCCGCAAGGTGAATCTGCTCGGCCGCATCCATCGCAAGGCCAAGACGACACTCAAGAGTTACGCGCAAGACATTTGTCTGATCGTCGCGGTCGAAATGGCACAGCTGCAGATCCTGCACGACATGTTCGACGTGTCGATCGGCGACGCCAAACTCGCGCTGGGTTACAGCTTGGGCGAGCTTGCGGCGCTCGTGGCGTGCGGAGTCTACACAATCGAAGCCGCGATCGGTCCTTTGGTGCAGTTGGCCGACGAGGCCTCGTCGCTGGCCAACGACGTCACCTTGGGAATCCTGTTTTCGCGTGGCCCCGCTCTCGGGCAGGACAAGATCACCCAGCTTTGCCTGCACATCAGCAACGAAGGCAAAGGGACGATTGCCGTCTCGACAGTTCTCTCGCCGGACACCGTCCTGTTGATGGGTCAGGGTGACACGCTCGATCGGTTCAAAGAGCGGATGGTTGGCGTGCTGCCCGAGACCACGCGGTTGCGCAAGAATCGCAACAAGTGGCCGCCGATTCATACTCCCATCACGTGGCAAAAGAACATTCCCAATCGGGCCTCGGTTCTTTTGGAGAAAGTCCCGGGCGGCTTCCGCGCGCCCGTGCCGCCGATCCTGTCCTGCGTGACCGGCGGTTTTGACTACAACGACTACAACAGTCGCGAAATGCTCAACCGCTGGGTCGATCACCCGCAGCTGGTCTGGGACGTGGTCGATAAAACATTGGCCTCAGGCATCGAAACGATCATCCACGTCGGCCCCGAGCCGAACATCTTTCCCGACACGTTTCGCCGGATCGCGATGAACGTGGAAACGCAGCTCAACTCGCGCCCCTTCGCACGCTTCGGCGTGCGGGCGATGACGACGATCATTCGCCGCCGCAGTTGGCTGCAGAGGTTGATTTCGACCGACCCGGTCCTCTTGCGAGCTCCTTACATCGAGCAGATCACGCTCGAAGACTGGTTGCTCGATCACAAACCGGGTTGAGCGCCGGGATTTTCCGCTGGATTTCGGTCGAAACCGACCAGGTCCCGGTACTAACTGCGCTTGCCGTCGCCGGTCCGCATCCAGGCAGTTCACCGCGTTCTCTTGCACGTTGACACCCAACCGTGGCACTTCTAGCATTGAATTCAGGCGTTGTGCTATCGGCGCCACGGGTCGCAACTCGCTTTGAAGCAGGAATTTGCGACCGACCGGTCCGCCTCAACCGATCCCTGGAATTCGCCGCCACTTTTGAGCCCCTCGCATGTTTATTTACTGGTCAAATCCGCAGTGGTAAATCCGCACTGGTAAATCCGCATTGAGAGCGGAAACGAGAATCCATGGCTGTCGCTCAGGGTGGTAAAGCGAGGCTCGGCCGCGCTCACTCCGCGCCCCCCGTCATTCGCGTCACAAGTTACGACCGCATCTGGTCGATCCTGGTGGCGCTATTGGCGGTGCTCATCGTGGCAGTCTGGTTTCTGTTTCTGGCCTGGGGAAGTTTCCGGCCGCACGTTGCCAAGATGCAGCAGCCCATCGAGATCATCCCCGACGAGAGCGGTGGGATCGAGAATGGCTCTCCGACCGAATCACTCAAGCTGGAAGGGACCGGCCCCGAGCGGGCCGACGCGACTCCCGGCGAAGCATCGGACGACAGCCGACCCGAGGTCGAGCAAGTCTTGAAAAGCGTTTCGCTCGAGGCGGCCAGCGCCGATGCGGCCGGAGCAGTGACGTCCGGCTCGTCCGATCAGCTAGAGCTCGACACGGCTCCAGTTGCCAGTCCGAAGGGGGGCTTTGCGCTCGGCACCGGGACCAAACCGGCTCTCGGTGGTGGTCCGGGTTCCAAGGGGGGCTGGCCGCGGCATCAACGCTGGTACGTCTATTTCCCCGACGAGGGCTCGTTGAGCCAGTACACAAAACAGCTCGACTTTTTTGGGATTGAGGTTGGCGCTCTGATGCCCGATCGAACCATGACTTATTTGTCCGAGTTGTCGGCCGACAAGCCGACGGTGCGGAACGCCGCCTCGGGCGAAGGGGAGAAGCGTCTGTTCTTTACCTGGCAGGGAGGGAAGCGGCGGCAGGCGGATGTTCAGCTGTTTGCGAAGGCGGGCGTTCCGATTGGCCCTGACACGATCATCTTCCATTTCTACCCGCCTGCCACGGAGAATATGCTGGCAGTGAAGGAGCGAGACTACGGCGATCGGCCGGTTCGGCAGATTCGGCGCACCTTCTTCACGGTTATTGCGTCGGCCGGAGGTTACGACTTCGAGGTCACTCGCCAGGTGTATTACTGACGATGGATGAACCGGCCGCGATACTGAACCTCGAAATTCACAACGGGTCGCTGCCCGCTGAGACCCTGCGGATTTCCCGCCGCCAGCCGATCTGTATCGGTCGGCATGCATCCAACGACATCTGCATCGACGACGCGGACGTTGCGCCGATCCACTGCCGGGTCGCGTGGAACGGCACTGAATTCGAGGTCGCGTCCGCGAACCGCGACGGCGTCGATGTGAATGGGACGCTTGTTCGACATTCGGCACTCAAAGCCGGCGATGTGATGCGGATTGGGCCAGCGGATCTCTATGTTCGTCCGTCCGCTTCCGCCAGTGTCCCGCTTGTCGATGAATCGGAACCGGATCCCTCACTCCCCGCGCTGCCGGTGATCCCCGACCCTAAGTCACAGGAAAGTGCGGTGTTCCCTTTAGGGGAAGTTCCGCTCAGGCCGGTCACCGAGGAGGGCATCGCGGCTCACGATGGCTGGGATCGCGGCGTGTATCACCAAAGTAACTGGTCGGACATGGGCGAGCGATTGCAGCGCGCGGAAGCTGCCAAGCGAGCGGGACAACGAGCGCAAGGCGACCCAAAAGCCGTGGTCGTCCCAGCGACGACCAGCGACGCGATTGGCGCCATTCTGGCGGAGGAGGATGAAGAGACCAATGTGCCGGTGGCCGTTTCACCAGGGTTGCGCCCGCTTGGGACACGATTGTCCGATCGTCTAGCGTCAAAGCCCGCGCGGCCCGGTGAGCAGGAGGCGCTGCGATCCCCGGTCATTCTGGGAATGCTCGGCGGAACTTTGGCGCTCGGGCTGGCAGCGGCCGCGATTTATTTTGTGATCGGACGCGAATCGACAAACCAAGAATACGAGGCGGCCACGGCCGAATTCGACGCCAAGCATTACGGCCAGGCGGCCGAGATGTTTCAAAAGTTCCTCGCGAAGCACAGTGGGCATAAACTTGCGGTCGACGCCCATTACCAAATGTGGAACGCGAGGGTCCTCAAGGAGATCGGCGGCGGCTCGCCCTCGTGGAAACGGGGACTGGAAGCGGTCGAGCAATCGATCGAGGCAAATCGGGACCGCAAAGACTTCCGCGAACACGATGCCGACCTGGTGAACTTTTTGACGACGATTGCGCTGGGCGCCTCGGGATCGGCGCAAAGTTCGGCGGACCGCAGTCTGCTCGATCTATCGTCCGCGGCCGAAGCCATGCTCCCGCGATATTATCCAGAAGGAAAACTGCCCGCTGACGTGGCCGCGAAGCTGCGGTCGGCCTTTACGACCGCACAAGAAGCCATCATCAAACACGACGTGGTCACAGCCGGCGTGAGCGAGATCGAAAAAGAGAACGTGGCGAAGCATCCGATGGCAGCGCTTGCGGCGCGGCGCACTCTGCTGGCCCGATATCCTGATGTGGCCTCCGATCCCAAACTCGGCAAACTGCTGAGTCAAACGCTCGACGTCGAGAAGGCGCTCGTCATTCGGGAGGATCTCAAAAAGCCGGCCCTTCGGGCGCAGGCAGAAACAAGGCCCCGAGCGCTCACTCTCGCCATGCACACGCGATCCCGCACCGAAGAGCCAGCCGGGGCTCGGCCCGTATTTGTGCTGGCCAAGGACTGCTGCTACGCCGTCGATCATGCGACGGGCGAGCCGATTTGGCGGCGAGTTATCGGCTTGGACAGTCCGTTCTTTCCGGTGAGAGTCGAGACGTCGCGGCCCGGAGTGTTGGTTTTCGACTCAAATCGACTATCGCTGCTGTTGCTCGATCGAAAGACCGGCGACTCGATCTGGGACCAACCGATCGACGAGGCCGCGTCCGGGCCGCCGCTCATCGATCAAGGACAGATCTATCTGGCGACTTCGGGGCATCACCTTTACAAAATTGACCTGGAAAGCGGCCGCATTACGACCCGGCTGACATTCTCGCAAAAGATCCTGTCCCCTCCCGCGATCACGCGCAACAAAGAGCGGCTGATCGTGGCGGGCGACGCCTCGCTGATTTACACGCTTACGACATCGCCGCTGGAGTGCATTCGAGTCAACGACACGGGGCACGAGGCCGGCTCGCTCGTCAACGGCGCGAACGCGGTCGGGGGGCTTGTCCTGTTGACCGAACCGGGACGAACGTCGGGAACCCGGCTGCACGTTTTCGATGCCCAGAGCGACGAGACCTGGCTCAAGCCGCTCGACGTCCAGACGGTGGAGGGCCAGGTCCATGACGCACCGGTGATTTACGGAAAGATGCTCTTCGTCTCGTCGGTGCCTGCCCGGATTTCCGCATTCGCCGTCTCCGACACACCAGGCCAAGAATCTCTCGCGCCCACGACCAGCCTTGCGATTCCCAATCAGAAGGACAGCCCGATCTTCCTTTCTCCGGGACCCGACGGTCAGCTCTGGATGGCGGGAAGCTCGGTCCGCCAACTGCAGCTCAAGCTCAACTCGCAGACGTTTTCGCTCAACGCGGCCGAAACCGCCGTCGGGATCAGTTCCCAGCCGTTGCAGGTCGTGGGGCAATATCTGTACGCCGCCCGTCGGCTTCCTCTTGCCGGCAGCGTCTTTTTTTCTGAGATCGACCGAGAACCGCTGATTGGCCAGTGGCGCACGGTCTTCGGCTCGTCAATCATTGGCGCGAGCGTCTTTCCGGGAGGAGAGATCGTCACCGTCGGCGAGGCGGGAGATGTCTTCTCCGTCAGTCCGAGTGAACTCGATTCTGCTGGCTTCAAGTCGACGGCCACCACCGTTGTCGAGCCCGATCCCAAGACTGAGCTTCCTCTCCGGGCGACCAGGCTCGCGGACGGCAAGATCGCAGTCGAGTCGCTCGGGCCCAATCCGAAGATTTGGCTTGTCGGTCGCGGCGCACAGATCTCGGCATCGTTTGGGATCGACAAACCGCTCGAGGCGCCTCCGGTCGAAATCAATGCCGGACTTGTGCTTCCCTTGCCTGGACGGCTGCGACTGGTGAGTCCGACGAGCGGGGTGTCCGACGCAGAGGAACAGCTCGCGCCACTCGTGGGCGGCAAGGCGGCCCGCTGGAAATCAGTCGAGCGGATCTCAGAGAAAGACCTGGTCGCCCTCGACAACCGCGGCCGGCTTTCGCTCTTTCAGTATCGGACCGAACCCGACCGCAACCTGGCGGAGTTGGTCTCGAAAAACGTGGCAGGCCCCTGCGATACGGGTATAGTCGTCGTCGGTTCTCGCATCGTGTATGACGACGGAAATGGTGTGCTGCATTTTCTCGACGCGGCCACACTTGAGCCGGTTGCAACGCATAAGCTGTCCGCTCCAGCGGTAGCGCGTCCCTGGACTGCCGGTTCGCTGCTTGTCATTGAAACGCGGGACCATCAGTTGGCCGTCTACGACGCGAGCGGACCGACCAAGCCCCTGTTTGCGGCGTCGGTTGGCAGCACCGGCCCCTCTGGTCCCCCGGCGCTGATTCGCGGTCGGCTCGTCGTCGCCAATCGCGATGGCACAGTCATCGCCATTGATCCGGCTCAGGGAACCGTCGTTGCTCGAGTCGCGATCGGACAGGCCCTTTCGGGCGGCGTCATCGCCATCGACGGGCGACCAGTCGTTTGCACGATCGACGGCAGCCTTTGTCGGGTCGACTCCGTGCTCGAGTCGCCAAAGAAGGGACCATGAAACGCGCGATTGTGTCGTCCCGTGTTCCGCTCACCACACGCCGGTGTGCTCGATTCGCCGTGATGCTGTCCGTTTTCACGCTGACGTTAATCGGACTGCTGGTGGGTCCCAGTGCCGCGTTCCAGGGAGGTTCCGGTCGTGCAGGCGGCGCGCGTCCCAAGGGATCTCCCGATCCGGGAGCAACGAAGGAACCATCGCCAAAGTCTAAAAAGCGGCCCAAGAAAGAAAAAGAAAAGGAGCCCGAGAAAGACAAGGAGCCAGCTGAAGTCGAGAAGGCGGCGAGCGACGAGTCGAAGCGGCTGAAAGACCTCAAAAGCGAGCAAAAGCTTCCGCAGCTTTTAGAGATGACCGTCCCGACGGTTGCCGAGCTGAATCGGCGGCCCGTGGATTGGTTGGTGCTCGAGGGAAATAACAAGGTCAACCCCGAGGTCCTCGTTGTGAAACCGGTGTTCCCGCGCCCCGACACGTTGCGAAAGCTGTCCGACGCCTTCGATGAGCTGCGAAAACGTCCGCGGCCGACCAACCCGGACGAACGCGAGAAGTGGGAAACGCAAAAAGCCGATCTTCAGAAGCTATTGGTCTCTCTGCCGGACGATGCTTCCGGGCAGATCTACGAAATCCCGACCGGCAAGATCAACCATATCGTCTATCACGAAGACGTCACCATTCGCCGGGCGGGGCTCCTTGCCGACGAAAAAAAATTTCGCGACGCGCTGGAATTGCTCTATCCCCTCGAGCGGACCGCACCCAAGTGGAAAGGGCTCGAAGACCTGTCGCGGCACATGCTGTTGAGCGAAGCCGAAGCGACGCTTCGGGGGGGCGACTACCTGGCGGGTTTGATGTCGCTGATCGAGCTGCACGCTCGCGATCCCGCCTATCCGGGGATCCATGCGCGGCTTGGAGAGGTTACAGACAAGCTGATCGAATCGGCGCGGCAAGCTCATGATGAGCGCGAAGTCCGCCACTATCTCGCGCGACTGGCGCGAATCGAACCCGATCACGAAACGGTGCAAAAATGGAGACGCGACCTGCAGTCCGACGCTCAGACCCTGATTGCCTTCGCGCTGAAGGCCGCTGGCGAAGGGCACTACGCCGAGGCGGCCGCCACGATCGATCGGGCGGCCCGAGTCTGGCCTAAAGCCATCGGGTTGGCCGATGTGCATCGCAAAATCTGCGAGCGGTATCAGTCCATTTCGGTCGGTGCCATGACCCTTCCCGGCAACGATCGGGGGCTTCCCTGGCCGACGCTCGCCGATCAGCGTGCCACGCGGCTCGAGCAGTTTGATTTGTTTGAGGTCGACCGGGTCGACGATGCCACTCACTACCGCAGCCGACTGTTGGAAGAATGGGAACCGACCGATTTGGGGCGGCGGGCGTTCTTTACGCTCCGCAGAACCCACGCGAGGTGGGAGTCCCGCCGGGACTTGCCAGCCGCGTCGCTCATGTCGACGATGCGGACTTTGATCGATCCCGCCAGCCCCGCATACGATGAGCGCTTTGCGAGTTACGTCGACGGAGTCCAACTTCGCTCGCCGCTCGAGCTCGAAATCCGATTTTCTCGGGCGCCGCCGCGGATGGAACCGCTCTTTCGTTTTCCCATTACGGTCGCGGGAGGTGCGCGATCCCCGGCCGGCGGCCTCGGCCATTCGGGAACCGGTCCCATCCTGTCGCGTCGTTTTGAACGATCGACGCCCTCTCACGACGCAATCGTTTTCCGTCGCGCTTTCCCCCAACCCGAGGGGTTGGATCAGTATCGCCTCGCCGAGGTTGATGAGCACCGTTACGACTCGCCGCAGCATGAGATCCAGGCGCTGTTGCGGGGCGACATCTCGATGCTGCTCGATCTGCCCCCGTGGGCGATTGGGTCGCTCCGCAAGGACACGCGATTTTTCGTGCTCGACTACGCAATCCCGACGACCCACGTTTTGCAGTTCAATCCAAACAGCCAGCCTCTCAAGAGCCGCGAATTGCGGCTGGCGCTGTCCTATGCCCTCGACGTGCAGCGGATCCTCTCGCAACGCATTCTGCGCAGTGCGGATTCCTCGGGCGGAAGGCTGAGCACGGCACCGTTTGCCACAACCAGCTACGCCTACAACGGTCTACTGACCCGGCGCGAATTTAGCGCCAGCATGGCGGTCAGCCTGCACGCGGCGGCGGTGAAAAGGCGCCAAAGCATTCGGCCGCTTCGGCTCGTGTGCGAGCACGATCCCGAAGCTGAATCCGCAGGTGCGGAAATCCTCTCCCAGTGGAAGCGGGTCGGGATCGCGGCCGAGATCGTGCAGCCCGAGTCGCTCGCGGGTGATCAACAGTCTGCTCGTGGTCCTCTCGACTGGGACATCGCCTACCGCAAGCTCAGGATGGAGGAGCCGCTAGTCGAGATTTGGCCGTTCCTCACCGTCAATTCGGGGGCGCGGTTGGAGAGTGTTCGCTCAGTGCCCGACTGGTTGAGGATTGAGTTGCTCGATCTCGATCGTGCTCCCGATTGGAAGTCGGCTGTGAACCGGCTGCAGACGCTCCACGCGCATCTTTATGCGGAGGTCGCCTACATCCCCCTTTGGGAAGTCGACGACGCGATCGTGCTCCGTAAAAACGTCCGAGATTTCCCCCCGTTCAAATTCGTCACTCCCTACCAGGATGTCGAGCGGTGGATCGTTCAGTCCTGGTTCCCAGAGGACGAACCATGAGAATGCGGTGCACAGCGGCTCTGCTGGCGTTAATCGTCGGCTACACAGTTCCCTGCCGCGGGGCAGACGACGTGGCACCGTTGGGGCGCGTCGACTACTTGCCTTATCGCGTTTCGGTTTTTGTCACCTTTTCACGCGATGCTGAAATCACCGACGCCTTTCGAGAGTCGGTCTGCGCGACGCTGCGAACGAGGCTTGAACAAACCTTCGGCGCTGCTTGGACTTTCCCACCGGGAGAGCCGGTCCGCCCGAACGACCGCTTGACGCCGCCCGACGAGTCGGGCCTCGAGCGCTTGAGCTATCGCGACGCGGCCGAGCAACTTGCGGGAATCGTCTGCGAAAAGGCTTACTTTCTGACAATCGGCCGCCAGGGCCCAACGTGGCGTGTCGCCGGCCGCGAATGGGACCGGACCTTGCAGGCGATCGGCACGACTGCCTCCGAAACGACCGTCGACCGCGCGCTTGTGCCGGACGCAGCCCTCGCCGCGGTCGAGCGACTTTTTTCGCCTCTTTTAATCGTGAACGACGCCGACCGCGACTCGAAATCTGCCACGCTGACGATCCGCGCGGGTTCCATTCCGTTCGGCGATCCGAACTTTCAACCGCTCAGAGGTGGGGACCTCTTGCGACCGGTGTTCCGTTTCCTCGACTCGAAGCGGGCGGTTCGGAGCATTCAGTCGGTTCCCTGGACGTATCTGGTCCTCCAGCCGCTCACGAAGGGTCAGAGCCAGATCAGGGCGTCGGTCGTCAGCTCGTATCGAGCGCCGTTGGCTGCAAACATGCGCCGGAGGGTGGAGGCAGTCGCTGTGAGAGTGCGGCCCAAGTTATCTGAAACGCATCTCAAGCTCGTGGCGGGACGAGAACCGCCTCAGCCACAGGGGGGACTTTTTGTTTCAATTAGCGGGCTCTCGCCTAGCGCCCCCGCGCAATCCTCAACCAAGCCCGAGCCGGGGGCATCCACCGCCTCAGAAGCGGTCCAAAAGAAGCTCTTGAGTGATCGCCGAGGAGAGGTCACGATCCCGGTCGATTTGGAACATCCCATTGTGCGTGTGGAAGTTCATAGCGGAGCGGCGATCCTCGCGCGGCGTCCGTTCGTGCCTGGACTCGATGCGGAAGTAACCCTCGAGATCGCTGACGACCGCGTTCGGCTAGGCACCGAGCGCGAGATCTATGTTTTGGAAAGTCAGCTGATCGAGACGGTGGCGAAGCGCGGCGCTCTGATAGCCCGGACACGGGCCGCCCTCAATCGCACCGACACGCAAAGCGCGCAGCAATTGATTGCCGAGGTCGAGCGATTGCCTGGGGGGGAAGAGTATTTCGCGCAGCTCAATCGGATTCGTGTGCTGGCACTCGATGAGGCCCACAACCGCAAGGATCGCGTGGCCGAGCGGCGGATTGAGGACTTGTGTCGGAAAACTCTCGAGCGGATCACACAATACCTGTCGGACGATCGCATCGCGACCTTCAAAGAGGTATTGGCCACATTAATAAACTCGAAAAAAGTCGCGATCGAGCTGCAGAACGCCCCCATGCGTCGGGCACAGGATTCACCGCCGCGGGAGATCGCTCCGCTTCGCCGGCGATCGCCGGACGAGCTAACGCCGCCTCTCAAGAAGTCGATCGAGGAGCGTCCGGCGCAGCCTTCCAGCTTGTAGGGTGCAGTGGGATGCGTCGCGTGGAGCAGAGGGCTCAAACGCGTTTCGACAGGTGGCTCGAGCGTTCGAGCGGCCTGCGGCGGGTCACCGAGTGACGCAGCTCCCGGAAGACAAGCCCCGGAAGGGCCAGGCCATCGCGAAGGTAGCGGCCCGAAAGTCTCCGGGGCTCAAGCGCCACGCGATGCATCCATTCCAAGCCGGAGCGGCGCATCCAGCGCGGCGCTCGCTGTTTTTCGCCCGCCAGAAAATCGATGGTCGCGCCGACGCAAAGCGCCACCTTGGCGCCAATGCGATCCCGGTGCTGATGGACCCAGAGTTCCTGTTTGGGCGCTCCCAGTCCGACGATCAACACATCGGGTTCGGCGGCCGCAATCTGTTGGAGAATTCGCGCGTTCTCGGCTTCGCTGAGTTCAAACCCAAGCGGAGGACTGTACCGCCCCACGACTCGAATGCCGGGCCAGCGGCTTTCGATGGCGCGGGAGGCGCGTTCACTGACCTCGGGTCGTGCTCCAAGCAAGTAAACGCGAATCGGCGATTCCGCCAGGGCCCGATCGAAGAGCTGCGGGACCAGATCGCTTCCGGCCACCCTTTCCGGCACGCTTCGCCCGAAGATCCGGGCAAAAAGCACGATCGGCACGCCGTCGGCAAGCACGAAGTCGGCGTCGGCATAGACCTGCGCGAACTGTGCGTGCCGCTGCAAGAGCACGGCGTGGTTCACATTCGGCGTGACGACGTAGCGGCAACGTCCGGTTGCCGAAGATGCGATCCAGCCGCACAATTCGTCGACGGCCTCGCTCATGCGGCAGGGATGGAGGTTGATTCCGAAGAGTTCCACCGGCTGGGGAATTGCCATCCTGAGTTTCCCGCGCGCCCTTGTCCGCGTCTTTTCACTCGATCCCCGGCCCGCTAAACTCGGCAAAGATTATTTCAACGACGCTGAGTTTGCAAGCTGTGATGAAGGACGACGCAAGGTTGATGGCGTCGACGCGCGAGATTTCGGCCACGGTTCCGGACTGGTCGCGCGAGCGCATCGGGGTTTTCTACGATCCCCCTCGAAAACTGCTCTTTCACCTACGTGCCTATCAGGAGTGCCGGGCCCGAGGAGGACTTCTGCGACGCCTCAAATCGCGTTGGCATGTGCTCTGGTATCGTTGGTGGAGCGCTGTGTGCGGCGCAGAAATCGATCTCAAAGTGCAGGTCGGCGGCGGATTGTTAATTCCCCACCCCAATGGAATTGTCATTTTTCCCGACGTGGTGATCGGCCCCAACTGCTTGATTTTTCAGCAAGTCACCCTCGGGGTCGGCGGCCGAACGCCCGGCTGTCCCGTCCTCGGAGGGCATGTGGACGTCGGAGCCGGTGCCAAGATTCTCGGCGGGGTGACGATCGGCGACCACGCGAAAATTGGGGCCAACGCTGTGGTCCTGGACGATGTGCCCAGCCGCGCGACGGCCGTGGGAGTACCGGCTCGAATCGTCTATTCCAACTGACCAATCAGCCAGACCATGCGCGTCGCCTATCTTGTCAACCAGTACCCCAAAGTCAGCCATTCGTTCATTCGGCGTGAGATCCGCGCACTCGAGAAGCTCGGTGTTGCAGTCGAGCGTATTTCTCTGCGCAAGAGCGGCGACGAGCTGGTCGACACCGAAGATCAGCTTGAGAGCGAACAGACGTATGTTGTGCTCTCGGATGGCCCAGGCGGACTTCTGTTTGGACTGATATCGTGCCTGGCAACCTGTCCGCTCGCCCTCTTTCGGGCAGTCCGGCTGACCGCGCAGCTCGCCCGACGGGTCCCCCGATCTTGGAAGCATTGGGCTTACTTGGCGGAGGCGGCGGTTCTGACGAGCAAATGTCGGGCGGCTCCCCCAGCACACATCCACGCCCATTTCGGGACGAATTCGACAACCGTAGCCCTGTTGTGGAGTGCCTTATCGGGGATCCCGTTCAGCTTCACCGTCCACGGTCCAGAGGAGTTCGACCGTCCTGAGGGCTTGGGGCTCGACATCAAAATCGCACGGGCGCGGTTTGTGGTTGCCGTCAGCAATTTCGGTCGCAGCCAATTGATGCGCTGGTGCCCAAGCGATCAATGGAAGAAGCTGCACGTCGTCCATTGCGGAGTCGACGACAGTTTTCTCGATCCAAGCAAGTCCGCGCCAGTCCCGGACGTTCGCCGTTTGGTTTGTGTAGGCCGCCTGTGCGAGCAAAAAGGGCACGGCCTCCTGGTCGAGGCGGCCGCGCGGCTCGCGGAGGAAGGAGAGCCCTTCCAGCTCGTCCTAGTGGGCGATGGCCCTCTTCGGACTCAGATTGAAGCTCTCGCGCGTGATCGCGGACTCACCGGCCAACTGAGAATCACCGGCTGGAAGAGCGGTCTCGAAGTGACGCAGGAGATTCTCGCCGCGCGCGCGCTCGTGTTGCCCAGCTTTGCTGAAGGCCTTCCCGTGGTCCTTATGGAAGCGCTCGCACTGCAGCGGCCGGTGATCTCGACCTTTGTTGCAGGCATCCCGGAACTCGTGACGCCTGGTGTGTGCGGCTGGCTAGTGCCGGCAGGATCGACCATCGCATTGTGTGAGGCAATCCGCTCGGTCCTTCACACGCCAACCGAGCGACTGGAAGCTATGGGGGAAATGGGTGCTATGCGCGTGCGGGAGCATCACAGCGCAGTGACCGAAGCCCAAAAACTTCGGGAGCTGTTTTTTCCGGGCGGGCATGCGGAAATGGTTTCACGCCAGGAATCCCGAGATGAGTCCCTAGAGAGGGTTGCTCGCTAACTTGTTGACGTTCAAGATGAGGCCGTCAGTTTTCGGATCGGGAGAGTTCTGGGTCTGCCGAACACGTCATTCCCCGAAGGGAGTACTAGCGTGCAAGAGCATCGGAATTCTGCCGGCTGCGACAGCCCGAGTGCCGCGGGCGTTCTCCGCGAGAACGAGCTCTACATCGATCTTTTGAAAAAGTGCCTCTGCGCGTCGATCTACGACGAGAGCGCTTGGCAACCTCTGCAGGGCCCGATGCGGTCGAGCGTCAATCGGCATAATCCGCTCCAAGCGCTCCCGGCCGCCTTAAAGCACGCGGCCATCCGGGCGTTGAGGAAGAGATCCCTGATACTCGTCCGCCAGACACCGTTCAATGCACAGATTCGGGATGAAGGTCTGGATTGGCCGTGCTTCGGATTCACGATGGTTGGCCGGAAGCGGCTCGACAACGTTCAGGACTGCGTCGAGGACATCCTCGCCCGTAGCGTACCGGGCGACCTGGTTGAGACCGGCGTCTGGCGCGGCGGTACGACGATCCTGATGCGGGCGATCCTCAAAGCGCACGGCAATTCGGACGTGACCGTTTGGTGTGCCGATTCCTTCGAGGGAATGCCGAAACCGACGACGACCGACTTGAAAGCCCAGGCGGAATCTGATTTCAGCGACCGCGACTATCTCGCCGTCACGCTCGACCAGGTAAAGGCGAACTTTGAACGGTTCGGTCTGTTGGACGATCAGGTCAAGTTTCTTAAGGGTTGGTTCTGCGACACCCTGCCCACGGCGCCGATCGAACGGATTGCGCTCCTCAGGATGGATGGCGACCTTTACTCGTCGACGATGGACGCACTGAAATACCTCTATCCGAAGGTGAGCCCGGGGGGTTACGTAATCGTGGACGATTACAACAGCTGGCCCGCGTGCCGTCAGGCCGTCAACGAGTACCGTCTCGAGCATGGAATCCGTGAGCCACTAATGGCAGTGGACCCCCATGCAGTGTACTGGCATGTGGCAGGCAGTTGATGCAACTGGCACATTGCGCAATCTCAATAGCCGGAAAGGTCTACGTAACAGGAAGATTTTGACAAACAGGGAATTGACACCTATCTCGAAACAAGTAGGATGGCGCAGAGATTTTTCCCGGCCCGGATCGCCGGCCGTTGTTCGAGGGAGTGAGCATGCACCAAGTTCTGCGACAGATCGTTCCCTGCTGTGCGTTGGGCTTGGTCCTTCCGATCTTGAGCGCATCTACCGCTCACGCTGGCTTCATCGCGTCTACGACGGGAGCCATCAACGTCATCTCGCCGCCTGCCTCTGCGGTGCCGGGCGCTCTGACCTCAAACAACTACCAGGCCTGGGACGAAACGAGCGGTGCCATTTCCGCCCCGTTGCAGGTCAACATGCTGGGGCAACCCGGGTCATACGACGGATTGTCGAATTACGCGCCCCTCGCCGGCACTTTGGCGACCGGGACTAAGTACGACTCAGTTATGGTCCAACTGGATCCGAAGACCACTTTTCCCGCGCAGAGCCCGATCGCCTCGATCACATTCACCGGAAAGATCATCGGTTTGGCGTTGTTTGGACAATCGTTGGATGCCAGCGACATTTACGGCAACCCCTCGACGACTTATCCGCACGGTTTGCCATCGATCGGCACACAGACTCGCGGCATCGATTTCACGCATGACGACCGCTTTTCCATTACAAACAACGGCCTCACACTGAATTTGCAATTAACCGCGGGCTTCGGCGACTTTGACGAGATTCGTATCTTCGCGGCGCCTGCGGCGGCGAGCGTTCCAGAACCGGCGTCTCTGGCGATCTGGTCAGGCCTCGGTCTGGTGCTTGCGTTTAGAAGGCGTTCGCTCTTGAACATCAAGCAGCAGTTTTGGACGTGAATTGAGCGAAGATTTCCCTTATCCGACAGCAGTTTGAGACTCTTGCGAAATTTGGCAAAATTTGCGGGTCGGGGGCTTGACGAATGGTTGGTGAGCCTTTATCGTGATCGCGGGTCAATGACCACGCGGGCGGAATGCCGGCGTGGTGTGATGTTCTCATTCGGGTCAATGAGGCACTCCGAAGTTTCATCCGACGCGTGTGAGTCTGGTCCCGGCAGACGGGGACACCTGACAGGAAGCGGGCGAAGCACTCATTCTGACGAACAATCGACTCATAATGGGGAAGGATCTATGAGAAAGCTCTTAGTCGGATTTTCAGCGCTCGGCGTGCTCTTCTGCGCCGCGCCCGCCTTCGCTGGGTTCGCGGTCTCTGCGACTGGCAACGTCCCAGGTGGGACTGGCTTGGTCTCACCGCCGGCGAACGCGGTGGCGGACACGAGTTTGACCTATCAAATCTGGAACGAGCAGCAAGGGACGCTCGCCGCACCGGTCCCCCTTGACAACAACGGCGCGGTCGGCAGCTATAGCGGACTATCGCCCGGCACTCCCACGATCCTAACGCCGGGGACTCCGTTTGGCACGACTTACGTCCAGTTGAATCCCGGAGTGAATGGCGTTGTCCATTCGGGGGTGGCGACGATCTTATTTAGCTCAAAGATCATCGGTTTGGCCCTGTCAGCCGCAAATCTCCAGGCCACGAACATCTACGGAGCTCCCGGAACCACCTATCCAAGTGGTCCGGGGAATCCCGACAACAATGGCGGCAGCGTTGTGGGAAAGACCAACCAGTTCTTCTCCATCACTGATGGCGGTCTGGAATTGCAAGTCGCGCTGGGGGCCAACTTCGACGGCTTCAAAGAAATTCGCGTCTTCACAGCGAATAATGCGACGACCGTGCCTGAACCAGCCTCACTGATCGTCTGGTCGGTGCTCGGGACCGTAATCAGCGGTGGTGCATTCTGGCGCCGGCAGCGGCCTGCCGTCTAAGGCGGACGGGACGAAGAACCGTTCCAGATGCGATGATCTGGAAACGTAGTCAATCGAGAAGCCAACGAAGGCTGCCTTGTGGCAAATAGCGCAAGGCAGCCTTTGCTTTGTTGAGGCTCGACGTGGCGCAGCGATTGCCTATTTGCCAGCGATCATTGAAGAGATTTTTCAATCATGGCGCGCCCTGCTGCCCCTGCAACAGATAGCTCCGCTGTACCCGTTTTAACCAACCGCGCGGAGACACCCCGTCGTGGAACCTCGCGGCTGGGAATCTTCGCTGGCATCTTGCTTCTGGCCTTCGCCGGTTGGTGTTACTGGTCGACCTTCGCCGAACTGATCCGTGTTTGGGACTCGAGTCCCGATTACTCCCACGGATACCTCGTGATTCCGCTGGCGGCTTGGTTTTTGTGGCTGCGGCGGGACACGCTTCCCCGATACCGTCTGGCCCCAAGCTGGTGGGGGTTCTCGCTGATAGCGCTGGCCGCCTGCCTGCGGCTCGTGGGAGCGCGCTTTTATATTCCCGAACTGGATAGCTGTTCGCTTCCGATCTGGATCGGTGGGGTCTGTTGGCTCCTCGGAGGCGGCAGGTTCCTGCTATGGGCCAGCCCGTCGCTTGGGTTCTTGTTTTTCATGGTGCCGCTACCGGCATCGATGGAAACGCTGCTGAACCGTCCGTTGCAGTCGCTGGCCACTTCCCTGAGCACGTGGACCTTGCAGAGCCTTGGGCAGCCCGCAATCGCCGAGGGAACGACAATCCTCTTGGGCGACAACGTGCTCGAGGTGGAACGTGCCTGCAGCGGCCTGAGGATGTTTTACGGAATCCTGGCTCTTGCCGTGGCGACGATCATTGTGACCCGCGCCCGCTGGACCATGGCTCTCTGCCTGCTGGCGACAGTCGCGCCTGTCGCGATCCTGGCCAATATGATCCGAATCACCACCACGGGCTTTTTGTACGAATTTGTCTCTGGCGAGTCGGCCAGACGCTTCTCGCACGACCTGGCCGGCATTTTGATGATCGTGCTGGCAATTGTGTTCTTCATGCTGGTGCTTTGGATCGCCCGGCGAGTCTTGCTGAAATTTCGTCACACGCGCGCTCGTGCATTTCTGCAAACCGCGATTGCATTTTTGATCATTGCGGCGGTGGTTCCGGCGGGTCATTTGTGGCACGAACGGCAGCAGACAAAAACGGTCGACCGGTTTCTGAAACGTGCCGACAAACTGCAGGAAGAGGGGAAAGACCTCGAGTCGATCGTCTTCCTGGATCGCTACCTGCATTTCAACCCCAAGGACTTGGACGTCCGGGTGCGGCTCGTCCGCACAGTCGACAAAGTAGCGACCAACTCGCTGCGAAAAATTCGCGCGATGGAGCTTTACCGGGACGCCTGGAACCTCGACCCCGATCGGGTCGAGCTCGGCGAGCGCGGTGCGGAACTGGCAATCGAATTGGCCCGTTACGACGAGGCGCTGGGCGCCGCAACCGCTTTGGCGGCGGCCGATCTGCGACCCGCCGAGACAACTCCGACGGCACAGGCCGAAGCATCCCGACGCACCGGCGAAGCTCGGCAAATGGCGGCGCGACTGAAGGCGTTGGCACTGCTCGGGCGGTCGATGCGGGCCGATGTCGTCACACCCGAGGACGAATGGCAAAGGATCGTCGCAGCATTTCAAGACGCGATTCGCCAGAATCCGAGCGATATTGAACTTGTCGTGCGTTTGGCCGACATCGAGCGCCACCAGCTCAAGGTTGCGCCGGCACCGGAGCGGCAGAAAGTGGCCGACGGCCTGATGGATGCGATGGTCGCGCGAAACTCAGAGGCGCCCGAGGCGTGGCTGGCGCGATACTTGTATTGGAAGTCATTGGTCGCAGCGGCGGAACCGGTTTCGACCGGCTCCGAAGGCGATCTCGATCGGGCGCTGGAGATCGGCCGGAAAGATTCCAAAAAGGAGAGTGCTGACGCCCTCTTGTTCGCCGGGGAGCGAGCCTCAGAGAAGAAGGATCTGCCCGCGGCCCGTCAGTTTTTTGAACGGGCGACGGTTGTTCGGCCGTCCGATTATCGAGGCTGGACGCGGCTCGGGCAGCTCGTCGCCGAAGAGGGAACCGACGCCGCACGCACCCGGGCTGTGGAGATCTGGAGCAAGGGCGTCGCCAGCGTCAACGAGTACGACATGGAACTGGTTTTGCCGCTGGCGGCGACCTTGGTTCAGTTGCGGCGATTTGCGGATGCGGAGGAAAGGCTGCGACCACTCGATGCGTCGTTGCCGCGATTGCTGGAGCCCGGCCGCAGCCTTGTCGAGCTGGGCACTGCCCGGTTGCGCGCCGGGGCCGCCGCCGCGCAGGGCAACATTGTCACGGCCGTCGCGACTCTGCGCAACGTGCTCAACGGGACGCGCGCCGGGTCGGCGAGTGCGGTTTACCGGACCCCCTTTGCGGACGGGTGGATGCAATTGGGGGACTACTATGCCGAATTAAAACTCGATGATGAGGCGGCCGAAGCCTACGAATCGGCTGGTCGCTTGAATGAAAAGGTGCCTCAGTGGAGAACAAAAGCGGCGCAAGCCGCCGAACGCTGCGGGCGCCCCAGTGATGCCGTGCAGCATCTCCGCGACGTCGCCCGGCGCGATCCTTCCCCGGTGAATTGGCTGGCTCTGGCGCGAGAGAATTTCATCGAGCAGGTCAGCCTTGCGCCGGCGCAACGCAATTGGCACGATTTCCGTGAGGCATTCAACAAGGTTGTCGCGAGCAAGACCAATGGCGGTCAGTTGACGATCTTACAGGCCGAGTTCCAGGTGAGCGATGGCCAACTCGATGTCGCCGTCAAGACGCTCACCGCGGCACTGGAGCGGTCACCTAAGACCTGGCAATTTTGGCAGGCCTTGGCCATGGTCCAGGAGCGCCGCAAAGACGCGTCCGAGACAAAAAAGGCGATCGAGCAGTTTGAGAGGTACGCCCCCGACCGCGAAACGGTCGTCTCTTTTAAGGCACGCATGGCGCTCGAGGCCGGCCGCTTCGACGAGGCGGGGCAGCTCCTCGAGAACGCCAAGTCATCGCTGTCCGGGGCCGGGAAAACCGCCGCCCGCGATCAACTCATCGAAATTGATCTGCGCCAAGGACGCAGGCAAGAGGCACGACGCCGATTGGAAGAAGCGGCTGCCGAGGAGCCGGCGAATCTGCAGATTCTCGACACGCTCGGGCAGGTGATCGCCGACGACCGCGACTGGAAATCGCTCGAGGACGTCGAGGCTCGCCTCAAAAAGCTCGAGGGCGACGACGGGACGCTCTGGCGCGAATTGCACGTGCGTCGGCTCCTTTCGCAGAACGTCGAGACGGACGATCCTCGTTTTCATGAGGCCGAACGGCTGACGCGCGAAATCGCCGCCTTGCGGCCCAGCTGGCAGCGCCGCTGGGTCCTGCAAGGACTTCTGGCGCGGCGGCAAAATCAGCCGGACGAAGCCATTTCCGCCTATCAGCAAGCGATCCGTCTGGGCAATCGCAGTATCGGTCTTTCGGAGGAGCTGATCGATCTGCTCAACGAGCAGCGCCGGTTTACAGAGGCCGATCGCGAATTCGAGCGGGTGCGTCAGGCGGTGGCCCGCTCCAGCCGTTTGTCATCGGCCGCGATTCCGATTTACGTCCGGCGCGGTGAATCGGAAGAAGCGCTGCGACTGGCCGAAGACTGGGTCCGACGACAGCCCGACGACGCGTCGAGCTACATCCGCCTGGGTCGCACGGTCCTCTTAACGACTTCGGAAAACTCGGCCGATTATGCCAAGTCCGTCAAACGCGCGCAAACGGCGTACGAACACGCCGTGGAGCTGGCTCCCAGCGACGTCCGTGTTTGGATCGTGCTGTTTCGGTTCTACACCGGCGTCCAGAAAAATGCGGAGGCCGCGAACGCCATGCTCACGCGGCTGGCCCGGCGAATCGATGTCCCCGAAACACAGCGGGTCTTCGTGCTGGCTCAGCTTTACGAGGCGATCGGAAACCGCGCGGAAGCCGGCCGTTTCTACCTGGCCGCCATCAAGTCGGCTCCCGCAGATGCACAGGCCACGGTCCTGCAGCGGGCCGCCCAATACTTCGTGACAGATGACCCGGCGCAGGCGGAGGCCTATTGCCGGCAATTGTTGAAGCTGCGGCCCAAATCGATCGATGCCCGGCGCACACTCGTCCGCGCGCTGGCCGAACAGGGAGGCGAGGAGCGGTTTCAAGAAGCCGCCGGAATCCTGCGTGACCTGTCGAAAACCCGCGAAAGCAGTTTGGGGGACAAGCGGCTGGAGGCCATACTTCTTGCCCGAACCGGGACGCCGACGGACCGGCAGCGGGCGACAGAACTTCTCGAAGCATTCGTTCAAATTCCACAACAGGCCGCGCGTCAGGACCGGCTGCTCTTGGCCTCGCTTTACGAGACCGAAGGGCGTCTCATGCCCGCGTACGAGCAACTCTTGGCTCTCTCGCGGCAGGACGATGCGACGGCGGCCGATCTGGTGCGCTACGCGGAGTTTCTCCTTCGCAACGCGCGCGAGCAGCCCCAATTTGCGGATTACGCGGAACCGGTCTTGGCCCGGCTGGAGCAGGATTCTCTCAACCGCGTGAGCGCGGTCCGCCTGCGGTTGGCGGCCGCTAGTAAGTTGCCCACATCCCAACGCGGAGCGAAAGACCGCCAGATCATTGATCGCGCGGCGAAACGATTCGTGACCGATGAAAAGGATGACGTCCTTCGTCGGGACACGCTGATGAAGCTTCTGGTGGTACTTGCCCGGCAGGACTTGCTTGATGATGCGGTCCGGCTCGTGACGGACAGAAACCTCTGTTCGGGTTTGGACACCGCCATCGCGCTGGCTGACGCGCTCACGTTGCTACCGCGCGATTCGCAGCTGGCCCCAAAGGGTGCACCGATCCTCAAAGCGGCTGTCGAGAAATCTCCGCGTTCGGCGGAACTCTTGTACTCTCTTGGGAATCTGCGATACGTGACCGGCTCGCGCGATGAGGCGATCGCGCTTTATCGCCGGTCGCTTGAGGTGCGGCCCGATGACAAGCTGACGCTCAATAATCTCGCCTTGGCGCTCGGTGACCGCCCTGATGGGATCGCCGATGGATTAGCATTGATCAACCGCGCCTTGGAGAAATTCGGGGGCGATGTGGCCCTGCTCGACACAAAGGGGCAGTTGCTCGTGCTTGCCGGCCGTTCGGGCGAGGGATTGGCCCTGCTGACCGAGGTAGTCTCCGTCCAAGGCAGCGATCCCCTCCTGCTGTTGCACCTGGCCAACGCCTATCTTGCCGCCGGCAAGCCGGCCGAGGCTCGCACGACCTACCGTCGAGCCCAGGTTTTTAACGTGGCGTCGCTTGTAATGACCGCGGGCGATCGCGAGATCCTCGAGCGGTTGGAAGCCCACTTGCGACAAACCGTATCCTCCGGAGGCTGATTGATGTACGAAGCGTTGCACTCCCGGCGTGGAAGGACGACCTTGGCGGCCATGCTGGTCGGCCTGGTCGTGCTGACTTCCGTGCCCGCCATTGTGCAAGGAGTCTTGACGAGGCGCTGGAGCGGCAAGGCCGACATTTCGGGGGCCGCAAACCGATTGGTCGAATTTCCGACCAAGTTTGGAGACTGGCAGCAGCAGGGGGATGAGGAAAAAGTGCCCGAAGAGGCACTCCGCGAGCTGCAATGTGCAGGCTGCTTCAACCGTCATTATGTCAACCAGCGGCTGGGGCGAGACGTGACCGTGATCGTGATGGTCGGGCCTGCGGGCCCGCTGATCCGCCATCCGCCTGAGATCTGTTACGGCAACCGGGCCAATGACCTGCTGGTCAAGCCCGTCGACATCGAGCTGACGACCGCTGACTCGGTCCAACATCGGCTACGCGTCTTGCGCTACGCCAATCCCCGGGCGGTTTCGGGCGAGTTCTCGGTCTGCTACGGTTGGTCGGAAAAGGGGACATGGAATGTTCCGGCCTATCCGCGGATCGAATACGGCGGCGCTCCGACGCTTTATAAGATGCAAGTGCTGACGACCGACTCTGTGCCCAAGGACGGCGGTCTTCCCACGGCGACAGCCCGGTTCCTCGACGATTTTCTGCCCTTGCTGCGCGACCAGGTCCTTGGGTCTCGCTAACGCGACAATCTTCGATTCGATTTATTAGATCGACAGCCGATCAGCATACGGTCCGCAGGTGATAGTCCGCATGCTGGGATTGTCCACGCATGCTGTTTCTCAGAAAACCGTCACGGCACGAACTGGAAGATTTTCTCATCCAGCAGCGCGACGCGGCGTTTTCTTACGCCCCGCTGGGCTGCACCAGCGCCCAGCCTCCGCCCGGCTATGTCCGAGATCACGAGCGCACCGTGCTTGGTAGCGGGCGTGAAGTCTTTCAGGCGGCTTGCAACGCGTTGCGCGCCTGGAAGATGTTCGATCTCCGCTGGACCTCCGCTGTCGACCTCAGCTGTCCGCTCATCGCCGGGCGCGAGGTGGGTGTATTGGCCCGCGTCGGCTTCCTGTGGACGCTCAACGCGTGTCGCATTCTCGAAGTTTTCGACGAGCCGGGCCGTTGCTTTGGATTTGTCTATGGCACGCTGGACGAACACGTCGAGCAGGGAGAGGAACGGTTCTTGGTCGAACTCGATTCAGCGAATCGAGTCTGGTTTGACCTGCTCGCCATCTCTCGTCCCCACCGGTGGTACACGCGCATCGCCAGCCCCGTGGCCCGTTTTTTCCAGCGGCGCTTTCGTCGGGACGCTGCTGCCGCCATGCTCCGCGCCGCGCAATCGGTCGCGAATCGAGCGCAGGGCGGATAGTGGGCTCCGATGCTCTGCTTTCGGGTCGCCATTCGCTTTCAATGGCTCAGCGCCCGGCAACACGGGCCGTGCTGCAACGCGGTCAGCAGCCACCGGCCGCGGAGTGTTTGTTCCAACTTCGCCGCCTTTTGGCGCACAGACGACGAGAACAAATACGATGATCCCAGCCGGAAGTCCGATGAAGACCGTGGCGGCAATCAGCATCTTCCGCAACGCCTGTCCAAATTTTCCGGACGCCGGCTCGGAGCCTTTTTTCAGGAGGCGACCGCAATGCGGGCACGCCGACATTTCTTTGCCGACCTTCTGGCCGCAGCCCGGACAGACGGACCTGGTTAGTCTCACGGCCACATTCTTGGTCCAGCGCAAAGTGCCGGCATGACCGGACAGCGAGAATCCGCTGCCGTGCGAAGCGTGCGTGGACGAGGGTTGCGCACCCTCTTCGTGCTCAGCGGATCCGACGCCAGCGGAGGGATCTGCCGATCCGATCGCCGCAGCCGTGCGGACGATGCCACCACACCGCGGGCAAGTGGTCTCGGCGCAGGCATTCTCCTGCTCCTCGAAAATGGCATCGCATTTTTGGCAATGAAGCATTAACACGGCGTCACCATGCCTTTACACAGAACGAGGCGTCCTGCGGTCCGCGTCGAATCTGCCTTTCTCGGCATCTCGGTACGGACAATCCTCTGCCCATTAGAACGTAAAGAGGGCCCGAAGGGATCAGAGGCCTGCCCGACGTCAAATCGACGTTAGCTCCGGGTTTACGGCGCCGGTCTCGCCTCGTTGCGGACAGGGTTTAGCAACTTTTGCTGGCGAATTGCCGACTTCTGGCCAAGGTGGCGCAAGTGATGAAAGAAGATTCCCGCGGCGACGGCGACATTTAACGAGTCGGCCCCCGGAGCCATTGGAATCGTCAGCCAGCGGGAACACAAGCCGGTCCACTGCGCATCGAGCCCGTGCTTCTCGTTTCCGAACAGGATGCCCATTTTGTTGGTGGGCACGGTCGTTTCAAGCGGTTCAGCGGCGGCATCGAGCATGGTGGCGCACAGCTCAAAGCCGAACTCATCGCGTAGTCGCATGAGATCACCGTGCAAATCGCGCGATTCGATAATCGGCAGCGCTAACGCAGTTCCCATCGAGACGCGGAGCACTCGGCGCGAAAAGGGATCCGCACACCCGGGACCTAAGACAAGTCCGGCGACACCGAATCCGGCGCAGAGCCTGATGATCGCTCCGATATTTTCCGGATCGTTCACGTTCGGACAGACGGCCACCAGCGTAAAGCGATCGCCCGTCGCGGACAGAGCGTCGATCGATGGGCTCGGCTGCCTTAAGCCGCAGGCAAGAATGCCCGTGTGGAACGTGTAGCCGACGAGCTGTTCGGCCAACTCGTGCTCGAGCAAATAAATCGGGCAATCCGGCGAAATGGTGGTTGGTAGCTGCCGCGCCAGCCGACGGCTCACGAGCAGCGACTGCACGCGAAAACGGCTGGCTAGCAGGCGCTCCACGACGAGTGTACCCTCGGCCACAAACCGGTTCGACCAACGAGTCAGATTGGTCGCTTTGAGATTGCGGTAAGGCTCCAGCCGAGAGTCTTCAAGATCAGAGACGATTTCGATTGCCATCAAGGGGCCCGTCGCGTCTCAGGTGTTCATTCCGCAGTTGCCCGCTCATCAGGCGTGGTTTGCCGCTAGCCAGCTCGTTGCCGGTTAACTTTCTTGCGGCCAGCCCGCAAAAAAAACGCGCCGAAGGCCAGGCGCGTTTTGAAATTCGATGGAGAGTCGACCGTCAAATTTCTGCGAAAGGCATCGGTTCCGGCTGCAAAACGAACGGAAAGACGCGGATTGGCTTGCCGGCGGAATAGTCCCGTTCGTAGCTGATCTGTGCAGCTCGGTCGGCCGCGAACTGGAGCATTGTGAATTCCAAACCGCAAAAGCGGTCGGTTCCGATCTCAGCGGCAACATCGGCGAAGACCTCGCCGGACGAGGCCGCGTGCCGACGCACGCCGTGGATGCTGCATTCTCGGACCTTAACGCCTGCGGCCGCCAGCTTGATCAGGCCGCGAAGGAACCTTCCCACCGCGGTATCGGGGCCGGCGAGTCGCCAGAGCCGCTCCCACTCCTCGTGTGCTTCCCAGTAGTAACCAGCGTTGAAGTAATCGAGAGCCAGCAGATACGTACGATTGTCCGCCCAGTTCTCTGGCACGAGCGGCAATGAGGTTCGGCCCTTGCGGCTGTAGCTGTGCCCACGCGGATCACGCAGCGGATGAGGGGTGCTCGTCCCCGGCACGAAGGTGTAGGCCGGCAGCTCCGCGGCTGGTAGCAGCCGATCGGGCCGACGAGGCAATGTGTCAACGGCCATCTTGTCCTTTCTCCTTGCAGTCGTAGTAGTCGCCCGATCTCGCCGGCGTTTGGTGCCGCGAGATGGCTTGGGGGGCGTCTTAAGGCACTCTTTGCCAGAAGCCATATGGAAACGTCTACGCATGATGTAGTCAAACCGAAAGAGGGAATTGTTTTAAAGACCGATATACGCAAATCGGTCCGTGTCTTACCTTCGTCGAATTCCTCACGGCGGGACCGGCCGCGATGTTTGGCAAAAAGTCGCCCAACGGATCAGCTGCCCCGGCAGCGGTCCTTCTCAATGGACCCTCAAATAATACGCAACGGCTGAAAAGTCGTCGTGGATGCTCCACGCCGAAGCGGCCCATTCCGTGGGTTCGGATTCGTCCATGCCGGGCGACTCACCGGAAGGATGAGGCAGGCCGAGGCTGCAAGCACAGCCCGAAGTCGGGTCCGTGGCGGAAGGAACTCACCATTCCTAAGATATGCGCAGAAATCCGTGAAAAAACAGCCCAAATCCGCCTTTAAGCCAGGAATTGTGCGATTTTTTACCTCTCGCGGCTCAGAGTCGGCGATCAGGTAAAGCGCCATTAATGTGAGCGTCGGGATGCCGGTGGCCTTTGGGGAATGGATTCCGGATTTTGGGAATAAAATAATCAGTTTTCGAGCCCATTTTCTCCCTTCTTGGGCGGTAACGAGGACACTTTGAGATGGCTGCGTCGAGCGGACTGACTACGACCCAACTGGCGGAACTCGTCAAATACGACACGCCGACCGTCTGCAATGTCATCGAGCTGTTCGACGTGCGGCCGCGAAACGTCGGCTATATGAACGAATCGATCAAGGCGTGCTTCCCCCAAATGCCGCCCATCGCAGGCTACGCCCTGACGTCGTTCTTTCGCAGCCAGTCCCCTCCCCGCGGCGGGGACGTCTACGCCAGCCTGACGAAGCAGATCGAAGGCTTTGCGAGCCTCCCGGGCCCCGCCATCGTCGTATTTCAGGACGTCGATGCGCCTATCGCTGCTGCCACGTTTGGGGAAGTGATGTGCACGACTTACAAGGCCTTTGGGGCACAGGGGCTGATCACCTCGGGGACGGGCCGGGATCTCGACCAGGTCGAACGGATCGACTTTCCCTGTTTTACTTCAGGGGCGACCTGCGCCCACGGCTACAGCCACATCCTGGCAGTGGGCGTTCCGGTCGTCGTCGGCGGCATTACGGTCTATCAGGGGGATTTGCTGCACGCCGACCGGAACGGGGTAACCACGATCCCGAACGACATCGCCTCGGAGGTAGCCGGTTGTTGTCGGGAGTTCGCGGCGGCGGAGCAGATTATCTTCGATTATCTTAAGGGACCGAAGATCTCGGTGGCGGGCTTCGATGACGCTCGCCGGGCATGCGGAGACGCGATCGACTCGCTGGCCCAACGGGTGAGCCGTTCAAAACGCGGCTAAACGGCCAGGTGCCTGGCAACCAGGTCTGAAGTGAGTCGCAGCCTCTTGGACAACCCGCTTTCGGCTACCGCGAGCACTCAGAACAGCGGATAGATGAACGGCGCAGCACCCGTGCTCGACAGGATGATCAAGAGACCCACCAGGAGCAGGACCACGACAATCGGAGTGATCCACCAAGCCTTATTGTGCAACAAAAAGTCGACGAGTTCCCGAATGAGACTCGGCGAGGACTGCTCGGCTTGACGCGCAAAATCTTCTGATTTGCTCATTCGATCGGCTCTGGCGACGGTCCAATTCGCGGCTTCTCAACAATCCGTGGTGCCAGCGACGCTTGCCATTTCAGTACTGGCGAAAATAGCACGCTGAATCGGGATCGGATCGTCGTGTCTTCCAGTACGTTTTTGCCCTTCGATCGAAGGCACGCTCCATCGGATCCCGACCGGTTAGCCTCATTATAGTGCCCACGGGCGTCACTACGAGATAGAAAATCATCGCCATAACGACGTGGGTGATGACCCAGCCGATCGGGTAGTTAACGACCATCAAGACGACCCAAACCGGCCGCAAAGCCCGCGGAATTGCCAAACCGAGGAGGGCCAGGGCGACCCCGACGCTGGCGATGGAAACTCCGACCGTTACCGACCCGGTTCGTCGGAATACGAGCCAGGCGACGAGCGCGGCAAAGGCCAGCGCGCATAGGCCAAAGGTTCGCAGCTCTTTTTTCGAGGGATTGAGGTTGAGGTCGATCACTGGTGTTCGTCTTAGTCCAACTTGAACTCGGCGAGATATTTGTCGCGGTCGGCTGACTCGGCCTGCGGCTGCTCAGCTTTGAGCAGCACGAATTTCTCGAGCACGAGCGCATCGATGTTTGTGGCCATAAAGCACCGATAGGCCTGTTCCGGCGTGTGCACGATCGGCTCGCCGCGGACGTTGAAGCTCGTATTGATGATCACCGGCGACCCAGTCTGCCGCTCGAAGGCTTTGAGCAGCTTGTAATAGCGGCCGTGCCTGGCGGCGTCGACCGTCTGAATGCGGGCGGAATAATCAACGTGCGTGATCGCGGGCACGACCGAGCGCTTCGATTTGAGCTTCGCGATTCCTTCCAAGTCCCGGTCGCGGCCATTGAGCTCGAAACGTTTTTCCTTGCGCACCGGGGCGACGAGCAGCATATAGGGGCTCGGTTCGTTCGGACGCGTCTCGAAGTACTCGTCGACGCGCTCCTCGAGCACCGAGGGGGCAAACGGACGGAATGATTCGCGAAACTTGATCTTGAGGTTCATCGTCGACTGCATTTGCTCGCTGCGGGCATCGCCGAGAATGCTGCGGGCACCCAGTGCGCGAGGGCCGAATTCCATCCGCCCCGCCAGCCAGCCCACGACCTTCTCGCTGGCAATCAGGCCGGCCACCGCGTCGCACAACTCATCTTCCTGTTCGTAATAGCGGTACCGCGCGCCGGCGCCGTCCAAAAATCGCCGGATTTCTGCGTCACCAAAGTGCGGTCCCAGGTACGAGCCTCGCTGGGCATCGAGCGCATTCGGCCGCCGCGGATTGTCGAGCAGTTGGTGCCAGATAAAGAGCGCGACACCCAGCGCGCCGCCAGCGTCGCCGGCCGCCGGCTGAATCCACAGATCCTCGAACGGGCCCTCGCGAAGAATCCGCCCGTTAGCCACGCAGTTGAGGGCGACACCGCCGGCCAGGCAGAGTTTCTTCTTGCCCGTTTCCGCGTGAACGTGCCGCGCCATCCGCAGCAGGATTTCTTCCGTGACGACCTGAATCGAAGCCGCAATGTCCATGTCGCGTTGCGTGAGCAGCGTCTCGGGCCTGCGGGCCGGGCCGCCGAAGAGTTTCTCGAACTTCTTCGACGTCATCGTCAGGCCCTGGCAGTAGTTGAAGTACGACATGTCCATGCGGAACGAGCCGTCGGCCTTCAAGTCGATGATCTTGTCCAAAATCAGGTCGACGTGCTTGGGCTCGCCGTACGGAGCTAGCCCCATCAGCTTGTATTCGCCCGAATTGACCTTGAATCCGCAGTAATAAGTGAAGGCCGAATAGAGCATTCCCGGCGAGTGCGGAAAGTGGAGTTGGTGTGTCAGCTCGATGCGGTTGCCCGAGCCGGTCCCGTAGCTCGCCGTCGCCCATTCGCCGACGCCGTCGACCGTCAGAATCGCAGCCTCCTCGAAGGGAGACGGAAAGAAGGCGCTGGCGGCGTGCGACTCGTGATGTTCCGTGAAGACGTACCGCTTGCCATAGGCATGCCCCAAGCCGCGGCTCAGCTCGCGGCGCAGATACAGTTTCTTCTTGAGCCAGAGCGGCATCGCCGTGAGAAACGACTGGAAGCCGACCGGTGCGTAGGCGAGATACGTCTCGAGCAGTCGCTCGAACTTGAGGAATGGCTTGTCGTAAAAACCGACGAAGTCGAGTTGATCGGCCCGGAGGCCGGCCTCGCGCAGACAGAAGTCGATCGCATGCTGGGGAAAGCCCTCGTCGTGCTTCTTCCGCGTGAAGCGCTCTTCCTGAGCCGCTGCGATGACCTCTCCATCGACGACCAGGGCCGCGGCCGAGTCGTGGTAGAACGCTGAAATGCCCAAGATCGCCGTCATGGGGAAGCGGCCTATTCCCATTCGATCGTGCTGGGCGGCTTGGAGCTGATGTCGTAGACGACCCGGTTGACGCCGCGGACATTGTTGATGATGCGGTTGGACATCCGCTGCAGCACCTCGGCCGGCATGGGATACCAATCGGCCGTCATGAAGTCAGTTGTCTGCACGGCTCGTACTGCGATCGCGTCTTCGTAAGTGCGGTAGTCTCCCATCACGCCCACGGATTGCACCGGCAGCAGCACGGCGAATGCCTGTTGCACCTTGCGATCCAGTCCCGATTTCTTCAGCTCGTCGAGCACGATCCAGTCAGCCTCGCGGAGGGTCGCCAGCCGCGGTTCGCTCACCGCGCCCAGGCATCGCACGGCGAGCCCTGGTCCGGGAAAAGGGTGCCGCCAAACGAGTTCTTCCGGCAATCCCAGAACCAGTCCCATTTTGCGGACCTCGTCCTTGAACAGATCCCGCAAGGGCTCGATCAGCTCAAAGCCCAGCTCTTCAGGCAATCCGCCCACGTTGTGATGCGCCTTGATCGTCGCAGCGGGCCCGTCTGGGTTGGCTCCGGATTCGATGACGTCGGGATAGACCGTCCCCTGGGCCAGGAACTTGGCGTTCGGAATCGAGAGGGCCTCGTTTCGGAACACTTCGATGAAGACGCGGCCGATGATCTTTCGTTTCGTCTGCGGGTCGCTCACGCCGGCCAGGGCGGAAAGAAACCGTTCGCGGGCATCGACCACGTGCAAGTCGGTTTTGAAGTGGTGCGTGAAGCGGTTTTTGACCTCCTCGGCCTCGTCTTTTCGCAGCAGGCCGTTGTCGACAAAGATGCAGGAGAGTTGCGGACCGATCGCCCGGTACAAGAGTGCCGCCGTGACCGAAGAATCGACGCCGCCCGAGAGCCCGCAAATCACCCGGTTCGGACCGACGCGGGCCCGGATCGACTCGACCTCGCGATCGATCAGTGAACTGAGTTCCCAGCTCCCGCTGCAGCCGCAGATCCGCCGCACGAAGTTGCCCAACAGCTCGCTGCCGTGCTCGGTGTGCGTCACTTCGGGATGAAACTGCAGTCCATAGATTGGCCGCTCACGATGCCTCACAGCTGCGAAGGGGCAGGTGTCGGTCGCGGCGAGCGAGTCGAAATTCGCGCTCAGGTCGTCGACCTGGTCGCCGTGATTCATCCAGACCGTCATTTGGTCTGGCACTCGATGAAAGAGTCCGTCGTGTTCTCGAATGCGGCAGGTGGTACGGCCAAACTCTCGCGACGTTCCGGGCTTCACCTCGCTGCCGAGGGCCCGACAAGCCACATGCATCCCGTAGCAAATGCCCAGCACCGGAATGTTCAGCTCGAAAATCTCGGGATCAAACTTTGGCGCGCGCTCCTCGTAAACACTGGCCGGCCCGCCCGACAAAATCAGCCCGCGCGGCTTGAGCTCGCGAATACGGTTGGCCGGAAGATCATGCCGCACGACCTGGCACAGAACATTGTGATCACGAATGCGCCTCGCGATGAGCTGGGCCGTCTGCCCGCCGAAATCGAGCACGAGTACACGTTCATCCTGAGACGTGTCGAGCAGACCTCGATAGGTCGAAGAATTATTGTCGGCGGACACCATGCGGGGTTTTCGCAGTGTTGTTTGTTTTCACAGTGTTGTT
The DNA here is from genome assembly GCA_035949535.1 of Planctomycetaceae bacterium. Taxonomy (GTDB): domain Bacteria; phylum Planctomycetota; class Planctomycetia; order Planctomycetales; family Planctomycetaceae; genus DASPSM01. The sequence goes on along the minus strand of DASZIA010000588.1, from coordinate 3,093 downwards.
GCGGCCGTGTTTCGCTGTCCCACAAATCGGCGAGCCGGAGGCGGGCAGCCCCCGGCTCGTCGCATCAATTAGCTTACGTCGTCTGCTTCAGAGCTGCACGTGTTTAGATCTGGATCGTGACCGTCTTGACCTCGGTGTAGTTCTGCAGACCGTACTCGCCGAGTTCGCGGCCGATCCCCGACTGTTTGAAGCCGCCAAACGGCGCAGCCGCGTCAAACACGTCGTAGCAATTCACCCAGACCGTCCCCGCGCGCAGGCGGTTCGCGATGGCGTGGGCCTTGCTGACGTCGCGCGTCCAGACGGCCGCCGCCAGGCCGTACGTTGTGTTGTTGGCACGGCGCACGACTTCGTCGATGTTCTTGAACGGAATCACGCTCATCACCGGTCCGAAAATCTCCTCGCGGGAGATCTTCATCTCGTCCTTCACGTCGTCAAAGATCGTCGGACTAATGAAATAGCCGCGGTCACCGACCCGTTTGCCGCCGCAGAGCAGCTTTGCACCCTCGCGCTTGCCGGCGTCGATGTAGCTCATGACCTTTTGGAACTGCTCGTCGGAGACCTGAGGTCCCTGTTCGGTCGACGGATCGAACGGATCGCCGACTTTGCGATTCTTGGTGAGCGAGAGCACCTTGTCGACGAATTTGTCATGAATCGACTGTTCGACGAACAGCCGACTTCCCGCACAGCAGCACTGGCCCTGATTGAAGAACAGGCCGAAATGCGAGCCCTGCGCCGCCGCGTCGAGATCGGTATCGGCAAACACAATATTGGGGCTCTTGCCCCCCAACTCGAGCGTCACTCGTTTGAGATTGGATTGGGCCGAGGCCTCCATGATCATGTGGCCGACTTCGGTCGAGCCGGTGAACGCGACTTTATCGATGCCCATGTGCCGCGAGATCGCCTGGCCGGCGGTCGGACCGTAGCCCGGCAGCAAATTGACCACGCCCGGCGGGAAACCGGCTTCAAGGATCAGTTCGCCGACGCGAAGCGCCGACAGCGGCGTCTGCTCGGCAGGCTTCATCACGACCGTGCAACCGCAGGCCAGCGCCGGACCGAGCTTCCACGCCTGCATCAACAGGGGGAAATTCCATGGGATGATCTGACCCACCACGCCGACCGGCTCATGCCGCGTGTAGCAGAAATAGGGGCCGTTGACCGGGATCGTCTTCCCGTGGATCTTGTCAGTCCAGCCCGCGTAGTAGCGGTAGCAGGCGATCGTGAGCGGCAGGTCGGCATTCAGCGAGTCGCTGATCGGCTTGCCGTTGTCGAGCGTTTCGAGCGCCGCGAGCTCTTCTTTGTTCTGCTCCATCAGGTCGGCCAGCTTGTTCAGCAGGCGTCCCCGCTCTGATGCTGTCGTTTTCGACCAGGCACCGTTCTCGAAGGCATTGCGGGCCGCATCGACGGCCTTATCGACGTCGGCCTTGTCGGCCTCGGCCACATGGGCGATGACCTCGCCGGTCGCCGGATTGATCGTCTCGAAGGTCTTGCCGCTGGCGGCGTTGACCCATTTCCCATCGATCAGCAGCTTGGTCTGCCGCACCTTCGGGTGCGCGGACTTTTTCTTGCCATTCGTCAGTTTTTCCTTGGAACTGCCTCGCTTTGTGGTCGCGGTCGCCATCTCAATACTCCTTCACAAGAGTCCCCTGCCCAGTCGGTCGTCGCACGTCGAATTTCGCCCAGCAAAGAAAAGATCACCTTGCCCTGTTGGAATGGTACCACCCTGATGGTTCAACGGCAAAGATTCGCAAATGATGGCTGAAAAAGGCCGGTTCACACCGGCCGACTTTGGGTTAGACCTGTGTGACGACCCACCGTCCCCGGACATATCGGACGGCCGCCAGGACGGCCCGAATTCCCAGATCCGAGCACATCCCGACCCATGCCCCAAACAGGCCGCCGTCCAACAGCACGCCGCAAATGTAAGCCAGCGGAAGTCGCACGAGGAAGATCCCGATGAGGTTGATCCACAGAGGATACCGCGTGTCGCCGGCGCCCCGCAGGGCGTGAACGTAAATCGTGCCGACGACGAGCGGGATCTGGAACAGTGCCAACAGCTTGAACGCCGGAATTCCAATTTCGACGACTTGCGGGTCTTTGTGCATGAAGTGGTAGATCGGTTCGGCGGCGAAAAAGTAGACCACAGTCATGACGCCGGCCAGCAAGCTGCATTGGACGGCCCCGGCATGTCCCGCACGTTTGGCTCGTCGGGGGTCTCCTGCTCCCAGGGCTTGTCCAACCATCGCGGCCGCGGCAAAGCCCCAGGCATCAGCCGGCAGATAGGTCAGCGCTTCGACCCGAATCCCGACGAAGTGCGCCGCCAGAGAGACGTCGTCCGCCTCGCCCCCACCTCCACGCGCGACAACCATCAGGAACAAGAAGATGCCCGCCCACGTCAGCGCGCCGTCGGCGGCGGCCGGAACGCCAGTCCGCATGATTCGCGCGACGGTTTCGCCGCGGAATCGCCATTCCCGCAGGACAATTCGCAATCCGCCAAAACCCCGTGCGAAGCCGGCCACAATTAACAGCCCGCCGACAACGCGGGCCACAACGGTCCCCATGACGATCCCACTCACTCCGAACTTGGGGATCGGCCCGAAGCCATAGACAAAGGCAGACGCGGCAATCACATTGACCACGCTGACCAGGGAGTAAATCAACATCGGCGTGCGGGTGTCGCCCGACGCTCTGAGGATCGCGCCCCCGACAAACGTAAAACTGATGAAGAAGTAACAAATCGAATCGACGCGCAGGTAATGGATGGCAATCGATTCTGCTTCGCCCCGCAGTCCCAGGAGCAGGGTAAACAGCGGCGCGACCACGTACATCAGCACGCTGACGGCCAGCCCCATCACCGAGGCGAGCGCCAAGGCGCGGTTGGTCGTGCGGTTGGCTTCTTGGAGTTCTCCGGCCCCCCATTGGCGGGCTACCAGGGCGGCCGCACCAATTCCGACCAGCCGAAACATCATGCCGCCGAGCCAATCGACGTAAGTGGCCAGTCCCACGGCGTCGGTCGCGACCGCGCTGATTTCTCCGGAGAGCCAGGTGTCGTAGAACCCCACGAAGAACGTGAGGAGCTGTTCCAAAAGGGCGGGC
>DASZIA010000587.1:0-3053 GCA_035949535.1 Planctomycetaceae bacterium | reverse complement strand
AGTGCCTTGGGGTATCGGCCCCCGGCACCGGAAGCGATTCAGGCATGGAAGTCCAACCTCGCTACGCTCGGCTGGACTTCTATGCCTGAGAAGGACGAAGAACTAACATAACGACTGGTTCCATCCTGGGGGGCAGGTCAGCCCGCTCAGGATTACTATCAAACCAAATCTAAATAACCAAATATCAGCGCCTGGAATACGCGGAGGAAAAATGGCCCGGCCCAAAGCGACGGAACTGACCGAACGCGAACTGGAGATCATGCACGTCTTCTGGAAACGGGGCGAGCTGACGGCCGGCGAGGTCCGAGAAGCGTTGGCTGAAGCGGGCCGCGACCTGGCCTACACCACCGTGGCCACGCTTGTTCGCATCCTCACGGAAAAGGGGTTTGTGCGGCAGACGAACGACGAGCGTCCCTTTCGGTATTTGCCCGTCCGTTCGTTCGACGACGTCTCCGGCCGTCTCTTGGGCGATCTGGTGAAACGGGTCTTTCGCGGGTCTCGCGAGCACCTGCTTGTGCGGCTGACCGAAAACCGCAAGCTGACGGCGAAGGAGCGGGCCCTCCTCGAAAAGATTCTGCGGGAGCAGCAATCATGAACTCTCTGACTCAGATTCTGTTCTGGTGCCCCGTTCAAGTCACCGTCCTAGCCCTTGCGGCGCTAGCCATCGGAGCGATCGCAGGACGCCGCCGACCGGCCGCGGGCGCCCTGGTCGCTGCCGCTGCGCTGCTTGCGGTCGTCGGACTGACGGCAACGGCGCTGGCCCCCTGGCCAGCCTGGACTATCTCGTGGGATCGCCTGCCTTGGACTCACGCGATCGCGGCAAATGAAGCAAAAACCGAAGGACTGACCTCCCCTGCCGCCACCAACTTTCCGACACGAGAACTCGACAACGAGCAAGGCTACGAACGACCGATTGTCAGCCAATCGACAACGGTTCCATCACGGGCCGAAATCTCCCCCGACAAAACTTGGGCGGCCATCTCCGGCAACTGGATCACACTGGCGGCCGTTTTGTATCTCGTCGGCGTCGGGGTCATGATGCTTCGCATTGCTCTGGGACTCGTTGCCGTGCGCGGCTACCGGCGACATTCGCACCCGATTACCGATCGAAAGCTCGGTGAGTTGGCCGACGTCGTGTGCGCTCAGCTCGGCTGCAGGGCGGGGATCGAGTTGCGCGAGAGCACGCGGATCGGCACGCCTGCCACGATTGGTTGGCTGCGGCCGATGATTTTGCTTCCGGCCGATTGGCGCGGCTGGACCGAGGGCGAGCGCCATGCCGTGCTGGCCCACGAGGTCGAACATGTGCGCCGCCGCGATTTCGCATCCTGGATGGCCGCCCAGATCGGCGTCGCCCTGCACTTCTATCATCCGCTCGTCCACTGGCTGGCGAATCGGCTGCGATTGCAACAAGAGTTGGCGGCCGACGCGGCAGCGGCCCGATTGGTCGGCGGACAACGCAAATACGTGACGACGCTCGCAGCCATGGCGCTCCGACGGGCCGACCAGCCACTTGCGTGGCCAGCCAGCGCATTTATTCCAAACGCGAAAACATTTGTGAGGAGAATCGAGATGCTGCATCGATCGAAACCGCTGCGCGGCGACGTCTCTCGCCCCATCGTCTTCTTGAGCGTGGCCGCAGTCGTCCTGGCCGCCGTTTGCGCCGCGGGGATTCGCGGCTCGATCGCGGCCGACGAACCCGCTGCTGGCGGTAACGCGGCCCCGCCTGTGGTCGCCTTCAATCAAGCCGACCCTCCGGCGAAGAACCCGCTCGAAGAACAACGCCATGCGCTCGAAGACCGGCGCAAGATCGTGCAGGACTTCAATAACCTCAAGCAGCTTTCGCTCGCCATGCACGTCTACCACGACAAGAACCGTCACTTCCCTTTGGCTGCCCCGCTGGGTCCGGACGGGAAAACGCCCCACAGTTGGCGCGTCGAACTGTTGCCCGAACTCGATCAGCAGGCGCTTTACGACCAGTATCGGATGGACGAACCGTGGGACAGCGAGAACAATAAAAAAGTGCTCGCGCACATGCCAGAGGTCTTCCGCAGCCCGTTCGATGACCCGAAGTCGACGAACAGCGGCTACTACGTCCTCGTCGGTCCAGGTACCGTCTTCGAGGGACCCCAAGGCATCCGCGTCCGCGACATCGTCGACGGGACCAGCAACACGCTGCTGATCGTCGAGGCCAAGCGGAACGTCCCTTGGACGAAGCCGGAAGACATTCCATTCGACGCCCAGAAGCCACTCCCCGAGCTGGTCGGTTTCGTCAAAGGGCAATTCGTGGCAGCAATGTGTGACGGCTCGGTCCACACGTTCAACATCGAAAAGGCCAAGGATCTGCTCAAGTGGCTGATCATGCGGAACGACGGCCACACGATAGAAATCCAGCAACTTTTCCCCGAACGCCGGCCTGGCGACTCGGGGACCGAGGAGTCCCGGCGGCTGTTGAGGGGCGCGCTAATGGTGCACGAGGTGAACGACCTCAAGCAGCTCGCGCTCGCCATGCACAACTACCACGACAAGAACGCCCACTTCCCGCCGGCTGCCCCATTGGGACCCGACGGAAAAACGCCCCACAGTTGGCGAGTCGAGCTGCTGCCTTTCCTGGACCAACTGGCGCTTTACAACCAGTATCGGATGAACGAACCCTGGGACAGCGAGAACAACAGGAAAGTCCTGGCGCGGATTCCCGATGTTTTTCGCAGCCCCTTCGACGATCCGAAGTCGACGAACAGCGGCTACTACGTCCTGGTCGGTCCCGGGACCGTGTTCGAGGGACCACAAGGCGTGCGCATCGCTGACATCATCGATGGGACTAGCAACACGCTGATGATCGTCGAGGCCAAGCGGAACATCCCCTGGACCAAACCCGAAGACATTCCGTTCGATCCTCAGAAGCCGCTGCCCGAGCTGGGTGGTTTTGTCCAAGGACAATTCAGGGGGGCGCTCGCCGACGGTTCAGTCCGAGGTTACATCCTCGACAAGGTCAAGGACCAGCTCAAGTGGCTCATCATGCGAAACGACATGAACGTGATTGACGTCGAGAGACT
>DASZIA010000586.1:0-65961 GCA_035949535.1 Planctomycetaceae bacterium | reverse complement strand
TCCCAGTCTCAGTGTCCCGTCCCAGTCTCAGTGTCCCGTCCCAGTCTCAGTGTCCCGTCCCAGTCTCAGTGTCCCGTCCCAGTCTCAGTGTCCCGTCCCAGTCCCAGTGTCCCGTCCCAGTTCCAGTGTCCCGTCCCAGTTCCAGTGTCCCGTCCCAGTCCCAGTGTCCCGTCCCAGTCCCAGTGTCCCGTCCCAGTCCCAGTGTCCCGTCCCAGTCCCAGTGTCCCGTCCCAGTCCCGGTGTCCCGTCCCAGTCCCGGTGTCCCGTCCTAGTCCGGTGTCCCGTCCTAGTCCTAGCGTCCCGTCCCAACGTCCCGCTTTGTCGGAAGTGGTCTCCGTCTTGGGCCGGCGGGCCACTTGGCCGCAGTGAACCCGTTCCCAGCGATGGACCACCGAGCTCTCGGCAGCCTAACTGTCAACCGCTTGATCCGCGGCAAAGCACCGCTCCTCCATAATTCCAACGTTCTTGCCCTCCGAGAAATCCTCGCCGCGGATAATGAGGCTTTCGCGAGCGAGCCCCTCTGCGATCACTAAACGCAACGAGTCGGCGCGCATCTAATCTCATTCTTCGCTGGTCTTTAAAGTGAATCCAGACCGCTTTTCTAGAATTTCCAGGGTTACGCGCAGGGAGTTTCCCACGTTTGGCCACGGATTGCGGTGCCCTAAGACTCCACTAAGAGTGCTTCGGGCATAATCCCCCCTCTGCGCGGCCCGTGCGCGACTAACCCGGGCCGGGGGCCGGTGTCACAGTGGTCGGCCTTGTTCAGCAATGGTAATGTCGCCCAGATGCGATGCGTGGCAATAGTGCGAAGAAGCCTCCGTCTGCCGCGAACCCCAATCCCCAGGGCCAAGTCTCATCGCCAGCTGCTCCTGCGTGCGTCGATTGCAGAACTCACAAGCCAAGCCGCATAGACTAAGCATCAAACGAGTCAGGAGCCCGCCGATCTTTCACCGCGCTAGGAAACGTCAATGAACGCGATTCCAGAGGTCAAAACAGTTCGCGATTTGCTTGATCTGAAAAAGGCGAACATGTTGTATCCCAATCCGGAGTATCAGCGGGGGACGGTATGGACTCCAAGTCAAAAAAAACGATTAGTTGACTCGGTGCTGCGCGGCTACCCAATCCCACTCATCTACCTCCATCACCTGAAGAAAAGTGTTGCAGGAATCAGCAACGAGAATTTCGAGATTATTGACGGCCAGCAACGAATTACAGCTCTTTTCGAATACTCGGAAGGCGGCTACAAGCTTTTTGACCCGACCGCCGATGAAGAAGAAGCTCGTTTCCCCAGCTTTATCAAGGAAATGGACTGCGTGTGGGGCGGCAAAGATTTCGCTGACCTTGACGATGCAATCAAGGATCAGTTCTTGGGAACACCGCTCTCGATCGTGATGATTGAAACGGACGACATCAACGAAGCACGCGATCTCTTCATCCGACTTCAAGCCGGCATGCCGTTAAACTCACAGGAAAAGCGAGACGCATGGCCAGGCGATTTCACAGAATTCGTTCTGAAGATCGGGGGCAAGCCACAATTGGCGAAATACCCCGGTCACGACTTCTTTAACAAGGTCCTGAAGGCGAAGCAAAATAACCGGGGCGAGTACCGGCAATTGGCGGCGCAAATGGCGATGCTGTTTTTGACGCGACGTGAAACGAAAGGTGAGCGATTCTGCGACATCAACCGTGAGGCAATCGACACGTTTTATTATAAGCATTTGACATTCGATTCATGCTCCGTTTCGGCAAAGCGATTCATTGAATCGCTTACTCTCTTGAGTTTGCTCCTGAGCGACGGAAAGCGAAAGAAAGTGCAGGGTCACGAGGCGATGCACCTTTTACTCCTCGTTGATTCGTTGCTCGAAGACTATACGCGGTCGTGGACCTCGAAGCTTGCTGAAGCATTCGATTCCTTTAGAGCGCGCTTGGCAGTCGACACAAAGGACCGCTTTGATCGTCAGGGCGAGTATTGGACACAATACGGCCAGTTCGCACGCGCAAATTCGGACCGTGCGGATTCCATCCAGCGCCGGCATGCGTTCTTCACTAAGAAGATGCATGAGGAATTAGCTCCGCACATGAAGGACCCAACGCGTGCATTCGGTGAGATTGAGCGCGAAATCATTTATCACCGCGATCGAAAGCGGTGCCAAGTATGTGATGCGGACGTATTTTGGGCCGATGGAGAAGTCCACCACGTGGAAGAACATTCGGCGGGTGGAAAAACAGTTCTTAGCAATGGAGCGCTCGTCCATAAGCACTGTCATCCAAAGGGAGCGGTGCAGACGGCCGAGTTTGCCAAAAAATGGGCCCAGACGCTTGCGGCGGCACCCCCGTCCGCGTGACTTTAATCGAAGGCTTGGCTCTTGTGAGGCGGCACAATCAGACAGCAGGACAATCAGCACGTTTCGATGTCATCGATGGGTGCCGGAAGCAGGCCGGGTGGTGCCTCGGAAACGGTTTGTGAACTGCTGCTGCACCGAAATGAAGAGTCGCCGCGCTACCGTCGCTTGTCGCATCCCTTGTTCGATCCTGCCATCTCACCGAACGAGCAAAACTTGACACATCATTGTCAGGGCCGCGATTGATTCCCACACGCACTGCGATAGACTCAGCGAAGTGCCGCGCTTGAAGTGGGTTTTCAACCGACGGGTCCCATCCGCTGAGGGGCCGCCCGAACGGAAGCATTCCAACCAGCTTGAAGGAAACCGCTATGAGAAGCGCGCTCTGGCAAGTGGGCATTTTTGTCGGCTGTGTAGCATTGCTTGGGGCAAGTCGACTTCTCGGGCAGGACTGGCCCCAGTGGCGCGGTGCAAATCGCGATGCGATTGCGACGGGCTTCAAGGCGCCGCAGACCTGGCCCAAGTCGCTCACGCAAAAGTGGAAAGTGACTGTCGGTAATGGGGTCGCCTCGCCCGCCCTGGTCGGCGACAAACTGTATGTGTTCGCCCGCCGCGGCGGCGACGAAGTCACCTGCTGCCTCGACACTGCAACCGGCAACGAACTTTGGGCGGAGAAGTATCCTGCCAAAGCTGCCAGCGGGCCGGCCTCACGCTTCCCGGGACCGCGCAGCTCGCCGACGGTGGCTGATGGAAAAGTCGTGACCCTGGGTGTGCAGGGGACGCTGTCCTGCTTTGATGCCACGAGCGGAAAGCTCGTCTGGCGAAAAACGGACTCGAAAGAAGCGCCGCCTCGCTTCTTCACTTCTTGCTCGCCGATCGTGGTGGACGGTCTCTGCATCGTGCAGTTGGGCGGGGAGAACAAGGGAGGGATCGTGGCGTACGACCTCGCCAGCGGCGATACGAAGTGGAACTGGCCGGGCGACGGGACTGCCTACGCGTCTCCCGATTTGCTGACGATCGACGGCGTCAAAATGGTTGTAGCGCTGACGGCCAAGAGCCTTGTGGGTGTCGGTGTCGTCGACGGAAAGCTTCTGTGGCAGACCCCGTTTCCCGTGAGCGGTATGGGGTACAACGCCGCCACTCCCATCGTGAGTGGACAAACCGTCTACATTTCGGGCTCACTCCGCGGGATCAAGGCGCTCAAGATCGCAAAACAAGGAGATTCGTACACGGCGAACGAACTGTGGGCGAACCCGCAGCTGTCCGTGCAATTCGACACGCCGGTTCTCAAGAACGGCTTGCTGTTCGGGATTTCGAGCCGCAACTTCCTCTTCTGCATCAACGCCGAAACGGGCAAGCCGGCCTGGGCGGACGAACGCGTCCGCGGCGATCGCGGGTACGGGTCGGTCGTCGACGTGGGCCCAGTCCTGCTCGCCCTACCGACGAACGGGCAGCTGATCGTCTTTGAGCCTAGCGAGAAATTTAAGCAAATCGCGAGCTACAAAGTCGCGGACGAGGGCACCTATGCGTATCCAGTCGCCGCCGGAAATCGGATCTTCATTAAGGATTTCGATTCTGTGACACTGTGGACCGTCGACTGAACAGGATCCGCGATTGTTAAGTGCCTCTGCCGGTTCGCCTTGGGCGCCACGTTCGGGTCGTCGTTGAAATCGCTTGCGTGCATGCCGAACGGAACGATTCGCGATTCGGGTCCGGTGGTCAGCCACTTGCCATCCGGCCTCTATCGCGTATCCTTGATATGTTGAGTATGCTCAGGGACAGCGATGAAGCTCTACCTCTTTAAGCTCGTGACCCTGCTCTCAACCGTCGGCATGGTGCTGCCGACAGGTTGGTGCTGCGTGAGTTTCGCGCAAGAGCAGGCTCCCGCTGCTTGCTCTGAGTCGGCTCCCGGCAAGTCTGCCTGTTGCCAACAGAGTTGCTGCCAGCGGCGGCAGCCGGTCGAACGATCGAATCCGGTCAGGATGCCGGCGTGTCCGAAGCTCCAATGCTGCTGTCAGCGCGACGCGGCTCTGCCGGTGAAACGCGTTCAGCGGTCTCAGGCGCCGACACTCGCTGTGCCGGTTGCGATCCCCGAGGTCGCGATCGTTTCGGAGCCGAGTCTGGCTTGGAAGGCGGCGCTCTCGCTGTTTCCAGAAGGCCCGCGGACGCATCTTCTCCAGTGCGTTTGGCGCTGCTGATCCGCGCGCTGCGCCAGCTCGTCGGCTGAGCGCATCCTTTTTCGCTGCCCTGTCGCTATTGATCTGCGCCATGTGCGCAGGCATCGCGGATTTTCCAAACGACATTTGTTGGAGAGAAGTTCCATGTTCATAAAACTGCTTGCGGGGTCGATCCTTGGGTTCGGCCTCATGTTCGCCGGAAATTCGGCCGAGAAAAAATCGGCTGATTGCTGTTCTCTGAATCTCGCCTGCTGCCAGGCAAACTTGCCCTGCTGTCACGGTGCCGGCAAGGCCGAGTGCTGTAAGAAGGGCCAGAGCTGCTGCGCGGAAAGCAAGGCCTGCTGCGCCGCCGCGCACATGAGTCTCGCCCCAGAGTCGACTCGGCTGGCTGCGGCAAAGACTTGCTCCTGCTGCGCGACAAAGACGACGGCGAAAGCCGGCGTCCAAGTCGCCGACTGCTGCAAGGCCAAGCTCGCCTGCTGCACTGCGAAGTCGGCCTGCTGTTCGGCCAACGCAAAACCCGCCTGCTGTCAGGCGGGCGCGAAGTGCTGTGCCGAAAACAAGGCGTGCTGCACGGCCCAGAAATGAACCGATGAAAGCGTGAAGAACCGAGTGGCACGGGTGGCCATGCTGCCAGTGCCCTCCCTCAGTTTGCGACCTCTCGGCGGAGGCCATCTTCGCCGAGAGGTTTTTCGCTTTCTTGGCCGCGTCCGAGGTCCTGCATTCGCGCTTCCGCTCAGGAAAGCCCGCTTATGAAAGCACGGCATCGGCCTCAATTTCGATCAGCATGTCGGGCTCGATCAGCGATTTGACTTCGACCATCGTTGTGGCGGGCGGAAAGTCACGAAATTGCTCGCCGTGCGCTCGCCCGAATTCCTGCCATTTCGAGATGTCGGTGACAAACATCCGCGTCCGCACCACGGCCGACAGATCGGTGCCAAGCTCTTTCAACGCGCGCTCGATGAGGAAGAGGCAGCGCTTGGCCTGCGCATAGGCATTCCCCGGCTCGAACGTTTTTCCCTGATCGTCGACCGCTGCGGTGCCGGTCACGAAAATGAGATTCCCCTTCTTGATGGCCCGGCAGTAGCCGACTTTCTTTTCCCAGGGGGCCGCGGAAAAAACTCGCTGCGTTGTCATGATGCCCTCCTTTCGATTCGGAAGTGTCGCTCAGAGCGCGGCCTGCTGTTCACGAAGTATTTTCAGGGCCAGGTCGATCGTGCGCCGATGGGTCCGAAAGCCCAAGGCGGCCATCCGCAGAGTGAACCGACCGTCAAGCATGGTCGAGGACAAGAAGATTCGGCCGTCCCGCCGGACGCCGTCGACGATCGCTTCATTATCGCGATTTTGCTGTTCCAGGCTCGCCCCCGGTCTCGCCCAACGAAAGGTCACGATCGAAAGATCGGGTGGCGGCCCCACTTCGAATCCGGCCGCTTCGATTTCTTGTCGAAAATAGCGGGCCAGCAGCAGTTTTTCGTCGAGCGCCGCGCGGAACGGTTTCACACCGAGCAACACGAGCGGCAACCACATCCGCAGTGCTCGAAAGTGTTTTGTGAGTTCAGGTGACAGGTCGGCCGGCGAGAGTTCACCGGGCGACTTCATCGCATCCTGCATGTAATGGCCCGAAGAATGATGAGCGGCCGCGAGCGCCTTGGCGTTGCGCACCACGACGATGCCCGCGCCCCACGGGAGGAATAATCCCTTGTGCGGATCGAGCACGACCGAGTCGGACCGTTCGATCCCTTTGAGCGCCGTCCGCCCCTGTTCGGTCAAAAGGAAAAAGCCCCCATAGGCTGCGTCGACGTGAAGCCAGCAACCCTCGCGCGAGGAGATTGCCGCAATCGGCTCGAGCGGATCTACGGCACCCGTATCGGTGGTGCCGGCGGCTGCAACAACGAGCCAGGGCCTGAGGCCCTGTTTTCGATCAGCGGCAATCGTTTGCTCGAGAAGCTCGGCCCGCATGCGGAAGCGGTCGTCGATTCCAACGTGACGAATCCGTGCCTCCCCGAGGCCGATGATGCGTAGGGCCTTGTCGATCGAGTGATGTGTCTGGCTGCTCAAGTAAACGACGGCCTTCGAGAAATCGACAGATTTCAGCCCGTGAGCGTCGCGTGCCGTCACAAGGGCGGTTAGGTTCGCGATGCTGCCTCCCGAAGCAATGTTTCCAGCGGCCGCGGCCGGATATCCCAGCAGGTCGGCGACCCAGCGAAGCAGCATGTTCTCCATGCGAACTGGGCCGGGGCCCGCGAAAAAGACCCCCGCATATTTGTCGGTGATCGCCGCCAGGTAATCGCCGAGCGCCGCCGGGTAGATGCCGCCGCCAGGAATATAGGCGAGGTATCCGCCCGAGGCCGGATGCCCGCCGGGCCGCACCACGTCGTGTTCCAATAGCTCGATCGCCGCGTCGACGGAAATGCCTTGCTCGGCGATTGGTGCGCGGAGCAAGCCGATCCCCTTGTCCTCGGTCTCCTGGTAGGCCTTGAGCGTCTCGACCTTCCGCAAGAACCGCTCCGAGCAGGCAATGACCGACTTGCGAAGTCGCTTACGGGCGGCCGCACCCGGCTCCAATGGGCGAGCCGCCCGTTCGAGCTGGCGGATCTGGCTCAGCAAATCAGCGGAGGCGGGAAGGTCGCCTTTCATTGCGGGACCAGGAAACTCAGATGCAGACTCGCGTGGGAGAGGTGGACTTTGTCCCACTCTTCCCTGGTCAACGTGCCGAGCATCAGATGTTTGGCTCGTTCTGGCTCTTGCTTCAAGCGGGCGATCGCCGCCCGCAGCTCGGCAGCTCCCTCTTCGGTCGCAGTGGGGGGAGGCACCATCGCTCTCGCGCCGGCGGCCGGTAGTTTGAATCCCGCAGGCATGGCCATCGCGACAAGCTTCTTCCGAAACAGCTTCCCGATCAAACGAAAATGCAGCGGGAAAGTCATCGGAAAGCCGTCGATCGACCCATTGTAGACACGGGCCAGGTGCCGAAAGGCCTGACCCGGCGACCAGTTGCCCAGCGTTTTTACAGGTCCGGAACTCAGCCGATCGACGTCGGCAAGCAGTTCCTCGTATGAGGCAAATCTCAGCTTGCGCCGACCCTCGGCTTTCGCGGTATGAATCGACATCACGGCCCCTGTTAAACAAGGTCCTTGTCAGCGACCCCGAGCTGACCGATCAGGCGGGCTCGCTCCGAGACGGCTCCTGGTAAAGCCCAACAATGTTTCCGGCGGGATCTCGGAAGCGCGCAGTGATCTCCGGTGCATCCGCTCCCATCGGTTGAACAATCGTCCCGCCATGCGCCTCCCCCGCGCGACACGCCTCGGCTACTCTGTCGACCATGATATAGAAGAGGATACCGGGGGTGGACCAGGTACTTCTCCCGAGGACGAACGCCCCGCTGACCTCGCCGGTGTCATCGAAGGCACGTGCCCCATCGCCACGCGTTCGGATCGTCCAGCCAAAAGCCTTGGCGTAGAACGTCGCCGACTGCTCGGCGTTCAGCGCGGGCATCTCAATGTAACAAATCTTGCCATTCGCGGGAGTGGGGGCCATCGAGCGACTCCTGAGTGAGAAGACTGTCGGATACGAGCACTCTACCAGTCAGAGATTGCGGAAACGTGAAAAATTGGCGGCGCGTGCGAATTGTGCGAGAAAACTGCCTTGAACCCGGAACCCTTGCCTTGAAGATGCCGTCTCAGGCAGACTGCAGTGCGGCGGCATCCGATGCGAAGTTCAACCGAGACTTTGTGATGTCTTTCACACAGGTTGCCCAAAACGGCTTGGATCGGGGGCTTGTCGAGCTTGAAACGCTCGGGCTGACCCGGCCACCCAACATCCTGTTCGCCGAGTACCTGAACGCTTTGACGGCCGAAGACGTGCTCGACGCCGGCCTGGCCGCGCAAATATCCGCCGCATTTAACTGGGTGCGCTATTCGGCCGTTCTCCCAGATGACGCCCAACTCAATGAAGCCGTCGCGGCTTTGGATCGGGTTATCGCGCGGCTGGCGGCGATGAGCCCGGAGAAGCGGACGCAGCTCGCAGAACGGTTCCGCGCTCGGATTTACCTGTTGGGTGCAGGTCTCGCCTCGTCGGCCGAACAGGGTTCCGAGAGCGGCCCCTCGATCGAGGCGTGGCAAGGGCCGCTAACCCGGTCTCGGGCAAATCGTGAGGAAAGTGCGTTCAACGAAGCGCCCGACAATTCGTTTGAACTCTCAGACCATCCAGACGGGTTTGTCGCCTCGTTGTCACCGACCGAGCGCCGACGGTCCCGAATGTCTCGCATCCCTCTGGAGTTTTGCGCGCTGGCGATCCTGGCCACCTTTTTCGTCGGTTACTTTTTCCGAGATGCCGCAAACAAGTTTGTGGAATCCGGCCCGAGGCACGATCGTGATCACGCTGCGCAACCGGGGTTCACGTCGCCCGACGCGTGGATCGCAACCGTCCAGGCGGTGGGTGAGAACGAGCTGCAAGCGCAGCACTACGGCAAAGCCCGTCAGGCGCTCGAGTTTGCATTCAGCTACTCGCAACACGAGGACGCAACGTTGCTCAACGAACTTGCCTGGAGCCACGTAAATCCTGACGAAAAGGGGAGCACCAATCCCCAACGAGCGATGGATTTAATTAACCGGGCCTTGAAGCTCGACCGTCGGCCAGAATTCCTCGACACCGCCGCCGAAGCCCACTTTCAACTCGGCAATTTTTCAGAAGCCATTCGCCTCGAGCAAGAGGCTCTCACGCGTGCCGCTGACGGCAGAGGGCCTTGGTTGGAAGAGTTTTTGGAAAAGCAATTGCACAAGTTCCAAGAGGGCGAACGAACCCGGGCCGCCCATCCACCTGCCACTCCGAAATAGCGGCGACATTCGCGTCGCGTGGCGACGCTCGAACACATCTCGAATGGAACTGGACGCGCGCGGGGCTGGGATGCCAGATGCCTTCGATCGGGGCGATCGAGCACGCCAATCGTTACGATGCGCGCTAGGCACCGAGCCCACGCAGTGCGGGAAAACACTCAATGACCGTTTACCAACCCACTTGGCGGCGGCCGATTGCTTCGACATTTCGGCGCACTGCTGTTCTTCCGGTCCAGTGGTTAGTTCGGCTGAGGATCCATCCGAACCTGGTTTCCTACTCATCGATCGTGGCCTCCGCAGCGGCAGGTTTGTGTTTCTGGCAAGCGAGGGCTGTGCCCGCGTTGTTGATCGTCGCGGTGGGCTTTTGCTACCTACGGCTGTGGTTAAACATGCTTGACGGAATGGTGGCGTTGGCTTCGGGCACAGCCAGCCGTAGCGGCGAAATTGCCAATGAACTGCCGGACCGCATCTCCGACGTGATCATCTTCGTCGGGGTTGCACACAGCGGCCTCTGTTACCTGCTGTGGGGCTATTGGGCCGCAATCCTTACGTTGCTCGTCGCCTATGTCGGCACGCTGGGTCAGGCAGTCGGCGTCCAGCGCGAGTTCAGCGGAACGATGGCGAAGCCGTGGCGCATGGTTGCGCTGCACCTGGGAGCCTGGGCCACGCTGGGGTTCTTGTGGTGTGGAGATGGCACGAGTCGCTATGGCGGCTTGACGATCCTCGATTGGACTTTGGCCCTAATCGTCGTCGGCTGTGTGCAGACGATCTGGATTCGGTTAGCCAGGATTCTTCGTGCCATACACGAGCAGGAAGCACATCTGTCCGTCGAGCGATCACTCAAGGATTAGAACATGTCGCCAACCACGGCGATCCACAGCCCCGTATTCCTGTTCTACGTGGTCGCGGCTGTCAGTCTGCTCGTCTTTGGCGGTGTCGTCCTGGCCGTTCTTAAATCGGTCACGGGCAAGAATGTCGGCCACGCCTGGACCGCGTATAAAGGTTGGCTCTTCATCGTGCCTCTGCTGCTCCTCATATTTTTTCTTGGACGTGAAGCCGCCATCGTCTTCGTGACCTTCGTGTCCGTCTTTAGCTTTCGCGAGTTTGCCCGCGCCACCGGGCTGTACCGTGACAGCATCATCACTTGGACCGTTTATTCGGGGATCGGCGCCGTCGGCGTCGTTTGCTTGATGAACGATCCAACCGACGGCCAGCCCGGGTGGTACGGACTCTTTATGGCATTGCCCGTTTTCGTGATCGCGTTGATCCTGGTAATCCCTGTCCTTCGCAACCGTGCTCAAGGCCAACTCGAACTGCTCGCATTGGCGATTGTCGGGTTCGTGTATTTTGGTTGGATGTTTGGACATCTGGCGTTTCTGGCCAACTCCTCTAACGCCTACGGTTATCTTGGCTACCTTGTGCTCGCGGTGGCAGTGAATGATGTCGCCGCGTACGTCGGCGGCACATTGTTCGGCCGCCATCTGCTTCGCAACAACATCAGCCCCAAAAAGACGTGGGAAGGAGCCGCCGGCGCGTTGGGTGTCTCCCTCCTACTGCCCTGGGCCTTGCGATTCACCCTACCGCATTTCGAGGCGAGGGACTTGATCCTGGCCGGCTTGATCGTCAGCATCGGCGGGCAGTTCGGCGACCTCATCGTCAGCGTCATTAAGCGTGATCTGCGAATGAAGGACATGGGCACAATGATCCCCGGGCATGGTGGCGTCCTGGACCGCGTGGACAGCATGATCTACGTGGCGCCATTGTTCTTCTA
This sequence comes from Planctomycetaceae bacterium, assembly GCA_035949535.1. Taxonomy (GTDB): domain Bacteria; phylum Planctomycetota; class Planctomycetia; order Planctomycetales; family Planctomycetaceae; genus DASPSM01. The sequence goes on along the minus strand of DASZIA010000586.1, from coordinate 54,839 downwards.
CTACGTCCGCTACCGGCACGGTCTCGGACCGGCGTGATATCCGCGACGTTTTGGAGCCTCATAGGAAAGGGGGGCCAGCAACATCCTGCGAGGACTGCCAATGGAGCAGTGGCACTACGATCCCGCGACGGACTTTGATGAGGCGCTCATCGAGCGGCTGCAGGGTTACCCGCGCCGCCTGAACTTTCTCGTCTGTAGCGTGCGCTCGATAACAGCCGCGGTGCTGCGCTTCTGGTTGCGCATCTACCATCGCCTGACGATCGTCGGCCGGCAAAACCTTCCGGCGGCGGGTTCGTACGTGTTGGTCGCAAATCACGCCAGCCACTTGGATACGCTGTGCCTCCTGGCAGCCCTGCCCATGCGCCGACTGCAACGCGTTTTTCCGATTGCAGCGGAAGACTACTTCTTCAGAAGCGGGCCACGGACCATTTTGGCAACGCTGGTCGTCAACGCATTGCGGTTCAACAGGCAGTTCGCCCCCTGGCGATGTTTAAGCGCTTGCGCGTATTTGCTGCAATGCCCTGGCACGATCCTGATTTTCTTCCCCGAGGGGAGGCGATCCGCTGGCGTCGCGCCGGGCACGTTCAAGCCGGGCGCCGCATTGCTGGCGGCGGGGCGCGACGTCCCGGTGGTGCCTTGCCACCTCGACGGCACTGACGCCGCCCTGCCAAAAGGGGCGTGGTGTCCGCGACCAAGGGCGGTGCGTCTCACGATCGGCACCCCACGCCTTTACACCCACCTGGCGCCAACCAAGGAATCGGCGAGGCAAATCTCGCATGAGCTGCGCGAGGCGGTGATGTTGCTTGGACAGGCATCGCAGCAAGAGACGTCGAGGAAAGAGTGGAACGATTGAAAACTGAGGTCAAGGCGAGGACACATGAAATACAGTGAGCTGATTCAGGCGTATTTTGAGCGATCCGTTGCTCTGCAGGGGTACTGGACGATTTACGTTCTAGTGATCGGCGGAGTCCTCGCATTCTCGGCGTTCCGACAGCAGAAGGACTTCGTGACAACCGTTTTGGTGTGCTTTTTGTACATCGGCTTCGCCTACAAGAACCTGGGAGCTATCGAGGCCACGCTGGGGGAACGGCAGGCCCTCGTGACGGCGATCAAGCAATACCCCGCCTCCGGGGTCGACACGACCGATCTCAAGCGGATCCGCGACGTTCTGGAACCAACTCTCACGTGGCAGGAGTATGAGGGGGTCCGAAACTTCCATGTGACGTGCGATCTGCTCACCATCGCGTTCCTGTTGGCAAGGGAGGTTCGACGGAAGAAAACGGAATTGGCGACGGCAGGCAGATCCATGGGATAAAGGCGTCGCAATGACGAATGTACAAGAACTCCTGCCTGCCCCCGCCGCGCTTGAGTCGAGCGATCACGTGCTCGCGCTGCGCGACGGCACTCGTCTGTTCTACCGCGCCTGGCTGCCCAAAAAGCCGCCTGAGAGAGCGCTGTTGCTGTTTCACCGCGGACATGAACACTCGGGCCGTTGGCGCGAAACGGTCGCAGCACTGGGACTGGATGACGTTGCGCTGTTCGCCTGGGACCAGCGCGGGCACGGCCATTCACCGGGCGAACGCGGCTCGGCGCCGGATCTCGCCACCGTGGTCCGAGACGCCGACGAATGGGCGCGCCATCTTGCCGTCAAGCACGGCATCGCCCTGCAAAATACCATCGTCCTCGCCCACAGCCTCGGCGCCGTGCTCGCAACCGCATGGGTTCACGATTATGCGCCGCCGATTCGCGGCCTCATCCTCGCCACTCCCGCCTTTCGCGTGAAACTGTACGTGCCGTTTGCGGTGCCGTTCCTGCGCCTGCGGCAACGGGTGTTGGGTCCGGGGTACGTCAAAAGTTTCATTAAAGCAAGGATGCTGACCCACGACCCAGAACAGGCCAGGCTCTACAACGCCGACCCGTTGATCTTCCGGCAGATCGCGATCAACATGCTGCTCGACCTGCACGATACCTCCACCCGGCTGCTGAGAGATGCCGGCTCGATCACTGTGCCGCTTCTCGTGCTGGCAGCCGGCTCCGACTTTGTGGTGAATCTTGCGGCTCAGAGGCGATTCGTCAGGAGCGTGTCGTCAGCCGTCAAACGGTTCGAGATGCTCCCGGGGTTTTCTCATTCGATCTTCCATGAGCACCAGCGGCAGCTGGTCGTAGAGAAGGTGCGGGATTTCGTCCGCGAACGCTTCGACCAGGCATCGCCCCCAATTTCTTTGCTCGACGCGGATCAGCGCGGTCCTGCGCGTGACGAGTATTGCCGCATGTGCCGGCCAGGCGGTTTTAGGTTTGCCCCCGTGCGCTGGCTGATGAAGGGACCGGGCCGGCTGAGCCGCGGCATCACCCTCGGATGGAACTACGGCTTCAATTCCGGCGTCATGCTGGATTACATCTACAAGAACCAGGCGCAGGGCATAACGCCCCTCGGTCGTCTCATCGACCGGGTCTATCTCAACGCCATTGGCTGGCGCGGCATCCGCATTCGCCGAATCCTCCTTGAAACAGCTTTGCGGTCCACAATCGAACAGACCTACGCCGAAGGGCGGCCAGTGCGATTGCTCGATATCGCCTCGGGGCCGGGTCGCTACATCCTCGAGATAATTCACAAACTCAACAGGATCCCCATGTCCGCCGTCCTGCGTGACCGCGAGCAAGAGAACTTAAACGCCGCCGCTCGCTTGCGGGACGAGCTGGGTCTTAAAAATGTTTTAGTCGCGCACGGCGACGCCTTCGACTGTTCCTCTCTGGCCGCCGTCACGCCGCGGCCGACGATTGCCCTTGTCTCGGGACTTTATGAGCTGTTTCCTGACAACGAGCCTGTGCTTCGCTCGCTGCGGGGCCTTGCGGACGCGGTCGAGCCGGGCGGGCATCTCCTTTACACGAATCAGCCCTGGCATCCCCAGCTCGAATTCATTGCCCGCGTACTTACCAACGTCGAAGGTAAACCGTGGATCATGCGCTGCCGCTCGCAGGCAGAGATGGACGAACTGGTCCAGAGCGCCGGCTTCGAAAAGATTTCGCAGGAGGTCGACCCATGGGGGATCTTCACCGTCTCGGTGGCCCGGCGCGTCGAGTGCTGATGGCGCGGGCGGCCTCGACATCGGTATTCCTGTCTACACTCTTCATCGTCGTCTATGGCAGTACTAACTGGTTCACCGCGCATCGTTCCAACGACGCCGTGAAGACCTGGTATTTCGCTTGGGAGCCGACGGTCATCCCGTACGTGCCCCTGCTGATCGTGCCATACATGTCGATGGACCTGTTTTTCTTCATGGCACCTTTCTTATGCCACAACAAACGGGAAATTCTGGTCTTCGCACGGAGGGTGGTCTTTTCGATCCTGACTGCGGCCGTCTTCTTTCTGTTGCTGCCGCTGAGGCTGGCCTGGCCCGCGCGCCCGGCGGTCGGTGGCTGGTTCGGGGACTTTGTCGAAAAGTCATGTACCGCGCCTTTCCTCATGGAATATCCGCACAACCTCTTTCCAGCGCTCCACATCGTGTTGTGCCTAATCGTGGCTGACGTTTACGGACGGCATACGCGCGGAATCGTCCGAGTTTTGTCGTACACCTGGTTTGGCCTGATCGGTATTTCGACGGTCTTGACCTGGCAGCATCACCTGGTGGACGTTGCCGGAGGGTTTGTTGTGGCCGGCTTCGCCTTTTACCTTTTCCGCGAAGGAACCGTGCGCCTTCCGGTTGTGGCCAATTACCGCATCGGGTGCTGGTATGCGGTCGGTGCCGTGGTCTCTCTCATACTGGCTTGGACGATCTGGCCCTGGGGCGCGTTTTTGCTCTGGCCCGCGGCCGCGCTCGCGACAGTGGGGGCTGCCTACTTCGGACTTGGGCCAGGAGTCTTCCGAAAGGCCGATGGCCGGCTGCCTCTCAGCACGCGTTTCGTGCTCGCGCCGGTTCTCATAGGACAGTATTTGTCGCTGGCCTATTATCGCCGTCGCTGTCGTGCGTGGGACCAGGTCGCCCAAGGTGTGCTCATCGGTCGCATCCTGACAAAGGCGGAGGCCGCCGACGCTGTAAGCCAAGGTGTGACCGCCGTCCTGGATCTCACAGCCGAGTTCACGGAGGCGGCTCCATTCCGGGAAATCAGGTATCGCAATCTCCCGATCCTCGACCTCACCGCACCGACGCTGGAGCAATTGCGCGAGGCGGTGGCTTTCATCAAGGAGGAGGCGGCGGACGGTAGAGTCTACCTGCACTGTAAGATCGGCTACTCGCGCAGCGCCGCCGTCGTTGGCGCGTATCTCCTTGCGAGTCACGAGGCGGCCACGCTCGCGGACGTTCTTGCCCGGCTGTATGAGGCCCGGCCCTCGATCATCATCCGGCCCGAAGCGATGGAATCATTACGCCTCTTTGCACGAAGTGGCCCCTGCGGCACGCAGCGCCCGATGGTAGGCAGTATGGGGTGCCATCAACTCGACCATTTTCTGGGAACGCCGTAGGTGCGTGAAAGGGGACGCAGCTAGGGACGCAGCTCTTTTTCCAAACAAATACCAGCTGCGTCCCCTTCTGCACCGTCCTGCACCGCAATTCCGCGTCTGCACGATCTGTTGGCTTGAAACACCGGTTCAGCCGTCTGGACCGTTGCTTGTCGATCGAAGGTGGGGAGACTTAAAGCGGTCGGGTGTCAATTGAAGCGGTCGCGGTGGGCCTTCGTTGCGTCCTCGGCAGCCAAGTCGGCCCCAAGCGTTTCGAACTCCTGACGGTCCATGCTCGTGGTTCGTGCGCTCAGTGCGGCGCTGCTGTTGGGACTTCCCAGATCAGGACTGTGCTGTCAATGCTGCCCGAGGCGAGGGTCTTGCCATCGCCGGCGAATGCGAGACTGAAGACCGGAAGATAGTGCCCCTTGAACCGGGCACGTTCGGCTCCGGTGGCAACGTCCAAGATGCGTACATCGTTGCCGCGGTCCACGACTGCCAGCAACTTTCCGTCGGGGGAAAAGGCGACGGCACCACTGACTTTCTCCGGACCCTGCGCAGGTTTTACCAGCTGCTTGATCTGGGTCCGGGTGGCAACTTCAATGAGGTTCACGAACCCCTCGTTGAACCCCGCGGCAGCCGCTTCCCGTCCGGACAGAACCGAACACAGGTGGCAAAGCAATACCCGCCCTGCCCTTGAGAGGGAGCGACGATTCCCAACATCTTCCCCGTAGCCGGGTCAATAAATCCGACGGCGCCACCCGCCACGGCCAGCAGGTTGCCTTTGGGGTTGAAGGCGAATGAGATTGCTAAGGACAAGTCGTCCGGCAGTTGCAGCTTTTGCTTCCCGCTCGGTATGTCCCAGAACGAGGCGCGCCCCGTTTTGCCGTCGTAGCTGCCTGCGAACAGGGAGTGCCCGTCGGGGGAAAGGGCGAGGATCCATTCGGCACATTTGGGGATCGGAATGTGGCAGAGCTGTTTGCCGTCGGACGTGCTCCACAAGTGAATTCCATCTCTCTCCTTTGCCACGGCGACGATCTTGGCGTCGGCGGTGAAGTCGGGTGGATATCGGATTTGTTGGCCGGTCGTGAATTTGCGCAGCGGGCGTCCATTTTGGGGGTCCCATACTCGCACCAGTCCGTCAGCGCTGGCCGTGAAGACGGTCTTGCCATCGCGGGCGAACCGGATGGATAAGACGGCGCCGGCACTGCGTGAGTCGATTTCTCGGCCGGTTGCAACGTCCCACAAGTTGATGCGGCCGCTTTCATCACCGGTGGCGAGCGACTCGCCGTCGGGGGAGAAAGCGAGGCATTGGATGGTCGGACCCACATTCCCGAAGCGCCGCAGCACGCGGCCCGTCGCGATGTCCCAGAAACGAATTCTCCCGCCTGGCGGGAATATTCCCCTTGGCACCCAAGAACTGCCTCCGGTCGCAAGGACCTTACCGTTCGGTGAGAAAGCGATGCACTGGGCCTCTTGGCTCGATTCATCGAACTCACGGACGCGACTGCCTGTTCGCGTGTCCCAGACGCGCACGGGCTCGACAAACGTGAAGTAGGTCGATGCGAGCAGGCTGCCGTCGGGAGAAAAAGCCACGCTCCCCGTCCCCTTTGGGTGTCCCTAAAGCCGCCGGACCAGTTGCCCGGTGACTCGATCCCAGATGCAGACCTCCTGGCTGCCAGTGGCCAGGCTCTTCCCGTCGGGCGCAAACGCCCCGCAAAGAACCTCAAGGGAGTTCCCCGCAAAGGGCCGAGACTCACGTCCGGTCTGGGGATCGAATAAGTAGGCGCCGGTGTCGGGATCTTTCTTGTCTGTGGGCCACGCGTCCACGTGGCCTCCCCCCAGGACGAGGATCTGACCGGCGTCGGTGAAAGTGATGGCCCGCACCTCAAACTTGTCGACAGGGAATTGGCGAATCGTACGACCCGTCTTGCGGTCCCACAGCATCACAACGTGGTGACTCGCCGATGCCAGCGTGTTACCGTCGCGAGAGAACGTCAGTGCCCGGACGGCGCCTGGGAGCAGGAAGCGAGTGCTTCCCAAGCGTGCAACCGCGCCAGGCGGAAGAGAATCACCGTAGTAATCCAAGCGCGCCGGTTCTTTGCGTCCTTCCGCTGCCGGGCAAACCTCCCACGCCGGCAGCACGACACAGACCACCGCAAGCATGACGAGTGAATGGAGTGACTGATACATTCGTCCCCTTTTCTGTTCCCCAGGGTCACGCGTTTTGCGATCAAAGAACATCGAGTGGATCCCCGCTGTCAGGCGGGCTTGTTCAACGCCGTCCATGCGGCGAGCGAGTCCATGTAGTCCCGCCAGCGCACGATCTTGCGGTTCTCGACCGTGGCGATCGAAACAAACCTGTTGTCATAGGGCGTTCCGGTGGCGAGTACCTCCCCATGCACTTCGTACTCAAGAGTGACGACGCGACCGTTCTCGGAAGGATGCACGATCAGCGAATCGCCGCGATCGATCCGGATGTTGTTTCCGTATCCGGAGTAGAGCGACATGAGATCGTCGCGGCCGCGCGTTTCCCGCGGCCAACCCGGAAAATCATAGCGGAACTCGAATAACACTTCGTCGGCGAGCGTATCGAAATAGTGCTCACCATCCACGAACTTCGAGAGCCCCTCCATGACCACCGCAAAGAAAGGATCGAGCGCGTGAAAAGCGGAGTAATCGCTCCTGTTCATGAATCCTCTCTACGGGTGATCGAGACTGTAATAATGACCGTTGCGTCCCCTTTTCTGCCCCCAGTGTGGCTCGCTTGACACAAAAGGATCGTGTCGGTTTTGGTGGCAATGTGGCCATTCGCGCCCAGGATGCGATAATCCTAATTCCAATCTCCAAGCGAGAACACCATGGGCCCGTCCCTTTTGCTTTTGGTTTTTGCCTTGGCGACTGGCGGCGCCAAGGATTCAGAATCAATCGGGTCCGCAACGCCCTCCGCGCCGCGCGTCGACCGCCATGGCGACCCGCTGCCTTTAGGAGCGACCGCCCGTCTGGGCACCGTGCGACTGCGCGAAGTCGGCAGCATTGCTTACGCAAAGGATGGTAAAACGCTCGCATCGGGCGGCGGCAGCCTGGTCCGGATTTCGGACGCTGAAACTGGCAAGGAGCTACGTCGTTTTCAGGGTCCCGACCATTATGTTGAATCTGTGGCCCTGTCGTCGGATGGGCGGTGGTTGGCCGCAGGCGGAGTGCAGGTCGTTTACCTGTGGGACCTAGCTACGGGCAAGCTGACGCATAAACTCGGCGTCCGGGGTGCCAGCTTACGCGTCCTCTTTTCTCCCGATAGTCAGGCGCTTGCGTGTCGGGCTGGGGACGGGGTTGTCCGCCTGTGGAATGTCGGCGACGGCAAGGAGGTCTTTCGCAGGAACACCGACCGCTCTTCTTATGAGATTGCTTTCACGCCGGACGGGAAACAGATTCTCGTCGGGGAGTTTGAGGTGCGTTTTCTTGATGCCGGCACCGGCAAGGTGGTGCGCCGGCTCAACGTCGGGCGCCATCATGTGCAGGCGCTCGCCTTCACACCCGACGGTTCGCGCCTCGCCGTGGGGGGCGAAAAAATCATCCATCTCTTCGATATGCCCAGCGGCAAGGAACTCCAGCCACTTTCCGGTCCGGATGAGTTCGCAGCCACCAGCATGGCCTTCTCTCCCGACGGCAAGACTCTCGTGGCTTACTGCGGCGACGGTACGATTCGATTCTGGGACGTGGCCACGCGGCAGGAACGCATGCGGAATCAGCAACGAGCCGTGTCGAATTGCATGATCGCCATGGCGCCGCACGGCAAGACTCTCGCATCGATTTCTGCTGAAAACAATGTCATCAGGTTGTGGGACACCGCCACGGGCAAGGAACGAGTACCGGTGGCCGGACACCAAGGCATCGTCCATTCGGTTGCTTTCATCGATAATCACCACCTCGTCACGGGTAGCCATGACGGCACTGTGCGCCTTTGGGATATTCGTGAATCAAAAGAAGTAAGTCGCCTGCTTGATCTTCGGCAACAGGAACCGGAATCGATCCAATCCGGCAGCCCCGAAATCGACACCGTGGCAGTCTCACCGGACCGACGCTGGATTGCAGCAGGAGGACAATATCAGACTGTCCACATTTTCTCGGCGGATACCAATAAACCCATTCGGGAATTGAAGGACTGCACCGGAGGGGGCCTGGCGTTTTCGCCTGACAGCAGCCAACTGGCATGCAGCAATCAAGCAGGAGAAGTGGAGCTTCGCAGTATCGCTACCGGCATGATCCTGCAGAGCTTCAAGGGGCAAAAGTATGGCTCGCACGCGCTGGCGTTTTCGCCACACGGCAAACTGCTGGCTTCATCCACGCTGCTAGGTCGCAGCATAACCTTTTGGGAGACGGCGACCGGGAAACAGGTACGTAAGATCGACAACCTGGGCAGCCTCTATTCGCTGGTTTTCACGCTCGATGGCCACTGGCTCATCGCGGAAGGCAGGGGCAACAAGCTCAGCCTGTGGGACAAGACCACCGGCAAGGAAATTCCTCGATTCGACGGCATGCACGGTTACATGGTTCACGCTTTATCCCCGGATGGACGGACCCTGGCCATGTCCGCCTTTGGCGGCAACGATCGCGAAATACGTCTTTATGAGATGGCCACTGGACAACTGCGCCATCGATTTCAGGGACATTTGAGCCGCGTTTATGGTCTGGCCTTTTCCCCCGACAATCGCATGCTGGCGACAGCCGGCGAAGATACCACGGTGCTTCTTTGGGACCTCACGGGCAGGGTCGCCCTCGGGCCGCTTTCCGAAGCCCTGGGCGAGAAAGAGCTCGATCAGCTCTGGCAAGAACTGGCGAGCGATGATGCGGCCCGGGCCTATCGGAGCGTACTTTCGCTTGCTGCAGCCCCAGAGCAGGCGGTCAGGATGCTGCAACAACGCCTGAAGGCTGCTGTGGGTGTTGACAATAAAGTCGATCCTTGGTCGCTGTCGCCTGATCAGTTGCGCAAAGCGCGAGCTCTGGAAGTTCTCGAACGAATCGGCACCGTGCAGGCTCGCGGGGTATTGGCAGGTTTGACGCGGGGCGCAGCGGACGGGTGGTTGACCCAGCAATCGCAAGCCTCGCTGCAGCGCTTATCCACGCGGATAAACACCCGCTAAGCTAGCGAGTGGGCAACGTTTTTCCCGCTAGCTCCTTTTCATGGGTTCGCTATGGCGCCGACTGATTAAGAGTCAGTTGCTCTACCAATTGAGCTATAGGGGCCGGGTGAGACGGCTTGAACCGGCGATTGGGCGAGTTTTTGGCCCGGTCGCTTTTTTCGGCGCGTCGATTCTTTGTCCGAAACTACTTCACCTCACCGTCGGTCGGTTGCCCGTAAAGCGTGCCGGCCGGCGAAAGCGACCGCATGTACACGCCGGTGTCCATGTTCTGCGACAGGGGCAACGCGTGGCCATCGCAGAAACAGACGCAGAACACGCCCGGATGGTTCGACGAGGGGCGCGGTGTCCGGCCGTTCGTGGCCGAAAGCAGGTTGGAGTTCGGATCGGCGTGGTTCCAGCGAGGCCCGTCGGTGAGCGCGAACGGGACTCCCGTAGCCTGCGACGGCGTTTGCAATTCCGTATTCTGCGGAATCGCCGTGATGTTGAACGAACCCGTCGGCGCGATCTGGTCGACGATGTAGAGCTGCACAATTTGGAGGACGACGGAGCTTTCGGGAAACACCGGTATTCCCGCCACGCTGATCCCGAACCCGATGTAGCCGGTCTGCAGGTCGCGGCGAGTCGGCACAGTCGTGGCGCCCGAGGTGACCGTGTCGATGTCGGCCCAGTAGCCGGCGTTGACGTTTTCGGCAATCATGATCGTGTCGCTCGTGCCGTCCCCCCTCTGGACGAAGTTCTGGGTCATGTTGAACCCGCTCATGTCGGTGCGCCAAAAGATCCCGGTCGCGTGCGCGATCTGCATGCCGAGCGAAGTCACCGCCGGCGGATTGGCTATGGCGCCCTGGCCGTCCCAGTCAATCAACGTCGAGTCGTGAGCGCCGGTCCCCATGTCGCGGGCGCTCTGCCAGTTCACGTAGTTGATGTAGCCCGCGTTGGCTGCGTAGCTCAAGCCGCCCGGCACGTTCTGATTGTTGGTGTCGTCCGGGCAGGTGAGCGGCCCGATAATGTTGATCGGATTGGCGGTGTTCGTCGTCGTGTTGATTCCGGTGAACGTGAGGAAGGCCGGCGTGCCGCCACTGGTCGGATTCGGCTTGATGATCGCGCCGTTTTGGATGATTTGCCGCGAAAGGGCCGGCTGGTCCAAGTAGCCGATGATCTGCGCGACCCACGACATGCCTGGGTTGCCGGTGGTGGCGCTCGTGCCCTGCTGGCTCAAACGCGTGTGAAACCATCCGCCGATGTAGGGGCTGCTTTCCAACAGCGGATACTTGTCGCTGTTGCCGGTGGCGAAGTTGATCGTCGCCAGGCCGAGGTTGCGGATGTTGTTGAGGCACTGAGTTCTACGGGCTGCCTCGCGGGCGCTTTGCACGGCTGGCGAGACGAGCGAGATCAGCACGGCGATGATCGAAATCACCACCAACAGCTCGATCAGCGTGAAGGCCGAGCGGGCCCCTGCGCGTGCGATCGAGCAACGCGTCTGCATGCGACTAGGCTTCATTCCTGTCTCCAATCCCCGAGGGAAAATGTAGGTGTCGCTTAGCACGTCGAAAGCGATGCGTGGCCCGGTCAAATTCGCCGCGTTAAGCGCGGCCAATTCACTGCGCCCCGTCGTGTGAAGCCAAAAGTCACCGGAGCCGTGTCGTGCGCGTCCGAAATCTCTGATCATCCGTCGGCAAGAATGACTCTGACCCGTCCGCGAATTGCGCACCAGTCGGGCGGACCCTGAATGTGGGATCGGGAATCAACCCATGGCGGTTCCCCGTCTGACGCCACGTCGCTCAGGGAGGGTCCGGCAATAGAATGGGCGCAAACGGTCGGGCAGCGTCGTCGGGCTTCCCGTCGATTGCCTGCCGCCTGATTTCAATGTTCGAGGGGCGGGCGGTCGCCGATGGGTCAGCGGGTCGTGCCGCTGCGCACGCCAGCGGCGCGGAAACTGGCGTTGCCAATGACGTTGAGGGAACGATTCGACAAGGGCATGAAGAATGGCGGACAGTGGTTCGACAGCCGGCTCCCTAGCGATGCCGAATGAGGATTGGCTCGTGGGAAACCCCTCGGGGGCCGCTGCGGCCGCAGCCCTGTGGATCGGTTCCGCGGGCCTTCTGATCCTTGGCGTGATCCCGATCCTTTATGGAGCGCTGCACGCTGAAGGGCGCATCAATCTCGCTGAGCTCGGGCTGATCGCGACGGTGGAGACGCTCTTGATCGGAGTGAGCTCCGCGGTCGCAGCGATGCTTTTTTCGGCGCGCAATCTGCGCCTCAAATGCACGATTCTGCTCGTCGCGCTGGCGGCGCTCAACTCTGCGGTCTCTGTCGCGGGCAGCTCCAATATGATCCTGATCGACCGGGCGCTCGCTGGCCTGATCGAAGGCGCGATGGTCGCGATCTCGATCGAACTGATCGCCCGCTCCCGCCACGCCGAGCGGCTTGGCGGGTTTTTCCTCGCCATGCAGGCCCTTGCCCAAGGCCTCCTCGCCCTAGGATTGGCCTGGTGGGTTGTTCCGGGAATGGGGGCGAATGGCGGCTTCCTCGCGCTCGGAATTGTTTGCCTCGTCTCGATTGGAGCGGCCCTCCTCGTCCCCACTGAATACGGCGATATGCCCAATCAAAGCGCGAGTATGGATGGCGTGTTCACGTCGAGATCCATCCTCGCTCTTCTGATGATCGTTCTCTTTTTCATGTTCGTCGTCGCCGTCTGGACATTCCTGGAGCCCTTGGGCGGGAAAGTCGGCATCGACGCGCAAACCGTTGGCGTGCTGGTATCCGTAGGCCTTTTCGTTCAGGTGGCGGCTTCGCTCGCCGCAGCGTGGCTCGAGGCGTATCTCGACTACCGCCTCGGTATTCTCGGCTGCGGCGTCGTTGGATTGATCGCAGCGGCGATTCTGGGCGCCAGCCCCACGCTCATGATGTTCTGCGTCGCCGTCTTGGCGATCAGTTTCGTCTGGATGTTCATCGTCCCATTCATGATCGGGATGACCCTGGCGGCCGATTCCACGAGGAACACATGTTTGCTGGTTCCGGCCGCACAGCTCTTGGGCGCGGCGTTTGGGCCACTGGCCGCGACGGCTTTCGTCGAGGGCGAAAACGCGAGCGCCGTGCCGCTGTTCGGGATCGCCATGACCGTGCTCAGCCTCGTGCTGTTCGGCCTGTTCCTGATCGCCATGCGGCGCCGCGGCGCCGCGTGAAACCTTTGTCCCGAAAGCCCGTCCCTTCTCGCGGGCGTCGATCCCGGCCAGCCGAATCTCGCGCTGCGTCTTTAAGGTGACGCGACGGCTCACGCGAACGTCGGGCGACAACTGAGTAGGACTCAGTTGGTCGACACGCTGTAATTTGTTGAAGTGCCCCCCACTTGGACTCGAACCAAGAACCTATTGATTAAGGGGCGATTTCGCGCATTCGGGCTAAAAACTTCTCCGCTCGACACCACTTAGGCGCGGAGACTGGTTTTTCCAGGGACTCCCATGGATCGCAGGAATTCTCGGGGTTTTTGAGGGCTTCGCATCGATTCTCTGACAATGTCAGAGAAGTGGGTCGCAATTGAGATTGCTGATTTGGATATCCTCACACGAAGAAATAGATGCTTGCCCGGAGCACAATCCATCCACCGTGTTTCTTAATCAGGATGTACCTGGCCAACACCGGGTGGCGGTTGTTGCTCCAGCCAAAGGCGATAACGACAATGGCAAGCTGTCGATTGTTCGAATAACCAGGCTGACGTGCACAGAACAGCTGCGGGCCCCATTGTTCGCCTACATTCTTTGGGTACTCCTTTGCTACCTTCTTGCTGTACATCTTGATCCGCTTGTCTTTCGGGACGAACGGCTTGATGGCGTCTTTCGTTGTCGCTCGCCGCGCCAGCTGTTCTGCCGCCTCTCGAACGAGTTTTGATTGCTCCTGCGAGAGGTTAGCGAACAGCGTTTTTCCCCCTGAGACCTCAGCGAGAATCGTTTGGGGAAACTCCTGCAAAACATCCTCTGCCCGAATCGGGGCTTGCTCCGAATCGAGCGCCTCGGTCGAAAAGAGGAGTTGCTTTGCTGCTCCCTTCGGCAATTCGACCACGTCCCGAGCAAGGAGATCCTGAAGCACGACCTCGAGCACTGCGGCATCTCGCCTATCGTTGGAGCCCGTTGCAGCCTGTGGTTGGCCGTCCGCGATTGCCCACGCAGTCCAAAGCACGATGCCCATCGTCGCCAGAATCCGAGGATTGCACATTTCGCTGCATCCCCTATGAATGTCAGTCTGTTGATGCTACGAGTTTTGTTAGTCGCCTGTCGCCCGAACCTCGCTCATCGCGCAGGCGGACAGCGTGCGCTCCCGCGCAAAGGATGAATTGGACATGCCGAGAGAGGGGGGGGCAGGCCGAGGAGCATCAGGGGTGACAGCAAGACGCTCGATCGGGCGGGTGCCAGCGGAGTGCTCGGGCCGAGTAAGGCCAGTTCGGCACGCCCGGCGCAATCGGCACTAAATGAATTGCGCTCGTTTGTGTGCTAGTCTGGAATTCACCAACCGACCAGCCGAGCCACGCGCGCGGTAACAGCGCGTCAGGCACTGTTATTATACCCCGCAAAGAGCATTTTGTCAAAGAAATATTGACCGGTTTTTCTGGTTTGTTCTCAAAAAAGTATGTCCGGCTCGACCGCGACAGCGCTGTTAGCATCTCAGCATAGTACTCGGCATTAACTGCTCTGTAATGTCCTGAGTATGGAGTCCGGCTTAATGCCCAGACTGTGGTCGGTCGGAACTCATGGAAATAGTCCGTTCTGGTGTACGATCAGTAGGCGGGTTCACAATATCTCTTTTACAAAGGAGCCATATGGCAAGAATGGTAAGCGGCTTTTCCGACCGCAAAATGACGATCAGAGATTGGAGTCGGAGCCGGTTCAACGTCTGGAAACTCTCAGAGGACACAATCACCAAGAGGCTGAACGCGGGGTATTCCTTGGAAGCCGCCCTGTCGTTGCCGCCTCGAATGACCCGGAAGTTCAGGCACCCTGACCGCGACGTGCGACGGATTGCCCAAAATCATTTCCTGAGTCGCGAGCTGCTGTCGGCAATCTGCGGCAGGACCGTCGAGGAAGTCCGGGGAATCTGCGGGAATGGATAGCGGCAAGCGACTTCAGCCGCCATGACCGCGAAGCCACCAGCGAAAACCACGACGGTGGACCGGCAAAGGTGCCGCAAGCTGCAACGGAGAAGGCAATCTTGGTCGGCCGGCGGTGTGAGCAAACCACATTGAAGGTTCGCGCCGCACATCACTGGTTGCATGCTGTGACCCCCCGCTTTAGTCCGGTGTACCTCGTCGGCGCGCGGCTGCGAGGCGCGTGCGACAACAACGACGGACCTTGCGAGTACGCGGTGCAGAAAGCGGACCAAGTTGCACCTCGACCATTTCAGAGGTGGTGTGGCTCGACAGTTTTTTCTTGCTGCTGAAGCGCGTCTGCGGGTAGATTGGAACGATTACTGAGAATCTGAAGGGGGGGCCGTCACGATGGGAAGGCATCGAAAACCGCATCGCAATCATCCGCAATGGGGCGGCGGTGCAGCGCCGGTCTCTGCGGCAGCGGTTCCCCCACCTGTTATCGATGTTAACGGAGTGCGTGTGTCGAAAGAGGACTATGACAAGGTGGTGGAACGCGTTACGTCGGATTTGTTCAGCACCAGCGAGACGTTCAAGAGCACAATCGTCCACCGAGAAGTCACTGGCCTTATTACCAAATGGGGCACCGCCCTAGGAGTTGCGAATTTACTGGCATTGGGGGGGATTTTGTACGGTGTTCATAGCCTCATGCAAGAGGAGGTCAAAACTGAGTCGAAGAAAGCCGTAGCGGCCGGAATGCAACCAGTACTCGATGCGCAGAGGTCTGTCAGTGAGGAAGCGGTTAAGGCAATCGTGCAGACGGGTATAGCCCAAGTAGCGAAGATGCAAGGCGACCTTGAGACGGCGCGGAAGACTCTTGACGCAACTAACAAAGAGCTTGCCACAGCAGTGGGACGGGCAGACCAGGTGAAAAAAGCGTCACTGCAATTGCACAACACGCAGCTGGAACTAACCGCCGCTTTAAAGGACATTACCGACAATCGCGCATTCTTTAGTGACCCGAAGAATATTGCTCGGCTTCGGGAATTCGTGACAATAATTTCCAAGAACGAGAACACCAAAATTCTTGCCGATTTGGCGACGGACGTGCGGCGGCTGTCGGCCAAAAGTGAACTTGAGCAGCTGATAGAGAAGGAACGCAAATTATTACTAGAGCTTAAAACCCCGGACTTGAGCACGTTCGACTTATTAAAAGGTGCTGAGAGACCATCCGATGCTTGGAATCAGTTCGACAGAGGGCAGGATGCGCTTGAGAGGTTGGAGCGGGAGCCGGCCGCCAAGAAACTGCGAAGGTTCCGAGATGGGCCAGCGCTCCTGCCGGAGGCGGCCGGTTGACTCATTAGGGTGAGCTGTGGCAGCCAGGTTTGGATGAAATGCGACAAGGTCCTTTCCGTTTCCCCCCTCGCCGGGTTAGCCTAAATCATGTTTACGAGTTCCAATCTGCAGCGCGGAGGCTAATTGTGGCGGCACGTAAAGGGTTCAATCTGTCTGCGGCAATCCGGGCGTTGGTCGAAAAGGACAAAAAGATTTCGTTCGCCGACCTTTGGAAAAAGCTTACCGCGACCCGTAAGGGTCTGAATGAGGGGACCGCCAAGGCGACATTTTACAAGCTGCGGGGCGGCTCGAAGCGCCGCAAGGTTCGCCGCCTCAAGCCCGGCGCCAACGGGACGGCCGGACTATCGGCTGCTTTGAAATTTGTGCGCGACTGCGGGAGCGTCGAAGCCGCGAAAGCCCAACTCGACAGCGTTGCCAAACTGATTGCGGTTGCTAGGGAAGTGGAATAGCTGACGGGAGAAGTTATGCCTTGGGTGCCCGACAAAGCGTACGAACAAATGAGCGAAACCGACGAGCAGCGTGTCGAACGCATCACAGGCGAGCTGTTTACCAGAAGCGACACCTTTCGGCAAACAGTTGTATATCGTGAAATGTCAGCGTTGATGTTCAAGTCTGCTGCCATCTTTGGAATCGCGAATCTAGTTGCCTTGGCCACCATTGTTATCGGCACATACAACTATATGAAGGAGCAGGTCGCCGCCGAAACAAAGCGAGTAGTAGGCGAGGAGACTAAAGGCATACATGCGGACGTAACTGCCTTGAGCACTGAAACGCGGCGAACCGCAGACGCCGAGACGGCGCACATTCGCGACAATGTCAGTAAACTTGCAATCGGAGCGCTCGATAAAGCGATAGACAAAATAGTGGCAATGCAACTAGAGATGAAGACGAGTGACCAGACGATTCGGGGGATAATGGCGCAGGCCACGGCCCTACAGGGTGATGAAAAGCAGATACGCGACGGTCAAGAGAAGCTCGCGAAGTCTTTGCACGACGTTATGGAGAGCGCGACATTCTTTAAGGACGCTGGGAACGTCGAACGGGCCGCAGACATTCTCAAGTTTATTTCGAGCAACAAGAACGTGACGGCGGTCCTCGACAACTTCAACGCCAAATCCGCAGCAATTTCAAGGGACGCCGCTTTCCTTGACCAAAGACTAACCAAGGTCGAAACGCAGCTGAGTACACTTCGGGACGTTTTGCTGCGTGTCCCGCTCGAAAAAGCGGAGCCAATCGCGCCAATTACCCATTCCCATTAGGCTGAGTGAAGCGCTTCGTCGCAGGGGACTAGCCGATGAGCGAAGGCAAATTAAGATATTTTGCCATAGCCTTGGATTCTCTTGACACACAAGGGAAACTGACTATCGCGGTCGCGCTTGCCGTTTGGACAAGTAGCGTTGTGGGGTTTGGATACTGGGTGGGGAGCGTTGTTACGGAGACTCGCTTTGAATTTCAGCAGCTAACGCTTGAACGGGAGAGGAAGGACATCTCAACTAGAGTGCTTATTCTGGATGGGGATGACAAAAGCAAAGATGGAATCGACAAACTAGAAGTGCGCTACTCGTTTCCACCCTCGGTTGCCATCGTGGGTGGAGTCTTTCTTGTTGTCTTT
Source organism: Planctomycetaceae bacterium (assembly GCA_035949535.1). Taxonomy (GTDB): domain Bacteria; phylum Planctomycetota; class Planctomycetia; order Planctomycetales; family Planctomycetaceae; genus DASPSM01. The sequence continues at coordinate 37,221 of DASZIA010000586.1, read as the reverse complement.
GTAAGCGTGCTTACGGGCTTTTATCTGCGGAAGAGGCGTATCACAGCGCGGAGTGGCTGACCCACCAAATGCCTCAAAACCAATGGAACCGGCGACCGTTTTAGGTAGGACAAAAGGACAGGACGGCCGTACATCGTCAGTAGGATTGACGGGGCTGAATTGTGGGTCGTCCAAGTGGCCCGCAAAGGACGTGGAGCGATGAGAGTTGCAGTTGCCGTAGCGATGTTTCTTGTGAGCATTGCCGCCGGATGGATGGCCTTCGGTCTGTACCGAATTAGCCAAACGCCGCCGCCGGGTCCCACTGACGGAAGGGTGCTGATTAGTGGTTATTCCTTTACACCGACCCAAGTATATATCACGACGATTACGATTGCTGTTCTTGCCGCACTGGTCGGTATCATGGCTTTGGTCGTCGGTCACGACAAGGCTCAAAAGTAACGGGCGGCTCGCGCGCGACTCGATAGCGTTGTCAAACTGATTGCGGTGGCCAAGGAAGTCGATTAGCTGGAGCTAGGCCGATGGCGGGCGCAGAAGAGGCCGGTCTTATTGCCACGATTCTTCAGTCGCTGGACATGAAACAGCGCGTCCAATTGACCATTCTCCTCTTGTCCGCGATGGGAAGCGGACAGCGTGCGCTCCCGCGCAAAGGATGAATTGGACATGCCGAGAGAGGGGGGGGCAGGCCGAGGAGCATCAACGGGTGGCAGCATGACGCTCGATCGGGCGGGTGCCAGCGGAGTGCCGGGGCCGAGTAAGGCCAGTTCGGCACGCCCGGCGCGATCGGCACTAAAATGCCCCCACTTGGACTCGAACCAAGAACCTACTGATTAAGAGTCAGTTGCTCTACCAATTGAGCTATAGGGGCGAGAAGTCGATTTTACCCTTGTTTTTTCGCACGGATATGACGTCTTGCAGCCATCGACCAAAGCCTCACAACGTCCACATTTTCGTACAATTCCGTGCGGATTTCAATGTTTTCCGTGCGGAATCCGTGCGGGAAGCTCGAAGTTTATCAGGGCGCCGCACAGGGCGGAAGGATGTCGAGTCACGGCCACCTAACCCTCAGACCAGAGCTCCGCATCCGAATTGGTCCGCTCTCTTACTTTCTTCTTGTCGAAGCACCACACATGCAGAGGATACGCCAAGAGTTCCTCGTCGTACCGTCTGTCGATGTCGGTAAGCAAAGCGTCAAATTCTCGGTCAGAGACGAGGCCTATTGCCCATGCTTGGTGGAGCTGAACCGATTCACCACTCTTCGTGTACTCAAGAACCTTGGCCGCCATTGCCCGCTCAACGTCCCGCGAAAGAACGTCGCGGCCTTGACGGTCGGGGCTTCCTGCCCCGCCCATTGCGTTCGTCATGTAACCTCTCACGACTTCAGAGAGGTTATCCGTCGCTGTGATTTGGAGGACTTGCCCACCGTCATCGACGAGCCGAATGAGCCCCGAGTCTCGGATCGGGTGAACGTAGCCGAGCGACCTAAACGCTCGATAACCTACGAATCGCTGAAAGTCTTCGCTTAGGACCTTGGCCAGCTTAATGTACTCAAGCGAGAGTAGGAATCGCTTTCCGTTGCGACTCTGTCCCATGTCGTGATCGGAAACTGAATCCGGGTTGTCTCCGTCGACCAGACCCACGATGTCGAACTCGAGTTCAGTGCTCGTTTCGCACTCACGGAGTCCGCGCCGCAGGAGATTGAAGATTTCACGAAGGCCATGTCCCTCGGTCCCAGTGTCGACAATGAGAATTTTTCCAACGTCCAACGTTGCGACCCAGTGGATGAAAGCTTCCTTGGTTCCGGGAAGGCGCCAATTTAGGCCCGGAAAGAGGTGGTACCGCTCCCGTGTCAGATCCGCCGCGGTTGCTCCCTCCGACATCGGACGCTCGGCGAGGGCCTTCCATTCCGCCATGCTGAGCCGGGAAATTGTGGAGATGCCTCCGAGCGCGAAACCGAGAACACGGGCAGCGCGTTCCGCCCTTTCCGCAAGCCGCGCCTCGGCGTTGCGAAACTCAACGAGCTGAGACAGCCGAAGGTCAAAGGTCGTGAAATAGCTGGCTGTTTTGAAGGGGCGGACACCTTGGGGAAATGCGGCAAGATGCGGAGTATAAGGGGTCCTTTGGGGCTGTCTGATGTACACGTCGCAGTCGTGCATGGTGGGACGGAGCGCCCGAGCAACTTCGAGGATTGCCCTTTTGATGGCCAGCCCTTGGTCGGCAGTAGGCCTCTCCATCACGACACCGCGGAAGCCGCCGTTCAAGAGGTCCAATTCGCAGCGGCAGTCGGCCCCGAAGACGCGTCGCCCGGCGTCCGACAGGCGGGGGCCCAATTCGTTGTCCAGATTTTCAATCCAGTGCATGACCCTCACCGTTCGGTTTTTTCGCCGGCCTTCCGACCCGCTCTGGCACGACAGATAGTGCAGGGCCATCGTCAGGGCGTTTGGGCCGCATCAGACGCCCGGTTTGTCTTCTCAAACAACTCGTCAGTGAGCGGGAAACCACGTGCCTCCATCTGCCGCTTCATCGCGTGCAGGTAGCGGATGTATGGACCGGAGCGCGTCGCGCATCGTCTCGACTTGAGCCGGTGTGCGATCGCCGCTGTCCATTCATCGTATGTGTGGCACTAAGTTCCATCGCATTGGCGACAGGCTGGCGGCTTTTGCCGTCCTGGCGGATGACGGCCACCTTCTGCGTCGGGGCGATGTTGTAGCGAGGCGACAATTCGGGTTCCGCAGGGCGATGCTCCCGGCCGCTGAGACAGCAGATGGTCTGCCTCGGGCCGGAAGCGTTCAACGACGGCACGGCGGTTCTCGGACGATGCCAGGAATCAGTTTACCGTCAGCCGCTGCGGCTTTCCGCCCTCGACAGTCATCTCTCGAAAAGATTTCTCCAGGAGCCCGGCCTTCGCAGAATGTAGGCAACGAATGCTCCTCCGCTGGTTTTGATTGTCATCGCCGTCGTGGCCTGCTATTGAAAAACCGATCCAAGAGTTATGAAGGTTTCTAAGCCCGATGGGCAAGGAGACCTTTGATGACAGGGAAGCGAAGGAGGCGGCACGGACCGGAGCAGATTGTCCGGAAGCTGCGGGATGCGGACGCGATGCTGAACGCTGGGAAGGATGTGGCGGCCGTCCTGCAGGCGCTCGAGGTCAGCGAGTCGACGTACCTGCGTTGGCGGAGCCAGTAGGTACTGTGGCCAGTGTCGTGTTTCGATCGCCGTAAGGAGAAGCCGCTGCCGGCGCATATCGTTCAAAGGATAAACCCGGCAAGCTGCGGCATTTACGACGCTCCGGCGTCTACAGTCGCAACGTTGCGGATGTGGCATCTGTGAAGCGATAATTGCTGAATTGATTGTTTCCGGAAGGGGCCACCATGACCGGGGCAGAGACGCGGCAAATGGATCGAAATGGCGAAGAGCCGAGGGCAAGACGCCGGCTCACCCAAGACGAAACCGATGCCTTGTCCCGAGCGAGGCCTTCCCGCCTGAAGCTTGAAGCCATGCGATTCGCGCTGGATAACGCCGTGCGCAGGATCGAGTTTTACCAGGTTGTGTACGATTTGCTGAGCGTGTTGCTTGCGATTTGGTCTCTACTGGCTCTTTGTGGGAAATTGCAGGGATCCCCGGTCGCCCCTAATGCCAAAAGTCCACGCCGCAAGTCGCGCGACCAAGCCAGAAAATTCGCCTCGTTCCACTGCACCGCTTCGCGATGCTCCGGATGCTCATGATCGATCCCGAGCAACTCGAGGCGCATGTTCGTCCAGCCGGGCTTGGGGGTATCGACGTCGTAGAGGACGGCAAACACCCGCCGCAGAGGTCCGCCGGCTTCCTCCGCGTAGGTCGCCGGATGAACAAGATAGTCCCGTTCGGACGCCGAGGCGCCGTAGCATAAACTCATGAAACGCTCACATGGCCGCCAATCGCACTTCGCCGGGACATAAGCCTTCAGCTGAATGGATGCTGAACCGGGCAGACGCCTCGTGGGGTTGCCCGTTGTAGCGACGGCCACAATCGCGCGCCGCAGATCGCGGTACCAGCGCTCAAAGCTGACGGGATTCCATTGTTCCGCCTCGCGGTGCTCGGGGTGCTCCCGATCAGCGCCGAGAATTTCAAGACGGACGTTCAGGACATTGCGACGGTGGGACTCCTCAATGATTTTAAAGTCACGACCGAGCGTTTCGGTTTCCCGCTCCATGCTGGCGATGTCTTGGGCGGTCAATCCGTGGTCCTGGGGTGTCGCCACGACCAGGATGACTGAAGATGTCGATCGGCATCAAGGATCGTCTTCAACTTGGCAGGCGTGACAGCGGCATATTCACTGATTGGCATTCGGCCTTGGTTGCGAAGCTTCTGAACGATTTCCCTTGAAACGTCGTCCCGAAGGATTTTACCTTGAAGCACTGTGAATTCCGAGGACGGCAAGCAGCGCGGGCAAGGCCGAAAGGAACTCCAGATATTGCACGACTTCACCCTTCCAGAGTCGACCAAGCCCACGAGACAGTTGACCTGAACAACGCGAACCTTACGCGTCTTATACCGTTCAAAGCCGATGTTGGGGACCGATGTCGTGGTCGGGGAACGAATCTCCGCCGAGCGCGCCATGCCCGCGTCGAGTCGTCCCGCAGATACTTCAGAGATGCCCGCGGCGGGGCAGCCGAGTGCCAACGACCGGCTGGGACGCTCGACCAATAAAAGATTTGGAATCGAAGATCCCACGGCAACTTGCGGTCGGCGATGATTCGCGCTTCGCGCTCAAATTCCGCGAAGTATGCTTGATCCGTCTTCGTCACGAGCGCCCCCTCCTGCGGATCGTTGAATTGGAACTCCGTCTTGCCGTCTCTGTCGGTCTTTGCCGACACAAGAAGCGTTGCGTGGTTCAGGATGCCATCTCCGGTATTAACCCACAACGGCCCGTGCGTGGCCAGAAGCTCAACGTAAGCAGAGGGAAGATAGTTGGCTGGCGGCTTGGAGTTGAGCTTCGATGCTTTCAGAAAGCTGTCTTCTGAGAATGTCTGGGCTGCCATGCCCTCGTCGCGCCTCAGATGTTGAGTCCACTTTTCGCCGAGCTGCTCGACGGCGGCGCCGATCGTCAAAGGGCGCCCTTGACGCCACGAAAGCATCATCGTCCAGACGGCCGCCCAGCATGTGTTGGCGCTTGGTTGCTTCATCGGCCCTAATTGGGGTCGAATGCTCACTTCAACATGCGCCCGGCCCGGAGATGCCAGCTCCTCTCCCTCAAGCTCATGCGCGGCATCAGCGCCTGACCTGCTTCCCTCGCTTCGACCACAGCCAGCTGAGAGCGCCGTTATGAGGCTGAATCCGGCACAACCAATGATGGTCCGCCGATTAACTCTATCGTCGTGAGTCGACATCGAGAATCACCTTGGCAGGTCTGTCGGTGGGCAGCAGTTTATGATCGGTTCGGGCACCCGTTGAAGGCGGCTGGCTATATGAGATCGTTGCGAGACTGGAGTCGTCACGGACGCCCCAAAACAGACCTTCTCCCTGGATTTCGCCTTCAGCGCGCTCGTTGGCGGTCAGCCCTAGGTCTGCAGCAACCCGACTGGTCATGTCAGCCCGGGTCTTCGCATCGGCCCCTCCGGCGAATTGCAGCTTATATCGCGCATTGGCCTGGATGACGGATTTCACGATTGAGACATGCTGCCCATTCCGGCGTCGAAACTCGATTGCTTTCGCGCATGTCGATTTTCGTTGCCCAATGAGATCAAAGACAACGCTGTCCGGAAGCTCGACGAGTTTGACATTCGACAACGATACCCGTGACATTCGTCAAGAATTTGGAATGCACGCCGCCGCTCAAGGCGTCCTTGGCATTCGCGTCCAGTGAGAACTCTCCCGTCAGCTCGGCCGCCTCTTGTGACGAGGATGAATCCGACGATAACAGCTTTGAATGGAGAGTCGCGCCGAGAGAGTCGGTGTCGGGACAAATGACTCCGACGACAAGTGGACGGTCTTTCAACACGGTGACCAATGTCCCAGGTGGCACCAGCGTGCTTTGTGGGTTAAGCGGCGTGAAGGCGTATTTCGCTAGGACAGCGTCGATCGTTCGTTGCGTCTCACCGAAGCGCATTGTCGTGAAATAGGCAACTGCAGCCAGCACGGCGAGGCACCCAAATCCGATAGCAATGCGGCGACCCACAAAGCCTCCCTGTGGCCGCGATATCCGCGGCTTGCCTTTCCTGGTGAATGCAGCCGAACTTTAGACCTCCAGCTTACCACCAACGCAAGCCCGAGCTGCCCTCGATTGTGGCGGAAGACTAACGAACTGCTTTAGCTGTCTCAATCAGGTCGGCCAGGCCCGCAAGTTGCGATTGGGCCTCTTCGACGCCGCCTGCGAGGCGGATGAAAGCCAATCCTGCTTTCATGACTTCGTCAGCTTGTCCGTTGCTAGCGACGCCACGTCCGGGCTTATGCCGTCGAACAACCTTCCGCTTGCCGCCGCCAGCAAGCTTATAAAACGTCGATTTGAACGTCCCTTCGTTGACTTTCTGGGACGGGTGGGCTTTCTTGATCCCCTCCAACGCATGCTTGGCCGATATGCCTCGATGGGCCTGGCGGTACTGGCGAATGACCTCGGAGAGATTAAAGCTATCTGACTTGGGCGCCATCTACTTGTTGCCTCCTGCGAAGACGGGGCGGAAACGATTAAGAAACAGAGAGTACATCCGTCCGGCCCGTCTATCAACGGAGCGAGCCACTCGACGCTCAACAGTGACCCATTTGTGGCCGTACCCTGCGTTGGATCTCCGCCGCCGCCCGATCATCGGAAAGCCAGGGTTTGGGAATCCAGCTAAGCGGGGTGCGTTCACCGCGGGATCATCTGCGCTGGCCTCGCATTGTCATCGCCGTCGGTCTGGGTTTTCGGGCGGTCACAAGAGCTGCTGCCCGAAAAATCCACCTGAGGCAGGATCGAGGAGCAGCAGGCCGTGAGCTGGACGTGTGTGCTTGCAACGACAAGCGAAAGGGAAGATTCCAGCTTGAAGAATGTCATCGTTGGCGAGGCCTCATGGCAACCGTACCGACTGCTTCCACTAGCTCATTCCAGGAGCCACATGTTTCACGACCATTGCTCGCGTGGCCCGACTGGTCGCCACCGCTCTCGCCCTTGCGGGTATTCTCGAATGGCCTACCTCCTTGAGGCCTCTAGAATCCCGCTCGACTCCCTGGCCGCAATCAAAGATCCATTTGCCGCTCGGGGTCACGTGGTCGTGCATTCAGCCTGCGGTCTCGGTCTTAGGCAATCTCGTTACGATGACGTACGAACCAGTCAGCCTCCAGCCTCATCAGCGTAGATCGTGCTGCCGGGCATGACGCGCGACTGAATGGTCTCAATGGATTCTTCCTCGAACTTGAATACGAAGGGTAGCGTTTGGCCATTCCTCTCCCGCATGATGACGACCACGCGGCGTTTACCGGTTTGATTCTTGGCCAAACGACGATCACGCCGGTTCTCTTTGTAATTGGCTGGCCGACTGTGGCCGCCAAAGTAAGCCCCGTCAACCTCGACACTCACAATCGCGTTTTTCTTCTTCGCACAGAGAGCCTCGCGAATCTTGTGCGACAACACGAACGCGGTCTTGTACTGTACATCCAAATCACGGCTCAGTTGCAACGCGCTGTATCCCTTCGCTCCGTTCACGAAAATTGCAATCGCCACGCCAAGAGATCGCGAAGTGGCAGCTTGTGGCTGGCAAAGATGGTCCCGCTGGTGACGGAGAACCGATAGCCGCATCCCTTGCACTTCCATCGATGTTCCCCTCTGCAGTCAGGCATGCGGGCCATTTGGCGCCTAGTCGAAAAATCCGCGGGCGGCGCTCAATCGGCGTCGCGTGCAACCGGGCGCGCTCGCTTTCAGGTGGCGATCCGCATCCCGGCAACGTGCTTGTGCGAATCCGGCATACTGCTTCGACTGCGGCACGGCTATGACAGCGTTTCGACCGCCACCACACCAAAGAAGGCGATCATCGAGGCGATTTTGAAGTTATGGACCCAAATTGCGCGACCTGCGAGCCACCGAGCCCCACAAACCAGAACCGCGCTTCCCACTGCAATTGCACAGGAAATCGAGAGCCAGTCTCCAAGAAGGATGAACAATGTCTTCCGAGAGTCGATGGGAATGCACTCGATGAAAGTCGGCCTCGCGATGTTCCAGTCAATGTTCCTAATTTGTAGTCGGCCCGCGCTGTCGATAATTCCCGAGTAACCGGAGTAAACGTTCCTTACAATGGTACGCCGACATTCAATTGCACGGAACTCCGCGACGGTGAGAAGATCGCGGGCAAGTCGGCCGGTCCAATCGGCCCCTTCCGAAGAGCACACTGTAAAAAAATCAGGTGCGCGCGGACCCTGCCGCATGTACTGGCGATAAAGGTGCGGGAAGGCGATGTCGTAGCAAATCGACATACCGAATGCGAACGCCCTTCCAGGCTCTTGGCCCTCCAAGATAAAAACAGGCAATTCAGTCCCGCGCTCGAACAGGCTGCGGTCGCCAGAAAAAAACACTGTGCTTGGAATAAACTCCCTTTCTGGGACCAGATAGACCTTGTCGTAGTACCCGCGACATCCAATTCTTGGATCGATGAAAACAGCCGAATTGAATTGTCGCGTCACTGAGCCGTCATCCGCACGTATGCAGCCGAGAATGATTGATGCCCCTACACTCTTCGCGACTTGCTCGATATCACTCAGACTCGTGCGGCTGGCCGCATCGACCCGATTGGCGGCGTCTACACGACTAGGTTTGCTTATTAACTCGGGCGTTACCAGTGCTTTGGGGATAAGGATGGGTCGCACAAATGCAGCTTCAGGCCACAACATTAAATCTGGCCGCGGATTCTTCAGCGCCGCGGCAACGCAACGGTCGCAGTTAGCACTCGTATCCAAGCTGCCGCTAGGCATCAACATAACTGACGGCCCGGCTTGCACGTCATTCTCCTTGAGACGCCACCTGCCGTATCCATAGCTGGCCAGCAAGAGCAAGGTCGGAAGCACGAGAGCACGGACCAGGGTGAGGGTCGGTTGCCGGCATGAGTTCCATCTTCGTATGACCTGCCAAATATCCCAAAGGCCCCCATTAATGCACACGACCAGCATTGAAGCTGTCGACACACCGCTGATATCGACTATCTGGTGTAACGCCACATAGGGCCCAGTAGAATAGCCCAAGAAATAGAATGGCCATCCTGTCTCATCAATCAATACAGATCCGTATCGGACAAGAGATTCATGGCATAGCCATACGAGCGGAAGTGAGATACTCATGCGTAGCCATGGCATTGCTCGGATAAAGAGTCGCCCCAAAAAGATTGTCGCCGGCCAGCATATGGCAAGGGCCAGCGCTTGGCGCATCCAATTCAGGGCGGAGTGACCGGCGAGCCCTTGCGCACCATTTAACGTCCGCATCCAGTCCGCCGTGATTAGATTGAACGCTAAGCCTCCGCAATAGGCGCCCACATAAGTTGCCGGCAGCTGCGCGCATCTCGACAATGCCCCTGCGATGGGCAGAAGGCCGAGAAAGGCGAGCGGCGATAACTCATCCGCCCTAAAACTGACTGCTAATAGGACGCCGCTTGCCACCGGGCCAGAGAAAGCTCCAATCGACTTGATGCAATGAACGAGTCTTGGCCGCTTCAACGAATGGCTCCTTCATGAGCAACCGACCGTACGTCGATGATTTCTCGTTGAGCGGGCCGATGCTCGCAGACCGCCTGGAGTACCGTCTCACAGCTTGGTACCTGGTCAGCCAGTCGTCTTTTCATTCAGCACTGTTGTCCTTGGAGCCACGCAAGCCTCCTTGCTTCTTGTGAGGATGGTTAACACAACTAATGGTTGCGCCGCGACAGCAGGGTGTGGACGTGTCCTGTTCAGCTAGAAGTACCACTCGGCTCTGGAAGGGGGGGAGCGGCACAGGACCAGAGCACATGTCATTCTCCGAAATAGGCCCCCAACTAAATGGAGTCGAGCGATTTGTCGCGGTGGTGGGCATCCTCGGCGGACGCGGATGAACCGAATGCCGCGGCAGCCGCCACTCTCGCTCTCGCGCGAAGTGTCGCAAGCGCGAGGGCACAGAGCAGGCACAAGTTAATCAGCGTTGCCGCCACCCGTGCAAGCGACTCGAGACGAATGCGATTCACGAGCGGTTTCCACCAAGGCGTGTGACTGACCACCCCTTTAGCCGCCGGAGCGATTTCCAAAAACCCAATCATCATCTCTTCAAACGTCTGCTGACCCCACCTCACCTCCACTTTGGGATCAGGATTGTTAAGGTTGTCCGTGGAATTATCGAAGTGCGCCAAACAAGTCATCACCGTTCCAGCCGGCATTAGCTTCGGTTCTTTCAGGCGATACAGAGTCTGCCAGCCGAAGTCATACCGGGGAACGTACAGCAGCATCTCCCGCGCGCCGTTCGGGTAAAGAGCCTCGAATTGAAAGTCCTTTCCACGGTAATGCATGTGAGGGCTTAAGGCCAGCAAGAGCGAATCGCGCCGAAAGGTGTATTGAGACTGGACCGGATGATTTGAAGCCTCCGGAGGGATCGCGAATGCCTCGTTGAAGGCAGCTGACATGGTCACTTCCCGCGCGACTGTGTGGGGATCCGCGAATTTAATGCCTATACAGCTGCGATCCCGCTGAGGCGACCCGTTCGGAGTGTAATGGATGTTGAACAGGAATTTTGAACCGGCAGGAACAAATCGCGCGAATCCGGGGGGAAAAATCTCGGGCGGACTGCCGGGCGCGTATGTGCCGAGAAATGTATCATCAGCACGCAGCAGTTCTGGGACGCGGCCGTCGGGTGGAATAACGTAAAAGAGTATGTGATGGACCACGGACGGATTGCCGGGCTTCCCCTCGATCGCCGAAATCCAACGATCTTCCTCCCAGCCCGGATCGGCGATGAAATTGTGGTAGGGCAAGATGCCGGTGGCCGGGATGTCACATGACTGCGCGAAAATCACTTCGTCGGGCTCGGGAATCGCCCAGTCGTTGGCGACTTTCGGCTGTGGCGGCACATCGCTTAGATTACCTGCCGGGGCTCCTTCCTGCGCCCATTCGCTGAGAATTCTCTTTTCGTCACCGTTGAGACGAGCGTCGTTGTCGAAGGTGCCGTATTTGGGATCGGCGTGCCAGGGTGGCATTCGATTCAGTTGTGCAACTTCAGCGATCATGTCCGCCCATCCGACAGCGTTTTCATACGAGGTCAAAGCGAACGGTGCAATTTGATTCGGACGGTGGCAGGCCACGCAGTGCTTGTTAAGAATCGCAGCGACGTCTTTCGCGTAAGTCACGGAGGGACGATCTGCTGTCTGCAGATCACGACCGATTAAGCAGCCATCGACCAGCGTCTCTGGAACCGACACAGGTTTCCCAGACAACAACTGGTCGAGGGCATATTGAAGATCATTCTGCGTCGGCTTCGCCTTCTGATAGCCGGCCGCTCGATCGGTAGTCTTGAATCCGAACTGATCGTCGATTCGCCCACGATAGCGGATACGGTGTTTTCGATCGAGAACGATGACTTGCGGCGTCCGAGTCGCGCCGACGCGATCGGCAATCGTCTGTCGCAGATCCTTGAGAAACGGGAAGGTGATGCCCTGCCGACGGGCATAGGCCGCCATCTCGCTCACGGCGTCCTGCCGATTTGAGTCGATCGCGATAAAGACGACACCCCGCGACTTGTATTTAGCTGCAAGATCGACAATGCGCGGTGTAAATCGTTTTGCGAGCGGGCAGTCGACACCCAAGAACGCCAGCACAACGATCTTCGAGTGGTCGATTTGCGACAAAGAAAACATCTGGCCTGAAGCATCTTTGACGGTGAAATCATCGACACGTTCGCCGATCACGGGCTTGCTCGCGCCCGCACAATAGGCCGCCCGGTCCGCATGAAATGCGAGGGCCGCAGCAAGGAACAAGAGCCGGGGGCGCATCGCAAACCTCCAACTGACTGGTGTACGTTGTCTAAGATGTGCGGCGCTCGGGTGGCGCGTCAATCAAACGGAAGTGTCGTTTGTCCGCTGGTTGCGCTGGAATGCAGGTCTTGCCACACCTGCGGATCAATATTTTCGCTGATGTAATGAGCCGAACCGTCGAGCGTCAGTATGTGGACTCCCATCGGGTGCATGCTGCGCGAAGTGGCTTGAACCGCAACCTCTATTCCATTCGCCGTAATGACCTTACAAGGCATGCCAAGACGGGTGAGCTCCGGTAAACCGTATTTTGCCAGCAGGGCAGAGCAGCCAATAATGTCGTCACCGTTCGGAGACAGATTATTTGGAGCGCCAGTGTTTCCGAAGTTGTAAACACCGTGGCAATCGGTGGCGCTTGAACCGATGTTGCCCAGCGCCCACACTCCGCGCGGATCGACGGGATCGATGCCAGCCCGGATCTCGTCGACGGCTGTCATGCAGGTCGTTCCCGCCGGAAAATCACGCAATCGAAAAGACTTATTAATGCCGCAGATCCCAGTCCCCCAGACAACCATATTCTTGTTGAGCAGGTCCGGATCGGCCACGAAAAAGCCATTAGCGCACCCGGACTGTGACATATAGCATCGACGGTCTGGACCGCTGTTGATGGCGTAGTTACCGCGCGCATAAGTGTGTCCGGTCGTCACACCCGAGAGGGTGGCCCGTTCGTACGGCTTCGAGTTATACGAGTCGCTCGGGCAAAGCATGACGGAGAGGGACGTCGACCGGATCTGAGCGTTGGCTGGATCGTCAATCGGCTTGTTCAAGTCGAGCTTCGCATAAGCATTCTGCTGATCGAGCTGAGCCAACATCATGACCGCCCAATTGGCAAGAAGGCGATCTGCACCTTTAGCCGGCGAATAGCCGATTGCCACACGATCGAACGGTCCCACCGCGACCTCGCCGCCCCCAAGGGGCTCCCCTGGCCCTCCATTCCAAATGACTCCTGGAGGCAGGCAGGAGTGTGCGTCGTGATAGTTATGAAAGGCAATACCGAGCTGCCGGAGGTTGTTGAAACACTGAGTCGCCCGTGCTGATTCACGAGCAGCCTGCACGGCGGGCAGCAATAGAGCCGCAAGCAAACCGATGATGCCGATTACGACGACTAGCTCGATCATCGAGAAGCCGCGTCTCTTTAAAGCTCTGAGCGACTTCTTAGTCACGATTGGCCCCGTTCACAGTCAGCGCAGAATGGAGTAAAGCATCGGCTGCACAAAACTTCCCCTAACCACCTTGGCGAGCTACCCAGGCACGCTGCTCATCAGTTCCGCGGCAGCCTTAGGCAAACCTGCCTTACTGCCGCTGAGCTGACTTGCATCTCGCTCAAGGGGCAACAGCGGTCCCAGGAATTCGCGATAACGGTGCCAGCGCTGGACGGATGTCTTGTAGAAAGGTTTCCGAACCTGCCATAGACTCGCCGTCTCAACTCGCCGCAGATTTCGATGAAAGTTGAGACAAGCATCCTCGAAATCCAGATCACAAAAGCTGCAGAGGTCGCGCACCGTCTCGACTGGTCGATCGAGAAGCGCTTCGTACGAAATGTCCCAAAGCGATGAGCGGGGCAGGTGACAGCGCCAATGCGTCATGATGAGCTCATACAGACGATAGACTTCAGCCAACTGCGTTAGATTTGTTGCGAATGGAACCTCGCCAAAGTTCTGCATGTAACAAGACAAGCAAGTATCGATTGGGTCTCGAAGGCAATGGACAATCTTAGCGTTGGGAAAAAGAATGTAGATTAGTCCCAAGTTCCAAAAGTCTTCCGGAGTCTTCGTAGTCACGCGAGGTAAGCCACCAGAGACGTGATTCCGCTGTTCTGCGATAAACCGAGCTATGTCCCGGACCGCCGAAGGCCTAAGCTTCTCAATGCACTCCGGATAGTGTCTGTCGCTGCCTACTTCCCACCGAATGGTCTTTGTCAGTCGCCAGATATCACCTCGCTCACCGAGTGCGTGGACGGACGAATGCGAACTCAGCAGTTGCTCCACAAGCGTCGTTCCTGATCGCGGCATCCCTACAATGCAAATGGGAAAGTGGTTGCGGCACCCGTGTGCAGCGAGGTTTGCAATTCGCTCGCGATCGAAAATCATTAGTTGCGACAGGACTTCCTGCCGAAGAGCTTTAACATTTAGGGGGGCGACCGTCTTGGCTCGAAGGTCGTTGCCTAGGTGGAAATGCGCAAACGCCTCAGCAGACTGCCCTGCGCGGTCATAGACGGCCCCAAGTGCATAGTGGCAGAATTGTCGGGCTTCCTCACTAGTATTGGCTGATCGAAGTAGCTCGTGGATTCTATCTACGATGTTCAACGGACCGTCGAGCGACTCACCGGCCTGAATCAGACCCCAGTATGCGTGCGCTGCAGTGGGTATCGCATCGATAATTCTACGGTATGTGCACACCGCCTCGTCTTTGTTGCCGACCTGAGTGTAACAACGTGCCGCATCGGTCATTGCGCGCAGCCAAACCTTCGGCGACGGCGCGAGCTCAATCTCTTTGTGAAAACAGTAAATTGCCCGCTCGAATTTCCCCGTTTCGAGGTGCAGCTGGCCAAGACTTTGCCAAACACGCCATGATAGAGGAAACCGCTGGTGTGCCGCCGATAAGATTTCTTGCGCCTTATCTACGTTCCGCCAGGCGAGATGCAAACTCGCGGCGCGACACAAAACACCAGCCGTCGAGCGGCTTGCGGCGACCGCAGCGCGAATCGATCGTTCGGCGAGCCTTGGATCCCCCCTCGTGTAGTCGCATGCCGATGCAAGCATCAGATGAGCTCTGGGCACGCTCGGCACTGCGCGCGCGAGCCGTCTTAGTAAAGCGAATGCCTTATCCGGCTCGCCATTGCGGTGGAAGTGCACGGATTTTCGCAAAGCGTGTGCCATAAGGCGCCGATGCCAGCGCCGGATCCCCATGCTGCGTCTTCGGCGTGGCACACTCGCCGTCTGAGACGAACGATCAGGTGGGTAGAAGATCTCTAAGGGGCTTCGCATCAGAGGCCGTTCAGTGGCCGTGAGAGACTAACCGAAATGTGAGCACAGGATCGACGCGCGAATCAGTGTAGAATGTGACGACGTGATCAATCACAGACTCGCCTGGCCCGAGCTTGATAGTTGCATCGATGGAAGTCTTTCCGTTTGGCTCGATCCTCTGGGGCAATTGACCTGTCACGACACAGCTGCAATCGGCCGTTCCCCCAATGACGTTGCGTGGGCCGGCGGCATAGTTCGTGATAGTGATCATAACATGAACGATACGCTTGCCGCGTTCATCTGACCGCAAAACACCGGGTTGGGTGAGGTCCGGCGGATCAAAGTAGATAACGAGTTCATGGCCATTGGCCAACTGGGCAAAGGTGTCCATGGAGCCAAATCGCAAGCTGCCACTCACACAAGCCAACAACGCCAACAGGACCGCGCACACTACGACACTTACCGCCCATCGCCTTCCGCTCATCCGTGGAGTGTCGTTGAGAGCGCGGTCCGATTCAACATGCGATGCCGCGGCTTCATCCACTCCACGTTCGAGAATCCCCATGTGCAAAGCCTTTAAGCTAATTTAGCTCCTAGGGAATCCTGCGCTTGGCCCTGTGGCGAAGAAGAAGACCAATCAGAACTGCAAAAATGCCCGCCTGCAGCAACCAGAACCACCCCTTGTTCATCAGGGACATGGTCCCCGACAACGGCGGTTCCGCAACCCCAAACGCAGGCAGCAGATAGTCGCGCTCGGTCAATGTGCTGGGCTTGACCTCATCAATGGCGATCACCCACCGATTCACTGTCGGTCCATTCGGGGTTTCGCTCTCGAATTCGAATTGTATCGCAGCTGGAATGGCGGATTCGGGAGCTTGGTAGGAACATGTTTGGCGGATCCGCGTGACCTGTCGTCGACTAGGGTCGACTCGTAGATCGAAATCGCGGATCGCCCAATGACGTCGGGGTTCCAGTCGAATTTCGCCCCCCTCGATCGAGTCAATCCTTTCGTGGGAAGCAGCGTTTCGTCGGCGCTGGAAATTCACAGTGACAAGCTCGTTCGGCCCCACGCCTGCACTTATAGCCGTCACGGCTTCAAGCAGGCCCGCGTCGAACACCCTTTGCGCTGGATAGTTCCAGACTTGGTGTGGGCAATGCAACACATCCAAAAGCTGTTGGTGAGCCGAGCTTGTGACCTTCCCATCATGTGCTGCCTTCTCGAAGTCGGCAAGTTTCCAGCCCTTCTTCTCGTTCGGCACTTGAATCTCGAAAGCGTACCTCGCGTTTCGGGCGAACACCTGGTTGAACGAGGCCACAGCTGGTGCGACTTTCAACAGGAAGGCGTCGCCATCCTGGTCGAACTCCCAGTGACAGGTCGACGGAATCTTAAGCGGTTTGTCCGGACCATCAGCCGAAGCGAACTGAAGCGTTCTCAAGGTTCCTCGAATGTGGCACTTGTCAAAGAGATTGGTCTCCAGAAATTGCCACCCCTCGAAAACCTGCTCGCTCGGAAAAGGTCTAGGAACCCCGCTGCCTGATGCAGCGGAGTCATTCGGAGCTTGCGCGAGCAACGACAGAGGCAGGCTCAGTCCTAGTGCCGCCGCGATCAAAGGGGCAAGTATAGAGCGGCTCATTGCACTTTATTGAAGGCACGCACAGTGTTCTTTCCCCGAAGTTGTTCCACACGTTCCTATTGAGCACAGGCCCCCTCTACAGGACCCGACCGCCTTCTCTTGGCAAGCCGTTCCGAACCCGGCCGAAGCGGAGCCAGGCTTCACAAATAGTATCCCGCCAAAGAGCAGCAGCACGATTCCCGCCGAGCTGCAGAACACCGAGATGATGTCACGAATCGCACTGGCCGTTTTTGTCATCCTCGTAACCATGTGTGAATCTCCTTTACCTATTTTGAAAAAGACCAACCGATCCAGAACGATGACTTTTCCGTCATCCCGCTACGTGCCATGCCTCAAAAATGCCAGAACTCACTCTGTCAATGAAATCCCAAGGCGCACAAATAGCCTTCGAGGCCGCCAACCGAACAGGCAAAAAAAGCCCGATCGCAATGAGCGGACCCATCGCAGCCGCAGTGCTCACCCATCGGCAAGAGCAAAGGAACGAGCGCGAGACATAAGCGCCTCGAAGCGCTGGCCCAACGCGCTTAAGTCATTTGGACAGAGTCCCAACTGCGCGATTTCCGAACACACTCCCGAAATCAGGTAGTATGTTGAGATGGGTGCTGGAGACGATACTCCCGGCCGAGTAAAATTTCAAGAGGCAACCCACAAAACCAGACGGAAAATTGAAAGGAAATTGCCACTTTAATAAGCGAACATATGATCAAGCATCGAAGCGACGAGCATGGATTGGCGTCGTTGCCAGACGTCCCGGAAATCGATGGAGAAATGCTGAGGTTTCTTGCTCGAAAACTGGCTGCTGCTGAGGCTGCGACCATTTATCGTGTCGTTGGACAATGAGGCGCGGCTGTGATTACATACATAGGGCAAAAACCCCTGCTGGCGATCGTCTCTTCTCTAGATCTAATGTGTTTGCAAAACCCGGAGCACGACTGGACGGACGGGTTTTCCCGGCGCATCCGAACAACGTGGAACCCGAGACTTTAGTACGTGGAGAGCCTCTCACGGTGAGTATGGGGGTTTTGTTCCAATGAAAAGCTCGTTGTCTCTGATTGGCCTATTGGTTGTCATCGCAATTGCGCAGGCTGCGGCCGAGGATAAGAAACCGCCGTCAAAGCCGGAATCGCCTCGCGAGCACATGCGACCAGTCCGCAAGCTGACGGTTCGCCTGCGAGACGCGGACAACAAACCGGTCGCGGGAGCGCACGTCGGAACTCACACCGAGTTCTGGCCAAGATTCTTTCAAGCAGAAAGGGCAGATGCCAGCGGTCTTATGTTCCTTAATCAGTGCCTTTCGGACAAAGAGGGGCTCGCGCACCTGGAGTCGAAATCTGGTGACCTTCTGAATAATTGGGGGAAGATTGGCATCGTCGCCCACCACGCCGGGCGAGGTCTGATCGCTTTCGCCTTGGTCGATGCGTCCGACCTGAAGGAGTCACCGGTTGAGTTGACGCTCGTGCCCGAGTGCCGCGTGTCCGGCAAGATTGTTTGCCCCGATCTAGCAAAGCGTGGCCGAAAAGTGGGATTTGTCTCCGTTTCTCTCTCGATCGACCACACACAGATGATGGACTGCCGGTCGGAATCAGACGGCGACTTTCACCTGCTCGTTCCCCCCGGGAAGTATGAGCTATTTGCCTGGGGTACCTATGCCCCTTCTCCGAGTCGTCGGCAAACACTGACAGTGACGCCCGATAAGCGCGAGGTAGGACTGACACTGACTGTGGCCGCGAAGAAGTTTGCTTTGCTGCGGGGGCTGCCAGCGCCGGAGCTGCGCGACATCGTCGCTTGGAAGAATAGCCCGCCGCTCAAGCTGTCGGATTTCGCTGGGAAATGTGTGCTCCTCGAATTCTGGGGCCATTGGTGCCGACCCTGTGTGGGCCGGATGCCTCAGACCTTTGACCTCTACGATCGATATTCCAAGCAGGGATTGGTTGTGATTGGAGTTCACACGGAACTCAGCAGCGAAGGCGTCGATTCGGTCGAGAAGCTCGATGCGAAGCTGGTCAGCATTCGCAAGAACTTGTGGCACGGGCGCGATATCCCGTTTCCGGTGGCACTGGCACGTCCGAACGGAGAGCACTGCGCGGTCGCGGAGGACTACGGAATCAGCGAATGGCCGACGATGATCTTGATGGATCGCCACGGAAAAATCGTCGACGTCATGCATCCGAATGCCGAAGGCATCGCCCTTCTGCAGAAGGCGCTCGACGACAAGCCGCCACTCAGTCGCCCCTAAGCAGTGGGTGCGGGTAGTAGGTCGCGGCACGACGATCGAACCAGACGGCTTCGCGTCATCAACCGCCGACCAGCGGACTCGCCCGTCCGGCGAGGACACCGAAATCGGTCGACAAGAAAACAGCCTGAGCCTGGCCCGTCGCCTTGTCGTAACCGGCACGGCGAACAAAGAAACCGACATGGATGAAATTGCGAACGGGGCTGCAGAGAAACCCAGCCTCGACACGCGACTGGCTCCTTCGGCTCTTGACGTCACCGTCGATTACATTGCTCCGTTTTACGGAAAACTGACGCAGGTTCTACCGTTTTCTGTACCACACGATGGCCAATGTGGGGGGGCCGACGGTCATCATCCAGTGGAATACGGTAGCGCTCGCCGCTGAACTCGCCCCAGAATTGGCCATTTGTCACCGGGACCGGGTCATGCTTCTTGCAGATCTCGGTCAATGCGTTGACTTCCGCCTCGTTGAGGCTGGTCCCGTAGTAGATGATCATTTCGCCGGTGGTTTCGAGGATCACATCGTCCCGCATGCACCAGCAATGCTCGCTCCACTGTCCCTCGCCGAATGCGTAGCCGTAATAAATCTCGACGCCGTCAAGGCCTTCGTCGGTCGCGATGCAACGAGTTCTCCAAGTGTTCCAGATCCGCCGAGATAACCGTCAACGTAAACGCGATTCGGCGGTGACTCACGCCAGTCAGCGTTAATGAGGTGACATCGCTTCCAAAAACCCTCTGCGGACAAAAATCCGCCTTCGACAGGTTGAACCGCGATGATGCCGAGCAGGGTCGCGTCAACCTCTGCCCGCCAGTCGCAGAGGTCGCGTCGGAAGCGGAGAGCCGGGGGCTCAGACTACTCTGATGGACAACACGGCACGCTGGCCGCGTTGTCCGTGAAGGGCCGGACAATTGTCCGGCCCTCTTGGGAGTTGGGCGAGATTACTTGCCGGTGGCCTTAGCGATTAACGGCGCATCCCAAGAGCAATAGGCTGCAGGCACACAAGCCAACAAGCGATCGCATCCCAAGGATCCTCACGATCCGGACATTGCTAGCCGGAAGCTGCTGTCCTCAATATCGGCTCGGTTTGGGCCAGAGAATCGGGCGCAATCGATAAGCTGGGCGACGTACTTTTCGGGGTCGCAGCCGAACCTCGAGTGGAGAAGCTGAGTGCTGACTTTTGAGCGAATGATCGGTTCAATTGCCGCCGGCCGATCAAGTTCCGGATACGCGACAAGGAGCGCCAAGATTCCCAAGAACCTTTCTTGATTCATCCGCTCCAACATGCTCCGCTCGCAGTTATCGACATGCATCGCAAACAAGCAGATTGATAAGTTCCTGATTGCAACTTAGGACACTTTACGTCAATTTAGGACAGTACCGGCTGAT
This sequence comes from Planctomycetaceae bacterium, assembly GCA_035949535.1. Classification (GTDB taxonomy): domain Bacteria; phylum Planctomycetota; class Planctomycetia; order Planctomycetales; family Planctomycetaceae; genus DASPSM01. Next base: position 17,020 of record DASZIA010000586.1, on the reverse strand, counting down.
GGCCGGTCGACCGAAATCGATGCTCATGTACAGATTGGTGTGCTCGGCATACGACAGTAACCGAGCCTGAGCCGTGTAAGTGTCGGCCGTGGTCGCCCTCCTCGGATAATAACCGGCTGCAGGGATGACCCACCAAAGTGCCTGTTCTTGCCGGCCCAGTTGCCGGGACTTTTTCGTAGGACGCCAACTGTATCAGTGACGGCGCCGGAGAAGCACGTAGTACGTCCGCAGTCCAACGGCACCTATCGCTGCAAGCACCACGAGCGCCGTCCGGACTACGAGCTGGTCATCAGACACTGCCGGACCGTTGACCCAGTACAAAAAAGGCGCCAACGCCAACGTGGTCCAGGAGCCGAACTCGAGCCAGTAGCGGATCTCTGCCCAAGAAGTCTCCTCGTCTGCTGGCCTTTGGTTTTCGTCACCTGCCACCGAAAAGCCTCATAATGCCCCCCTACCGATTTATAGGCACTTGGCTACGAGACGCGCGAAGGCGCTTCGCCCAGTGCACTCTAACATGGGGCGGCCGCAAAGCCTATACAGGGACGCACTGTTTCGTGGCGAGCGTAGCCGCAATATCGTGCGCAGATGTTAAGATGCCCCTGCGAGTTCAGGTCCTCTCAAGGCAATCACAATGGTGTCCGGGCAGGACAATTCGGCGGTTCAAGATCGGATCGATTCTCTCGATTTCCTCCGTGGCCTAACACTGCTCATCTGGCTCTTCTCGGCCAGCGTCGTACCGGCGCTGTATCAACTGCCGCGAAGTCCGGTTGCTGAAGTGCTGGCCGGCCAATTGTCTCCCTCCTTCTGGCACGGCATCACAGTTTATGACTTGCTCCTACCGATGTTCTTGTTTGTCTCCGGCGCCTCGATCGTGCCCGCATTCAAGAAGCGCAGGGCAGCCGCGCAAACGAATTGTCAGTTGGCCGAGCGAATCGTCCGGAGAATCGTATTGCTCTTTGTAATCGGAGTCGTGTGCGAAGGGGGGTTTTGGCAGCATTGGCCCAATCTTCGTTTCGTCGGCGCATACCAGCGGATCGCGATTTGTTATGCCGTCGCCACTTGCCTTGAGTTCACAAATGGTTGGCGGTTCCAGGCGGGCGTGGTCGCATTTCTCCTGGCCGACTACTGGGCAAGTTTGGCATTTGGGAATTCGGGTGAGGCAGGTCCGTACTCACTGGAAGGCAATGCGGCCGCGGCAGTTGACCAAATCCTGCTCCCTGGCCGCAAATACTTCGGCACGTGGGATCCGCAAGGACTTCTCACAACAATCCCGGCAGTGGCCGTCACAGTAGCAGGCGTGCTGGCGGGCAAAGCGCTGACGACTGATCGTGAGGGCTCGATCGAGCGAAGCCTATGGCTGCTGGGCGTGGGAATCGCGGCCGTTAACGCGGGGTTTCTTGGTGACCTTTTGATCCCTATCAATCCATACCTCTGGACGCTCACTTTTTGTCTTGTCGCGATCGGAGCTGCCTCAGTGCTGCTCGGGCTCTTTCATGCTGTGCTCGACGTGCACCGATTCAAAGTCTGGGCGGCGCCAGTTTTCGCTTTGGGGCGCAATTCCCTTGTCGTCGTTGTGGCGACGGCCACTCTGACAAACAGTCCCGAATTCATCGCGAAGTTCGCCGGGCCTCGAATAGCGCTCCTGCGGTACCAACACAATCCGACGTGGCCGCTGATTGTGCTGTTGCTCATTTTTACCATCGTGTTCGCGCTTAACCGCTGCAGAATCTACGTTAGAGTCTGAACGAGAATGGCGTCCGCTTTCACCAGTCGCCGCATAAACGACAGTCGCGACGACGGCAAAATCGGGCACATGGCAATTCGCCTTCCTCAAAGATTACATCAATGAGCGCGGTCTTCACTTGTTTCGAATCGTGCGGATAACGAGCACGGCCAAGATGAACAGGTTGATGGTCGTAACTATCGTCAGGATGTCGTAGGTCGAAAATGGGAGCCTAAGCGCAAAGGATAAGCTACTGTCCGATATCGATGCTTCCTCTGCAGGTGCCGCGTCAAAAAAACCCACCATCATTTCCTCGAACGATTGCCAACCAAACACCACGGCGGCGGCGGGATTTGGGTTGTTTTGATTGCGCGCCGAGTTGTCGAAATGCGCGACACAGCTGAGCACTGTTCCCTTCGGCATCAATTTGGGTTCTGCGAGCTGGTACATCGTCTGCCAATTGAAGTCGTACCGAGGAACCGAAAGCAGAGTTTCACGCCGCCCGTCGGGATAAAGTGCTTGGTATTGAAAGTCCCTTCCACGTAGGTGCATGTGCGGCGTCAGCGTCAAGAGCAGCGAGTCGCGTCCGAAAACGTATTGGGACCGAACTTCATAATTTGTCGCTCCAGGTGGAATTTGAAAATCTCTGTTGAATGCGGCACAGATAGTCGTTTCGCGCCTGACAGTCTTTGATTCGGTGAATTTGACGCCAACATAGCTTCGGTCCTTCTGTGGGCGCCCATTCGGCGTGTAGTGCACGTTGAAAATCAGTTTTGAACCAGCCTTGATGTGCCTCGCATACCCGGATGGCAGTGGGGCAGGCCGAAACCCCGGCGCATAAGCCATAAGGAAGCAGTCATCGCCGCGCAAATCCGGTTGATCTCCTTCCGGCGGCAAAACGAAGATCAAAATATGGTGAACGACGGATGCGTTCCCTGGACGAGGCTCGATTGCTGTAATCCAACGGTCTTCTTGCCAGCTTGGGTCGACGACAAAGTTCTGCAGGTCGAGCACCCCGTTTTCCGGCACGTCAAATGGTTGTTCAGACATGTAAACCACTTGATCCGGCTTAGGGATGGTCCAACCTTCCTCGCACTTCGGCAGTTCCAACAGGGCTTCAGGATCGCCCAGCGGCGCGCCCGCTGCGGCCCATGAGGAAAGCGCGCGCTTCTCTTCATCGCTGAGTCGCGCATCGTTTTGGAAGTGTCCATAGGCGGGGTCAGCGTGCCAGGGGGGCATGCGGCCTGCCTGCGTCACTTCCACAATCATGTCAGCCCAGCCAGCAACTTCGTCATACGACGTCAATGAGAATGGCCCAATCTGCCCAGGACGGTGGCAAGAGACACACTTACGGTTGAGAATTGGGGCGACCTCCTTTGTGTACGTCATTTTCGACCGGGCATCCGGCTCCAGATCGCGACCAATCAAACAACCGGCTGCATTTGTTTCTGGGACCGACACCGCCCGGTTAGCGATCAGTTCGTCGAGCGCCCTTTCAAGGTCCATCTGGTGCGGGTGTGGCTTGTGATAGCTGGCCGCGTGATTGGCTGGGTCGAACCCAAATTGATCGTCGATGCGGCCGCGATAGCGGATGCGTCGATCATGGTCGAGGACCACGACTTGCGGTGTCCGCGTGGCTCCCACGCGTTCTGCGATCCTTTGTCTTAGGTCCTTCAAGACAGGAAAGGGGATGCCGTTATCGCGTACAAAGGCCGTAATTTCACTGAGGCCGTCCTGCCGATTCGAATCGATCCCGACGAAGACGGTCCCCCTTGACTTGTATTTGCCACTGAGTTGTACAATCCGCGTGCTGTAGAGTTTGGCTAGCGGACACTCGACACCAACAAACGCCAGTACGACGATTTCTCCGTGCGCTAAATCCGCGAGACAATGGCTAGCTCCAAGACAATCTTGGGCGCAAAAATCTGCAACTGGACTGCCGATGGGCGGGACGGTCGGATGCTTGGGCGCGGCCGCAGCCAACGCAGTTAACAGGGCAATCTTGGCCGCGATCGGGCAAATCAGCATGGTGAATTCCTTTACTGCACCTGATCACGCCGGCGTGAGCATATTCCAGAATAGCCATTCCGTAATGCGCTGCGCGTTCCACCCGACTTGGGCAGCTCGTGAAGCGCCATTTGGCTTTGATGCCAAGCCGCCTCAATGTGCAGACGAGTCCGGTGGAACGAACTCGCCAGCAATCGCGCTCTTCACAGCCCTGAGATGTGCATCAACTTCTTTATGCCGCTTCTCGGTGTCGTGGCTTTTCGGTCCGAGAATCCTCGGCACTTCATCGCGAGCGGCCCAAAGCAGCTGTTGTTGAAGCGGCTTGGTCGGTCCGGCTGACTTTTTCAGCTTCAGCACGATTCCATTCAGCGACTCCGTTGATCGCCTTCGGAATTCCTTCCAATCCGCTGGCGACGCCTCGTGGTCCTGAAGAAGTCGTGCGTCGTCAATGATTTTTTGCAGCTCGGATAGATACTGGCGCTCCGGCGCATAAGGATCAGGCCAGATATAGAGCGCGCCTGCATTAATCGACAACCAAGCGACAATCGCGGCGATCACTAAAGCGTTGTCGCGCAACATTTCCGCTAATCGTCTTCGCTGTTTATTTTTGGAAGACAACTCACCGGCGTGAGCCGGGTGGTTCGATCCCGAGGTCCTAACTTCCTCAAGCCGGTGTCCGAACGAAGCGTTACCATCGGTCCGAGAGGGCGCATGCACACTGGACGAACACGCCGCACCCCCGCCTACGTCAAATGCAACCCATTCATCGTCACCGTGTCGACAGATAACAGCCTCGCGCGCGAGTTCCCTTGAATGCTCGAACAAATCCAACAGTTGCACCCAAGGAATCGGACCGTGAACCTTTCCACCGCATCGATAAAGCCACAAGTCCGAGGCGTATCCCGGTGGGCCAGCGGACTGCCGTGGGCTCTGGCCGATTTTGGGAGAAGTGGGTTTCACGCGAGAACGAAACTGTGGAAATTGTCCGACCTGCCGCCATTCGCTGTCGCGTTCCCTGCGTGCGTTTTCATTCTCCGTCAATTGGCCGGAGCTAAGCATGCCATCGACATCGTGCGGTTTGGCCGTCCCAATCTCTCTGCCAAGCACTGGGCGGGACCACCGATCGTTTGATTTGGGGCGAGGTTCGGCCTGCGTCTGTCCGCGCCGGATGATTTCCTGCAGGCCGCGGACTGATTCGGCGAAACGCCATGGACTATGCTCTTGTCGGACTGTATCGGTACGCAGCAAGCGGCCTTGCTGAGCGGCTTCAACCAATTGCGCAAACGTGAAGGGCCCTTCTTCGCCGCGACACGTTTTCGTGTACCACGCTTCTTCCATTCGGACACTACTTCAATCGGTGAACGGCGCCACGAATTGACTGGGCGTGCTGGAGTGCATGTTTTGCCAGACGTCCGGGTTGACGTTTTCTGACACGAAGTGGGCGGATCCATCGAGCATCAAAACGTGCACGCCGGTCGGATGCATGCTCCGCGCGGTCGCTTGCGCGCTGATCTCGATTCCGTTATTCACGTTCGACCAGCATGGCATGTTGAGCGTGCCCAGCCTCTCCAAACCGTATATTGCGATCAAATTGGCGCAGCCGCAGAATTGATCGGCCTGGGGCACGGAACTATTTGGCGGTCCAGTGTTGCCGAGATTGGGAACCGCATTGCCAAAAGTCACACTGGAGCCGGCCATCGCCAACGCCCAAACTCCGCGTGGATCGACCGGATCGATGCCGGCCCTTACCTCGTCAAGCGCCGTCATCATCGATGTTCCGGCTGGAAAGTCGCTGATCCGGAATGACTTGTTCAATCCGCCCAATCCGCTGCCCCAGACAACCATATTCACATTCAGGAGATCCGGGTTTCCCACGCTAAAACCGTCCGGGCAGCCGGGCTGGCCGCTGTAGCAACGCTTATTGGGACCGCAGTTCATGGCGTAGTTGCCGCGAGCATACGTATGTCCGGTTGTCACGCCAACGTTTGCCGCGCGCTCGTAGGGCTTTCTGTTGTAGGGATCGCTTGGGCACAGCATCACGGAGAGCGATGTTGTCCTTGTGCTCTCATTCGCACCTGCGTCGAGCGGGAGATTCAGATTCGTGTTCTTGTAGAGGTTGCCTTGCTCCACATAGGGAAGGAGCAGGAGTGCCCAGTTCGCAAGGACTCGGTCAGGCCCCTTTTGCGGAGAATATCCAATCGCTACTCGGTCGATCGGCCCGACTGAGATTTCTCCCGCCCCAAGCGGCTCGCCTGGACCTCCGTTCCAAATTACGGCGGGCGGAAGCAAAGAATGAGCGTCGTGATAGTTGTGCAACGCAATCCCGAGTTGGCGCATGTTGTTCAAACATTGCGAGGCCCTGGAGGCCTCGCGCGCAGCCTGCACGGCCGGTAGAAGCAGGGCCGCCAGGATTCCGACAATGGCAATGACTACCAGCAGCTCGATCATCGTGAACCCACTGGGTGTGCGAAAGGCGCGCGCCATCTGATCCCTTTTCCGAATGTCCGACGCAATTGCAACGCCTGGACGGTGCCAATCGCCACTAAACAAGCAGTCGAAAATTGTCGCCCAACCGATCGGTCCTAAGAACCAGCTCTTGTCGCGGCAGCAGCTTAGCAGCGGCGCGCAGGGTGCGAACTGTCGCGCGATGAAGGGACGACGCATGGAAGACGCAAGCTTCGGTTCCCTAGCCGCCTTGCGAACCGATGGCGGTCGCAGGTAAGGCTTGGCGAATCCAAGCCGGTGAACGGCCCCTGCGATCCGGGTTTCCGTCGTCAGAGAAGCTGCAAGTTTGCAGAATGCCTTACGACCGCAAGTCGTCAGAGGCATGGGGTTGCCTCTCGATGGAAGACGGCAAAGGAAAATGAGCCTGACTGGGCGATGGTTGGTTGCAACGATGTGGCCCTCCGCTCGAGCTCGCATCGGAGAAGGCTTGCAACGGCCGCGCCATCTTTTGGACGCTTAGGCTACACTCATTGGAACGCCCGTGGTGCTGTCGTGTCAAGGCCGCCTTCCTTGGAATGCCTCTGCTCGATCCTTTCTTGAAGGCCATTTTGACTTGGAGTTGGGCAGGATTGCCCGGGCAACAAAAATCGATCGGCCGACTGTAGCTTTTTAGCTGGCTTCATTCGATGTCTACGTCCCCTTGACGAGGCGAAGTCTCCGCTGAGGCGGAAATTCTTGGGTCACTGGCAAATTGATGAACGCTGCCGCCGCGGGCATAATGTGATGCGCAAAGCGCGGAGTCCAGGCGATCGGCTCGCAGGGTCGGGTATGTTCTGCGAACATCGGGTTGCGCTCGTCATTGCTTATGTAAATGCCTGGTGCGGGCATGCGGGGGATTGCTCTGGCCAACAGATCGGACTGCGAAAAGTGAGCCCGGGCGCTTGACAAACAGAGTCAGAACTGCTGTGATCGTGATTGCTCTGAGCGGCCTCCCATCTCTCAACCGCTCGAACTCGCGCTCTCGTTATCTTGAAAGCGAACACGCATGGCGGCGCGCCCGATCAACAGCGGTTCGATGCGCGTCACCTGGTGCTCATTGACATCCGCGATGTGCGCTTCCAGCGGGCGTTCGGTCCGCAGGCAATGGGGAATTCGATTTGGTGCTCGTGACTCCGAAGCGATCTCTGATTTTATTGAGGTCGATGCACATCGGGATCAATGCCTATCGGTGCTTGCTGTGAGCGGCGTCGGAATCAATGTTCGCAATTCACTTGCTGATTCCATCGTGAATTCTCATTGCGCCAGACCGAGATTGAATGGACGGCGATTGACTACTCGCTGTAAGCGTTCGAGATTTCTACGAATGTGCAGAGTGCCTATCATCTGGATCGCTGCCCTGTCGGTGATGACATGTGGTTGCACGGGGAACGAAGGCGCTGTTACGTCTACGCAGGCTGTCGCCCAAGGAATCCACCGGTCATTAAATGCTAAAGCGCCCGTCACGACGGCAGCCGACATGCGCCCAATTCGAGTCGGGCGAGTCGTCCGCGAGCGTTTTCCTTGTCCGGAAGGCCTGTTGGGGCGGCTCGATCGGCTCGTCCCCACCCGAGCGACGGAAGCAATGGACGTCTCAGGCTTGCTGCATTTGTGCCACTACTACGGAGTCGACGTCGAGGTCACGGGTGGCAACCTCAAGACACCAACGCCTGTGCTCTCTGTTTTAACCGATAACAGGCTCAGCAGCCTCTATTACGGTGAGGCGGTGTTGCATCGCACTCGGTACGGGATCCGATTTGTGACATCGATCAACCAGAGTCAGAAGGAGTCCACGCGAGAGCATCATCGGGATCAAACGCTCTCGGTGCTGGCAGAATGCGGCGTCCCGCTGAGTCAACCACTGACCTTCGGAACAGAAACGTTTCACCTGTCTGATGTCCTCGACGATTCCGTCGCCAATTTCACCCTCGATCAGGATGAGCTTCATTGGACGGCCCTGGCATACGCCATTTTCATGCCAGAGCGACAAACCTGGCAGAACCACTTTGGCGAGACCTTTTCTTTCGACGACGTCGCGAACGCGCTGCTTCTGCGGGATCTCTCCGGATCGAGTTGCGCGGGGACACATGTGTTCTACACGCTCGCGATCATCGATCGTGTTGCTTGCGAACGCCCCATCTTGTCCGACGGGATGCATGTGAAAGTTCTCGAGAGACTCCGGGAGTTCGTTCGTGTCGCCGGTCAAACTCAGCGCCCCGATGGCTCCTGGACGACGCAGTGGCACCTCAACCGTTTTGACCGCTCGCGCGATTTGTTTCGAATGATCGCGCAAGACGGAGCGTCCGAGCAATTGGTTGCCACAGGCCACTTGGGGGAAGTGTTCTTGATTCTCTCCCCGCGCATCGAGCTGCCGACGGGCATGTTGGCCAGGGCACACGGATGGCTGTGTCGGTCAGCAGAACGATTGCTGGCAGGCGGCGGCGCCCGACTGAGTTGTCCAGTGACTCACGTCGCGTTTGTTGCAAGGGAAAGGTCAGTGCGTGATCATGCGAGTCGCTCCGTGGTGGAGCGTCCCGCGGTTCGTTCGGAAGACCAATCAAAAGGAGAACGAAATTGAAAACACAACGACTCCGAATGGCGGTGCTAGGTGGTTGCCTGCTCGTAACGCTCGTCGGTGTCTGGGCAACCGGCGACGCGCGCACGGGCAGGGCGGTGGCTGATTCTGACGCTGCCCAACTCGTTGGCGGTAGTTGCACAGGTACGACAGCTTATACTACCTGCCAGTCTTGTGGCATTTCGCTCTGTCTCAGCACTTCCTGCCCCAGCGGAGCAGGCGGGCTTTATTCGAGTGGAACCGACCTGAACAACACAAGCGGTTCGAAAGTGTGCGGTACGGACTTCTTTTGCTATAATTTGTACCCTGACAAGCTACCGTGTAGCAGCGGCACTTAACAAGACCCATGTTCCGATCGCTCGTAGGCCGGTCTGAGCAGTGGTTCGGTCGTAACTCACCACTCATCGATAACCATCGGTTCGTCGGCTATCCGACCTCGCAAAATCCAGCGAGAAACCGTGTTGGCAGGTGAGGTGGGGGGTGGGCTACGCCGAATTGTTCTCGGTTCGAACGCCACGACACGTCCATTTTTCTGTCGGTTGAGCAAACAGAGGTATTCCTAGATCCGTGAACTTTCGCGTATGGACAGTTCCGGGCGTGCAAAGCGTCAACAACGTGCCGGATCATCTAGCACCGGCGATCCGAGCGTTCCAATTGTCAAGCGAACTGGCAAATCATTAATAAGTGAGTCTTTCCGTGCGTTCGGCGGTTGCGCTCGCCGCGATGCTACTTTTGGCTTGCGCGGGTGATCCGACCAATGCCGATGAAAATGAGCGAGCGCTCCGACCACACGTGCTTGCCCCCAAAGAAGCATTTGTCTGTGGGCCGACCTGCTTGTTTGCGCTGTTGCGACTCAGTGGTCGTCGAATAGACCTCCCGGCAATAATCAACCAATTCAGCGAGTCGGAGTTACGCTCGAATCGCGGCGTGAGCTTGGCTCGATTGAGGCAGGTGGCGGAAGCGAACGGACTGGCATGCGAGATTCGCCGCTGCACCGACGATGATCTGCGGGTCCTCTCAATTCCCGTGATTACGCTCGTCGAACAAGGTCCGAAGCCGGGTAAGCCGGCCGTGGGGCATTTTATTGTCATCACCGCAGCCGGTGTCGACTCGCTGACGACGATCGACGGCACGATTGGAAAGCTCCAATCGTGGCCGTGGTCGTTCTATCAACAAATAAAAACCGGATATGTTTTGATGCCCGTCCAGCGACATAGCACGACGTTTCGGGCGGTCGGGATCAGCGTCTTGGCATGGATGAGTCTATTGACGTGGCTCGTTGTGCCACGCAGGCGGCGTGCTAGTCGGAATCTATCTACGCAACAAGTGGTCGAGCCATGATTTCCGCTCTGGTTTGGCTATCCATCGCGGGAACCGCCGGCCAAACAATTTCACAATCTCGAGACGCAAACTGGAAACCATGGCGAATACCGACCAATGACGCGGCAAACTGTCTTTACCTGTTCCTCGTGGACAGCATTGACAACATGACATATGCATCCGTGGTGCGCGAGTTCGGCGAATCGGGAGTTCGCCATTCGGCGAACGACATTGTCCGCGTCGCCAAGCGATTCGGAGCCAACGCGGAACTGCGCTCCCTGACGCCCGGCGAATTGTGGAACCTTCGGCATCCCGCGATCGTTTACCTTGAGAACGACGTGGGAACGGGAGAATTTGCAGTCGCGTGTCCATGGGGAAAGCTGGACACGAATCTCTGGCTCGTCATATCGGGAGGCGACCTCCAAATGACCGTTTACTCAGAGGACACGTTTCGAAGACGCTGGTCTGGATTCGCCGTATTGGTGCGGCCATTGAGATCGCCTTTTCCGAAATACTTATTTGGAGCAACTGTGGTCTTTGGATATATTCTTTCTCGCATGTGGGTCATCCCCCTGATCAGACGCTTGTGGGTCACTCGACGTCAGAGCGTTGCAGCGTTCTCTGCGGGACTCGCGATTTGGTGCGTGTCGTCGGGTCCATCGGCCCAGGCGCAAATTTCGCCTCATGCAACCGGTCCAACGAAACCTTCGATTCCTCCCGACATTGCGGATTGGCTTGCTCGATCCGAAAGCGGGTTGCTGCCGCTGGAGGTCTCGTGGAAAGAAACGGTCTCCGCCAACGATACGCCGGACTTGCGCCTGGTCAAGCGCCAGTATGTGCACCCCGGCAAGAGCAGTTATGTGGAAAAAACCGACGGGAAGTCCGTGTATTTTCTTTCGGACGGCCCCAATGGCACGCGCGAGATCGGCATTTTTGAGGGCGTTGTGTTTGATGGCAGTCGCTTGAACGGAAAGCCCTATATACAGATCATTCAAGATGTAGATCGTGTCGCGGCGAAAGAGTTTCTACGAAAGAATCATCAATTGGTCTGGGGGTCGTATTTTCGCGCTGCAGGCCTTTTCTCACCGAAGACATGCGACGATTTTTTACAGCATCGTCCCGTGCGATGGCTGATTGCCGACCTTCTCGACCGAGCCGATCGATCCACCGATCTGGGTAAACAGGACGTCGGTGGCATTTCTTGTCGATTGATTGAGTTGCACGACGGCCATGAGGACATCGTGTATCGTTTCGCGATCGATTTAACCCGCCCCGGCGTCATTCCACGACATGAAGAACGGACGCCGGGCGGAATTGTCGAGATCCGCTATACCTGCAGCGATTTTGTCGCGCTCGGCACCTCCGGATTGCATTTGCCGCAAAAATGTATCGCCGAGCACTCGATCTGGGGGCCGATTATAAAACCACAACCGGCCCCCATCGTGCAGGTCGGCTATGTGCTCGAAAAAGTCGGTCAGAATCCACTTGATGACACGACATTTCGGATCAGCTATAGCGACACGCCGGGGGTCAATGTGTCTGACTTTAGTTCCAGCGAGGCAAAGGCCTCACCAAGCGGAGAGATCAGGTATAAGATCCCACCGAGTCCAATACAGATACAGCAAACCATTGAACAAGCGATCCGCCAAGCGAAGCGGGGAGACACCGCGACGCTCCCCGGCCGGGCTGACAATCGCTTCGTTTTGTTAATCATCGTCAATGTGACAGCCGCAGCCCTGGTCATTGCGATTCTTGTCTGGCGAAAACTTCGGTCTTCAAAGTAATTTGCAGCCATGCTCAGTGAATCTGGTCGCCTTGTTCGCCGGATGTGGGTGATTGTGACCGTAGTTGGCTCATCGCCGGCAATCATCAGCACCGCATCCGCTGAGGTGGGGGACAAGCCGTCGCCCGTGGCGACGCTCAGTGAACAGGCACTCCGAGTCGCGTTTCGCTTGCCGGACGCCCGTATTAAGAGCTTGTCTTTTGGCGAGCGACACTCGGATTATGCACAGGATCGAGACCGCTACAGCTATCGAACCCTGTGCCTTATGCGTGGTGGATACTTATTTCAGGGGTTTGCGCACGGAGGTCCGGGTCGGGGCTGGGAAGATGACCCGTTCCGCAAACAAAGCTATTTGTGTCAGCAGGCGGTGCATACGTACTTTCCTTTTTCGCGGCGATTTCATGGAGGAGACAAGAGCGGATTTCCCAGCAGCACCGAGTTGCCCATGACGACTTTCGGCAGCTATCTGATTGCAACCGGCCTGTGGCCGCAAGGATATTGGAGGCCGCCGACCTGGATGGGCCAACCTGTTACGCTCGACGGCATCGCCACCGACGTCAAGACCCCGTTGAGGATCGCGCCGCAGTTGGAAGTTGTGAATCAGACTTGGTGCCATGTGGTGCACTTCGGAGACCATCAAACGCTGTGGGTCGATGCTGATCGCGGATGCTGCATCGTCGCGAGGCTTTATACCTCCGGCGAGAAGGAATTGTCGAAGAGATTCGATCTGTATGAACACGTCGAGGTGCTCCCCGGAATTTGGTTGCCGACGCAAATGTTGATTACGATCGACAAAGCGAACGATTCGGGTGCCGCCGCACGCCAGGGAATGTCCGTAATCGATCAGTTGACTGTCAATACCGTCGCCGCGGAGTTTTTTAGGCCAACCATTCCACCGGGGGCCTACTGTGAAGCGGGCGAACACGTCGGCCAGGTGGTTGCCGGGGGAGAAGACCTGCTCGACGAAATCGGTCACTGGCTTGCACGGGCGAAGGAGCCGGCGATAGCGCGCGTCGGATGGTTGCCGGATGCATCGGGGCTTTGGTGGGGTCTCGGCGTGTGCATTGCCGGTGAACTCGGCATGATGGCATTAAGACGATTGCATGCGAGGCTCTCCCGAGAGTGAGGAAACGGATCGGAGCGACCAACAGGTACGGTAGAAATCGTAGTGTGTGTGCATATGAAGCGCTGTTTGAGCGCGATGCCAATCCGGTCGATGCCAAACGAAATTGTGGTAGTGGATTACAATCGAATCAAGGTAACAGGATCGAAGGTGGCTGTCATTGGCCGAAGCTATTCGACGGCGGCAGACGGAGAAAAGGCAGTGTGGCAGCGATGGATGACCGAGGCGCGTTTCAGGGCTTGGGTTTTGCACGCGATAACAATTTGGCCGCTGCTTTTGCTCGGAGGATGCGGAGCTCAACCGCAGCAGATCGCCAAAAATCCCGGTAGAACAAAAACGCTGGATGAGCAGAGTCGAATCGACCTGGCGCTGATTCAGGGTAAATGGCGCATCGACGATTTTCGCGTTGCTGGGGACCAAGTGAGTCAGCAAATCGGTCGGCCGGTCTTCATTGAAAAATCGACACTTGTCATTTCCGGCGCTCGTCGCCTCCCGGAAAAGAGGTTCGACTTCGAGTTAGATGCGACATCTAACCCTAAGCGCATTAGCTATCCGACCGAGACCGACGCCGTGAATGGAATCTACGAACTGACTGGCGACCAACTTATAATTGTCCAAAGCAGTGTCCGGCCAGAAAGCTTCGATCCGAATGGCGGACTGTCGGCCGATGCGGCGCGCCAACCCGTCGTCTTTATGCGATTGCACAAGGCCACTGCCCCCTAAAATGTGATCCGAGGTGATCGGAAGGGGGACATAAGAGAATGACTGCCCCAAAGGATTGTAGGTACAGGCAAGTCGGACATTGCAAAAACTTGATCGGCGTGTGGTGCCCTGATAGTCGCCTTCATCTTTTTGGGCTGGTACGCATACCTTCGGGCGCGGTCGGTCCAATCGGCAGCAACGTGGACAACACGTCCTCGATCATGATTGCACCAACCTCAGCGCCGGCGGTTATGCCGTCTGAACCGGTTGAACGATGCTCCTGGCGTCGGACTCCACTCTGAAAGGCGGCAAGTCGGCGATCGGCTGGGCGGTCGTCGCGCTCTTGCTCATTCACGCCTGTCTACTCGCATGGATGGGATTGCGCAACAGTCCGACCATTGACGAAACGGCCCATCTCCCCGCGGGGCTCAGCCATTTGAAGGTCGGCAACTTTGCGTTGTACCGGGTCAATCCACCCCTGGTCCGATCGATCGCGGCCATTCCGCTGCTGTTTGTAGACGTTCAGATGGACTGGGCCGCGTTTAGCGATGCTCCGTATTCTCGCCCGGAATTCGTGATCGGGGATCGTTTCTGCGACCTCAACGGCGCGAAAGGATTCTTCTTTTTCACCCTGGCACGCTGGATGTGCATCCCCCTGAGTCTGCTTGGCGGGTTTGTCGTGTTCCTTTGGGCTCGCGCGCTTTACGGATCGGCCGCGGGACTGCTGGCCCTCGCCCTGTGGACATTTTCTCCCAATATGCTCGGGAATTCAGCCATGATCACGCCCGACGCTCCGGCCGCGTCGCTGGGTGTCACCGCGCTCTATTTCTACTGGCGCTGGCTCAAGCAGCCGACGTGGCCGCGAGCCGCCGGTTCAGGGATCGCCCTAGGGTTCGCAGAACTGACCAAGACCACTTGGCTCGTTTTGTTTGCCTTGTTGCCCCTCCTCTGGCTAGTCTGGCGGTGCGCCGGCCGACACTGGCTCAGTCGCCGAGGCAGCGACGACGCTCCGGCTACTATTCCGCCTCAGCCCTCGTCGCGGCAATTGGCAGTGATCTTGCTGCTGGCGGTGTATCTCATCAATCTCGGCTACGGGTTCGAGGGCTCGTTCACGCCGCTTGAGAAGTTTTCGTTCGTCAGCCACGCCCTGGGCGGGCCCGGGGCTCACGAAACGCCGGCTAACCGATTTGCCGAATCGTGGCTGAGCAAAATCCCCGTACCGGCTCCGGCGAACTATCTCATCGGCATCGATATTCAGCGATACGATTTTGAACGGGGAAAGGTCTCCTACTTGCGGGGCGTGCAACAGGACCGAGGCTGGTGGTACTGGTACCTTTACGCATTGGCCGTAAAGGTTCCGCTCGGAACATGGCTCTTACTCGCGATGGCCCTCGTGGTAGCCGTGCGGTTTCGAAGCCCGACGACCGACTGGCGCGACGAACTGGTGCTGCTTGCGCCGGCAATCGTTGTTCTGGCGCTGGTGAGCTCTCAAACGGGGTTTTCGAGGTACCTAAGATACGCCCTGCCGATGGCCCCGTTTTACTTGATCTTCATCGGCCAGGTGGCGCGCGCGTTTGCGGCACATCGACCTGTCGCGTCAGCAATCGTTGTCTTCGCGACCGCCTTGTCGGTGACGAGCAGCATGGCCGCGTTTCCACATAGCCTGTCCTACTTCAATGAGCTTATCGGAGGGCCGCTGCACGGCGCCGATCATATCCTCGACGCCAACATCGATTGGGGACAGGACCTGCTCAATCTCAAGCGATGGTACGATGCCCACCCAGAAGCCCGGCCGCTGTACGTCCAGTACTTCGGATTTCCGTCAACCGCGCCCTCCATTGCAGGCATCGACTCTCAACGGATGCCGAGAATGAGCGGAGCCGATTCGCCAAACCAAGCCACGTTCAGGTCACGATTGGAACCTGGGTGGTACGCGATTAGCGTGAACGACCTGTACGGCTACCGCCACTCCGGTTCCGAAGAGCCGTGGTTCTCGTATCTGCTGGCGGAAAATCCGGTGACGATGGCCGGTTATTCGATCCGAATTTATCACCTGTCCTCGCAGGACGTCACTCGATTGCCCTTACGACCGCAGCTGCGGCATGCGGAATCAAAATGATCTGCCGCCGCGTCACCTGAATTGACTGCCGGGCATCCGCTTGACGCCGTTGAGCCCGACGATTGTCGAGAGTACTGCTCGTCGGCGGTAAGACTCGCTTCGCCCTCTGCGTAGCCGCCGCAATCGAGGACGAATTGGAGCACCGCTTCCTCGCATGTGGGTGAAGTAAATTCCATCGTCCGAGCGACGGGACCAGACTGCGACAATTCCTTAAGACGAGAGCGAACGTCGCCAAGTTGCGGAACGGCCGTTTTCAAGTCTGCAAGAATTCGCTGGACTTCAGCGTGCGTGCCACAGACGCAAACGACCTCCACGGCAGTGTAGTCCGTGACCACTTCGTCCACGGGTCCGACTTTTTCTGGTGCACAGCGACCGCCGCGGAAGTCACCGACTTCGAATGCATACGTGCGCCCTTCGATGATGATCGGGTCATCGATGTGATCCGTCACCGTCTGGTGGTCGGCCGCGAGCTTGCCCAGCCGGTCGGACATGCTGGCGATGGTGCCCGGCAAATCGCGCACGCTGCGGCGCGCGACATACTGCTCGTCGAGATGGTTCTTCTTGAGCAAGGTGAGGCGTTGCAATTCCGCGTCCGCTTCGGCGAGCGTCAGCACGGCGGGGTTGCCTGACGCGATCGCCTTGACCTCGGCGTAGGAGAAGTTCCTGGCCGCCGATGTCCTCGGCCCGGCGGGCGGCGTTGTCGCCGGTGATGACCTGGCCGATGAAACGGGCTTTGGTTTCAAGGGCTTGCCACATATAGGCGTCAAACGAGCCTTCGGTCACGTATCGGTAGACCGCCACCTCTGCGTTTTCATTGCCCTGGCGCACGCTCGAAGATTTCGACGAGATCACGAGCTGGCGTCCTAAGCGTGAAGCGGCCACACATGCGGCAATCGTATCACGCGGCCAGCGGCAACGGCGATGCTCCCGGGCGCCGACACAGGAGATGGACTGCCTCGGGCCGGAAGCGTTCAACCACGTCACGCGGTTCTCCGACGATGTCAGGAATCATTTTACCGTCAGCCGCTACGGCTTTCCGCCCTCGACTGACCTGCCCCCCAGGATGGAACCAGTCGTTATGTTAGTTCTTCGTCCTTCTCAGGCATAGAAGTCCAGCCGAGCGTAGCGAGGTTGGACTTCCATGCCTGAATCGCTTCCGGTGCCGGGGGCCGATACCCCAAGGCACT
>DASZIA010000585.1:0-8476 GCA_035949535.1 Planctomycetaceae bacterium | reverse complement strand
GAGTGCCGTCGCCGTTTCCGACTTGCCTTCGCAATACTCGGGGAAATCATCGACAAGAAAGACAAAGCTCTTGCCGATGCGAATGGCCGCATGCATGATCCTGCGGCCGTCCGGGGCCGGCATCCGATGAATCTCCTCGGCGCCGAAAGCTTTCTTGTAGAACTCGATCGCTTCGGAGCACCGCTCGCACACGAGGTGTGGGATCAGGTTTTCGTGTCCGGCGGGAATCGGTTGGGTCGACTTGCTCATTGGTGGTCCCTCGAAAACTTAAAGTTGAAATAGGTTGAATTGATCTCAATCACCGTGCTCGATTTTGCGACAGTGCCCGGCCCACTGCCGTCGGTCTCCCAGAATCGCACATCCTCATTTGAGTCCGCCTCGTCAGGCCCTTCACAGCACGCAACACTCGACGACGAACTCGAAACTTTTGCCGAAGCGAATCGCCGCATGGATGATCCGGCGAGGGGTCGGCAGGAATAATCCGTCGCCTTCCTCGGTGACGGGTTGTTCGGGGCACTCGATCGCCTGAGAAGACCGCTCGCACGCCAAAGGCGGAATCACGGTTTCAGGAAGTGCTTGGGTTGAGCTGAACATGGCTGGCTCCTTCGTGATTTTGGCTTGCGTTCTCGAGCGGCGGCTTTCCCCCTCTCCCATTCCGATGGGAGAGGGACGGGGTGAGGGCGCCTTGCCTCAGGCTTCGGCCGCCTTCTGCAGGCCGCGGATATCGATCTTCTTCATCTGAAACATCGCTTTGGCAACGCGGGCAGCTTTTTTTGGGTCGGGATTTCCCAGCAGCTCGATCAGCGCGTTCGGGACGACCTGCCATGACAGCCCGAACTTGTCCTTGAGCCAGCCGCACTGCACCTCGCCGCCTCCCGCAGACAGTTTTTCCCAATAAGTGTCGACTTCCTTCTGCGTCTCGCAATGCACGACGAAGGAGATCGCCTCGGTGAACTTGAAGTGCGGCCCGCCGTTGAGGGCGGTAAAGGCCTGTCCTTCGAGTTCGAACGCGACCGTCATCGCAGAGCCGGCCGGGCCGGGACCCGCCTCGCTGTAGCGAAGGACCTTATTAATCTTGGAGTTCGGGAAGATCGACACATAAAACTTCGCCGCTTCTTCGGCCTGGTTATCGAACCACAAGAATGGGGTGATTTTTTGGATCGGCACGGTGTTTTCCTTGGATTCTGCCGCGTTGTGGGGCGTCAAATCGTGTCCACGCCTATTAGTCGAACCGCAAAGTCGCGAATCGACAATTGCCGCTAAAAAAGACAACGACTCGGAGAGAATCGTTCCAAACCCGTCAGCCGCCGAGCGCTTCCCACCGAGCGTAAGCGGCTTGCACCTGTTGCTCGAGTTCCTGCAGCCGGCTGGTCACCTTGGTGATCTCGGCTCCCGCCTGCCGGTAAAAGGTCGGCTCGGCGAGTTTTTGGTGCAGCTCGGCCTGTTCGGCTTCGAGCATCTCGATGCGTTGGGGCAATTCGTCGAGTTCCCGCTGCTCCTTGTAGGTCAGCTTTCGGGGTTGCTCGGGTCGCGGCCGGACGCGATCAGACTTCGGACGTTCCGGAGCTGACGGTGAGGGATCGTCCGGCTTCTGGCGAATCCAATCGTCATAGCCGCCGACGTATTCCTTGACCTGTCCCTCGCCCTCGAACACAAGCGTGCTGGTCACAACGTTGTTCAAAAACTCCCGATCGTGGCTCACCAAGAGCAACGTCCCGGGAAAATCGACCAGCAACTCCTCGAGCAGTTCGAGCGTCTCGGCATCGAGGTCATTCGTCGGCTCGTCGAGGACCAGCACGTTGGCCGAGCGCGTGAACATTCGCGCCAAGAGCAGGCGGTTTCTTTCGCCTCCGGACAGGTAACGCACGAGGCTGCGAGCGCGCTCGCCCGAGAACAAAAAGTCGCGCAGATAGCCAAGCACATTGCGCGGCTTGCCGTTGAACAGCACGGTCTGGTTGCCGTCCGCGACGTTTTCGGCAGCAGACTTTTCTTCGTCGAGCTGTGCGCGCAGCTGATCGAAATAGGCGCATTGCAAATTGGTCCCTCGCCGGACGGTGCCGCGGTCGGGCTCCAGCTCGCCCAACAGAATTCGCAACAGCGTCGTTTTGCCCGAGCCGTTGGGACCGAGGATGCCGATCTTGTCGCCGCGGGAAATTGTGACCGTCACATCGTCCAGGATCGTCCTCCCGTCAAAGCTCTTGCCGATTCCCTCGGCGACGATCACGAGATTACCGGAGCGCTCGACTTCCTGAGTCTGCAATCGGACGTTGCCGGCTCGCACGCGACGGGCGCGACGTTCCTCCCGCATTCGCTCAAGCGCGTGGACCCGACCCTCGTTGCGCGTCCGGCGAGCCTTGACGCCTTGCCGAATCCAAACCTCTTCTTCGGCGAGCTTCTTATCGAAGAGTGCTTCCTGCTGTGATTCAGCGGCCAGCAGGGCCTCCTTTCGCACCAGGAACGTTGCGTAGTCGCACGTCCAATCGAAGATTCTCGCCCGCTCGATCTCGACAATCCGAGTGGCAATCCGCTGCAAGAAGACCCGGTCGTGAGTGACGAAGACGAGGGTGGGCGACTCTCGCAGCAAGAAGTCTTCGATCCAGCGGATCGAATCGAGATCGAGATGGTTCGTTGGCTCGTCCAGCAGCAAAATGTCGGGCTCGCTCACCAAGGTCTGCGCGAGCAACACGCGGCGCTTCATTCCCGAGGAAAGCGTGTCAAAGGCGAGTAGCGGATCGAGATCCATCCGCGAGATGACGTCCTCGATCCGTCGTTGCAGCTTCCAGGCCGTGTCGGCATCAAGTTCGCCGGACAACGGTCCCGGAACTTTGTGCGACACCCCTGCGACAGACTGGCTGTGAAACGTTGACCCGAGCATCTGAGCAACGAGAGTTCCTTGCTCGCCCAGGCCTCGCGCCACTTCTTCAAGGACGGTGTGCTGAGTTCCGGTCGGCACCTCCTGAGCCAGTTGCGCGATTCGCAATCCGCTAGGCCGTTCGATCAGGCCGTCATCCGGCTGGAGAGTTCCCTCAAGCAGCCTGAGCAAGGTGGACTTGCCCGCTCCGTTGCGGCCCATCAGTCCGATCCGTTCGCCCGGCTGGATCTCCAGACTGACGCTATCGAGCAGACTTGCGCCGCCGTAGCTGAAGGTGACATCTCGTAATCGAAGCAAAGCCATCGAGCCGCCTGCTGGGGTGCGGAAAACGTTTTCGGCGCATGGCCGAACCGCAGATTGTAAGTCGCCGATCGACTGGGCGGCGAGCGAGGAGGCGGACTCTTCGACTGCGTTCTGACGCGCGGTCACTCGCTTTGCGGGTCCACGCGACGGGCACCGTACCAGATGTCCAAGCCCTGACGGTGCCGCAAGGCCCGTCGTCCCAAGAGCGCCAAGCGGCCCAAGACGCGAAACACCTCCCAGGCCGAATACGCCCGCAGCTTGCGGCCCGAGGTCAGGACCGTCTCTCGCAACACAACGAAACGGCCTTGACGGTGCAAGGCGCGGCTCATGACGGCTTCCTCGGCGGCGAACAAGGTTGCGTCGAATCCGCCGACCGCTTCGAACGCCTGCCGCGTGCAGAAGAGAAAGCTGCCGCTCGCCAGCCGCCCGACTCGATAAGCCGGGCGGAACGAAAAGATCATCAGCCTGGCCCAAAGCGGCAATCGGCCCTCGAATCGGAAATCGCAGCCTCCACCGACTGCCCCGTTCCGCATGGCGTCAACGGCCGCTCGAACCACCGCCGAGTTCACCACGGTGTCCGCGTCGACGAAGATGAGGAGATCGCCCTTCGCCTCGCGCGCTCCCGAGTTGCGGGTTGCGGCAATCTGCCGATGAGCGACCCGAACGACGCGCGCCCCATGTTCTTCTGCCACCGCGGCCGTGCGATCGGTCGAAGCGTCGTCTGCCACGACGATTTCGAAGAGTTCGCCCAACGCCTGACCCGCGGCTTGAAGCGCCGATAAGGTGGCCGGGAGCAAAAGCTCCTCGTTGTAGGCCGGAACGATGAAAGAGATCACCGGATCATCCCTTCGAGCGAACTGGAAACGGAAAGGCATTTACCCCAGAATCAAGAGTGCGACCTCCCCTGTTTTTGTCTCTTTCTCGTCGATCTGCAATCCGCAGCCGCGGAGGCCACGTGGAATCCGACGCCGTCAATCGCGAGCTGATCGAGCGGGCGAGGGGCGGCGACCAGGCGGCGCTGGGCGAGCTGCTGGAGAAGTATCGCCGTTATCTCCGGGGCCTGGCGGACAGAATGCTCGATGATCGGGCGGCGGCGCGAATCGATGCGTCGGACGTGGTTCAGCAAACGTGCCTGTCCGTCCACAAGCAGATCACCGAGTTCGAGGGACACGACGACGCCCAATTTGCCGCCTGGTTGCGTCAGATTCACGAGCGGAACATTCGCAATGCCGCGCGCGACTTGCTTCACGCCGGCAAGCGGGCTATCAATCGGGAGCAACGAGTTGGCGATGCCGCGGTCCACGCGGCCCGGCAAACGACGGCCAGCCAGCACGCGGTTCGCAGCGAAGAATCGGTCCGATTAGCCCGAGCGATTGCGCAGCTTCCGCAAGACGAGCAAGAGCCGCTGCGGCGACGCTATCTCGACGGGCAGCCGATGGCCGAGATTGCAGCCACAATGGGACTGACCAAAGATGCTCTCGTCTGGCTGATGAGGCGGGCGATGACGAGCCTCAGGCAGAAGCTCTCTGAGCGGGCCCAATTGGCGACCTCGACTGTTGGCGGCTCGGCAGCGTGGCAGTCGTCTGCGGCTGCGGCAGTCATCGGGAGCCGCAACATAAAGCAGCTTCCCAAATCGGCCTGACTGGCCGCACTCCTCGGAACGGAAAAATGGCGTGAAGAGACGCGGCAAGTCGGCGTCCGCGATCCTCCATCCGTGATCTTCGCCGGGCAGGCTGATTCCGCGACCTGCGACAAGTCGCGTTACCTGGGTAGCGTGAAGAATGCGAGCGCCCCGGCGAGGAGCAGAAGCAGACCGATTGTCGCCAGCTTCAGCCCGGATCGACGGGAGAACCGCGTCGCGAACGGATGAAACACATTGCGAACGATACCGGGAAACAGAGCGGCCACGACTCCGGTGCACAGCCATGCAGCGCCAGACCAGCCGCACACAGCAACAACGGCTTCGCCCAGCGTCGAACCTGTAACGCGCACTCGATGGATGCCTATTGCGATCGGCGCACTCACAATCATCAAGAGCGGCAGAGAATAGACAACGGCCAGGATCGGATACAAAAGCCACTTCTGCCCGATTCTGATCTCGTCGGCCGAAAACAAAGAGAGCGCCGCGCGCGAAAGGATGAAGCTGACCGGCATCGCCACTACCAGGGGCCCAGGATGTTGTGCCAATAGCGTGAGACCCCAGCCGGCCGCAAATACAAGCAGCGACAAATACGCGAGGCGATAACTTTCGGGTCCACCTGCGAGACGTCGGGCGAACTCCACGGCGCTCTGCTTGATCGCCGAATAGGAAATCCTTGGCCGGCGCGCCGGCCGGGTTGATTCCAACAGCCACTGTGCCGGCGAGCCGAGCGTTTGCAAGACGTGATTGAGCGCGGAGTCGTCGATCGGTGCAGCCTGGCCGACAAGAGCCGCGTCGATGTGATCGCGGACGTCGCGCTCGACGTCGGCTGGATCGACCGATGGAGACCCCGACAACACGCGACGCAATTCGTGGAGGTAAGCGTTCAAGCGACTTTCGGCGGTTGGGGTCAGCTCGGTCATGTCTCGTCTCTCCGCAGGGCACGCACCCCTTGATCGATCTTGTCCCACGCCTCATTCATTTGCGAAACGGCTTTGCGTCCCAGGGGCGTTAGCCGGTAATACTTCCGCGGCGGCCCATCGGGCGACTCCTCGATCGTCGTTTCGACCAGGTCCTGCTTGCGGAAGCGACTCAGAATTGGGTAGATCGTTCCTTCACCGATCACTAATCCGTCCAGCGTGCGAAGCTGCTTCACGATGTCGTACCCGTACTGCCGCCCACCGCGGAGGGCGTTCAGCACGCATAGCTCGAGCAATCCTTTGCGGACCTGGACCTGCCAATTGTCGAGGGCATCGTTCGACATGAATCCACTATATAGCTATGGACACTAGCTGTCAATGAAGCGTACTGACAGGGAGCGATGCCTCTGCGGAACAGGTGTGTCGCTGATAAGACGCAACCCGAGCGGGTGAGCAACAAGCCAGATGGCTTTGGGCCGCGAGCTACGTCAGCCGGCTTTCACACGCTCGCACCATTGCTGCGAGCGGCTCGGCGTCGGCTAAACGGTGGTCCGTTCCAACTTCAATCAGCGTCGCTTCCGGCAGGCCGCTGTTGCGGACGAGTTCCTCGCTGTCGGCAAACGGGATGACCTCGTCGGCCCGCGAGTGGAGGATCGTCGTATTGGCTTTTACCGTCCGAGCCGTGCCAAAACGCTTCCACGCGGGGCAGAGCAGCACGAGGGGCGTATTGCCGGTCTCAAGGCTCATCGCAACGGCGCCGCCTCGGCTTGAGCCCACAATCACATCGGGATGGTGCCGGTTGAACTCCGCTTGCGCGATCCGAACGGCGCCGGCGAAGTCCTCATCGGGCAACGCGGGATTGAGAACTTCGTGGCCGTGACGGGCGAGATAGGTCGGCTTCAGGCCGCCCGGGACCGACTGCCATCCGTGGAGAAAGAGGATTTTCACGTCGATCATCCGACGATTGTCTGACCGCTATTTCCGGAGAAGTTTTTCCACAAGCGGCACGACGTCGCGCTGATAAGTGAATTCGGGAGTCTTGGGTGTTTGGCTGTTGTCGAAGCGCTTGACGAGTTTGCCGCTCTGGTCGTAAACGAAGACCGCAGGCGGCCCGCCCAAGTGAATCTTGTTGTAAAAATCCTCGCTCGGATCGCTCGAGATGACATTCAGAAGCCCACTCGCTCTGCGCTTCGTCAGAAAGTCGAGCACGAGCTTGCGGAAAGATTCGGGAGGTTCGCGCACGGCCCCCGAATAATCGGTGTCAAACGAGATGCAGCGGACTTTGTCGCCGAATTGTTTCTGCAGTGCGACCAGGTTGGGGAACTCGCGGACGCAGGGATCGCAGTAGGTCGACCAGACGTCGAGCACCACGACTTTGCCGCGGAACGCTTCGCGCCGCTTTTGGAGTTGGTCCCAGCCGAGTATCTCGACGGTCGGCAGCTCTGCCGCCTGCGACGCGCCCCGGGTTTGGCCGGATGGCGGATCAATCGGTGGGCGTTCGACGGACGGAGACTGCGTGCAGCCGCCGCTTAGAACGGCTGCCGCAACAGCGCCAGCAAGGAATGCTCCGCAGCGCACCGTAATTCGCCGCCGGTTCAATTGGCCATCGCGAGGCGTTCTTCTTTTTCCGCCCGGCGGCGGGCCACGACTTCATCCTGCAAGCTGTTGGGAACCTGCTTGTAGCGCGAGAACTCCATGCTGAAGGAGCCCTTGCCCTGCGTCATCGAGCGCAGCTCATTGGCGTAGTCGAACATCGTGGCCAGCGGCACCTCGGCGAGGATTACGCTGATGGCGTTGCGAACCTCGGTCTGAGTAATGATGCCCCGCTTGCTCGAAATGTGGCCGGTGACTGGTCCCTGAAATTCCTCGGGGACCTCGACCTCGAGCTTCATGATCGGTTCCTGCAGCGCCAGCTTCGTCTTCTTGAGCGTGTCGCGCATGCAGTTGAAGCCGCAGATGTTGAACGCCATTTCGGACGAGTCGACGTCGTGATAGGTGCCGTCCTCGAGAATCGCACGCACGCCGACCACCGGGCATTCACAGAGCGGCCCCTTTTCGAGGGCCCGCTTGAACCCTTCGTCAACCGGCTTGATGTACTCCTTCGGAATACGTCCCTGCGTGACTTCGTTGACGAACTCGTACGGCTCGGTGGCGTCCTCGGGGAGCGGCTCGACCTTCCCAACGACGTGTGCATACTGGCCGGAGCCGCCGGTCTGTTTCTTGTGCTTGAAGTTGAATTCGATCGGCTTCGTCGGGCATTCGCGATAGGCAACCTTCGGCTCGCCGATCAGCGTATCGCACTTGTATTCGCGGCGGATGCGCTCGACGTAGACTTCAAGATGCAGCTGTCCCATGCCGGCAATCAGCGTCTGCCCCGATTCCTGGTCGGTCATCACGCGGAAGGTTGGATCTTCCCGGCGGAATCGCTCGAGAGCCTTGGAGAGACGATCGGCTCCGTCGCGCTTCATCGGCTCGATCGACAGGCGGATCACCGGCTCGGGCACAAAGATGCTTTCGAGGGCCACGTCGATCCCGTGACCGCAAAACGTGTCGCCCGAGGCGCAGTCGACGCCTACGACAGCGACGATGTCGCCGGCCTCAGCGACGTCAACGTCTTCGCGTTGATCGGCGTGCATGCGCACCAGGCGGCCGAACCGCATCTTCTTGCCGGTCCGCTGATTCGTGTAGCTTTCGCCCTTTTGAATCTTGCCCTGGTAGACGCGGAAATACGTGAGCTGTCCG
>DASZIA010000584.1:0-20502 GCA_035949535.1 Planctomycetaceae bacterium | reverse complement strand
GTCAGCCGTTTCGAGACGCTGGTGCTCGCGCGGGTGCCGATCATCAGCAGCGTCTACTCCTCGGTGAAGCAGGTGACAGACTTTTTCTTCTCCGAGCGGGCCGTCGCGTACAATCGCGTGGTGGCCGTCGAGTTTCCTCGCCGGGGGATCTGGACCATCGGATTCGCGATGGGCGAGAGCTTGATGGAAATGACCTTGGCGGCGGGCGAACCGATGGTCAGCATCATGATCCCGGCCGCCCCCATGCCAATGACCGGGTGGGTTGTGACCGTGCCCAAGAGTGCGATCATCGATTTGAACATGACACTCGACCAGGCTTTTCAGTACTTCCTGTCGTGCGGTGTACTCGTGCCCGAACACCAGCGGTCGACCCCCGAATTGCTCCATCGCGAGCTGGCCCGTCGGCTCGCCAACACGTTCGGCGCTCCGGGAGCTCTCGGACCGGGTGCGCCAGCAGATGGAGGCCGGATGGGCATCAATCCGGCCCTGTTCGACGAATCGAGGCCGCCGCTCTCCCCTCTCGATGGCCGCACTTCCGGAGTAACGCCCCCGAGTCCTGCGCCCAGTGGTCCCTCGAGCAGTCCCTCGAGCGGTCCATCGCCGCCCGGCAATCCGCCGCACGGCGACGAGTCGCAGTCGTGAGCCGCGCGACTCTGAGAATCGCCACGCGCGCCAGCCGCTTGGCGCTGTGGCAGGCACAGTTCGTCGCCGATCGGCTTCACGCGATTGACCTTGATCTCGACGTGCAGTTAGTGCACGTAACGACCACGGGCGATCAAGCGGCCAGCGCACCGTTGAGTGGATTGGGCGGCGTGGGAGTTTTTACCCGTGAGATCCAGCAGGCCGTGCTCGACGATCGCGCCGACGTCGCGGTACACAGTTTAAAGGATTTGCCGACTGTCCCCGTCGCGGGCATTCAACTGGCGGGCGTCCCTTTGCGGGCTTCTCCTTGGGACGCACTTGTGATGCCCAGCGGATCGACGCAGCCACAAAAGGAGCTGCGCGATCTGCCTCGAGCGGCTCGCGTGGGGACTGGTAGTCTGCGACGCCGTGCCCAGATCCTTCACGTGCGACCCGATCTGCAGTTTCTGGAAGTGCGCGGCAACGTCGACACGCGTCTCCGCAAGCTCGACGAGGGATCCTACGACGCGCTCATTCTCGCGGAGGCCGGACTCGACCGGTTAGGACTCGCCGATCGTGTGTCGGCCCGCCTGATGCCGCCCGACGTGTTTCCGGCCGTCGGCCAAGGGGCATTGGGCCTTGAGTGTCGCAGCGACGATCAGCGGACCGCGGATCTTCTCGCGCAGCTGACTGACATTCCCACGTTTGCCGCCGTGACGGCCGAGCGTCAGGTGCTGAACCGGCTGCGCGCCGGTTGCCACGCGCCCGTCGGCGTCGCGGTGATGATCGATGCCGATGCGATGAGCCTCGAGGCCGTCGTGCTCAGCCGCGACGGAAGGCAGAGGCTTTATGCCCGGCATTCCGGACAGTTAGCCGAGCCGCTCGCCCTTGGTGAAAGGGTTGCCGATGATTTATTGCGACAAGGCGCGGCGCCCTTGATCGAAGAGGCAGCTGTAAGCTGACCCTCCCAAAGGGAGGGCGAAGCTCCTGCTGAGCTTCTGAGATTTCCGCATTTGTCTGGCTTTGCTGCCCGGGCGGTAGCCTCGCGCTGCCAAAACGGCTCGGCGGGAGCCTCGCCCTCCCGAAAACGCTACGGTCGCGGCGCGCCATCCGCGGTCTCGATCGGCTTGATCACGGTCACCGCGTCGTTCGACGTTTCGTTCTCTCTGGCGGCGCCCGGACTGCGTTCCGGATAATCTGAGATCGAATAGTAGACGTCGGAGGGGAGACCGCTCCCCTCATTCAGGCGGCTCAACTGGTCCGGATGCATGCGATACCAGATGTTGCTCGGCGACCATTTTTCCATGGTCTCACCGCTCGGCAAGAGATCGGCACAGCCGCTCAGGGCGAGGATCATCATCGCAGCGCTGCCGGCGAAAACGGATCGAGAGCCTGTCAGTCGATGCTGCTGCTCCATCGCGGAAACTCCTTCCGCCGCGCGGCACGCGCAACAGAAAGCACGTGAGGAAAGGGATGCTCGAATGGGAAAGGAGGGAGGGGCCGAATTCTACCGCCGCTGGTGATACGAACAAGACAAGTTTACTGGCCCGGCGAACCTGGATCGGCAGATTCTGCCGATTTCTGGCGGAATAAGGCGAGCGGCGGGTGTCAGCCCGCCGGTTCTTTGTTTAGCGATTGACTCACCAGATCGTCAGCGACTTCCGGAACAATTCGGACAATTCTTCAGGACCGGCCGGCCGCGGCGACAGCTTGGTCACGCGATGCTGCGGCAGCGTTCCGTCGACGAGGGCTGGAATATCCGCCTCGGAATATCCGACAGCCCTGAGTCCATTGGGCATGTTCGTCGTTTGCATGAACTGAATCACGCGATCGGCGAGAACCACACCGGCATCTTCGAGCGGCACTTCGTCGACGTCCACCGCCCCGAGTGCCTGGGCTGCGCGCAGATGACGCTCGGGACAGGCTGACGCCGTGAAGCGCACGACGGCCGGTGTGTGCAGAATCACCGACATCCCGTGCGGCACTAACCGGTGATCGACGCGATAGCCCTCGGGGCGAAACGAGCGCACCATTCCGGCCACGGGGTACGACATGCCGTGCGGCAAGTGGACGCCAGCGTTGCCGAATCCAAGTCCGGCAATCGCCGAGGCCAACAGCATATTGCTGCGGGCTTCGGTGTCGGTCGGATCGTCGACGGCGCGCTCGAGAAATTCGTCGACAAGCTCCAAGGCCCGCAAAGCCCACAGGTCACTCACCGGATTGCATCCCTGATAAGCGGGCCGCTCGAGCGGACGAGCTGGCCGCGGTCGCGACGTGTACGGAATCGCCGTGTACGATTCGAGCGCGTGACTCAGCACATCGAGGCCGGCCGACGCGGCCACTGCCGCCGGCTGGGTCCGCGTGTTGTCGGAGTCGACGATGCCCAGCGTCGGTTTCAAATAACGGTGTGCGATCCCCGTCTTCGCTCGCTGCGCCACGAAATCAAAGATTGCGACACCGGTCGTCTCGCTGCCGGTTCCGGCCGTGGTGGGGATGGCGATCAGTGGTTTGAGCGGGCTCGGAATGGGCAGCCCGCGTCCGATCGGTGCGTTGACGAAATCGAAGAAGTCGTCCGCGTGCGTCGAATAGAGGTTGGCCGCTTTGGCCGTGTCGATCGTGCTGCCGCCGCCGACTGCCACGAACGAGTCGAAATTTCCGCCGCGGGCAGCGGCCGCGGCTTCCTGAAAGCTGGCGTCAGTCGGCTCGACGACGACGTCATCGAAGACCGCAAAATCGATCCGGGCCGCTTTGAGCGACGCGAGGACCGTCTCACCTGTTGGCGAGTCCCGCAAGAAGGGATCGATGACCACCATCGTCCGCCGCGCGGCGAGATCGACTAGATCGTCACCGACTTCCCGCGTGATGCCCGCGCCAAAACGGATATTGGCGGCCGAAAATTGAAAGGCCGTGTCGTGCGCGGTCATGGGTGAGTCTTCCGAGCGCGGGAATCCCAGGCGACGCACGCCTCACTTGCCGAGCCACGCTCCGGCCGTCCGGTTCAGGGCGTCGTCGTCGTTCGACTTGAGCGCCGCGAACCGCTGTGCATTGCGGCGGGAGGCGACCCGCAGATAGCAGAGCCCGGTCTGCAGCTCTTTTTGCCGCGCCGCTTCGTCGATCTTGTCGTTCGAGAGCAGGCTTGTGAGGCGCGAGTAGACGCAGCTCATATGAAACAGCTCCGTCCCCAGATCGCCGATGCGGCCCTGGACGAACTCGTGATCGATGATGCTCTCGCGATACTTGATGAGTGCACTGTTGCAGGCCCGAGCGAATCGCGCAATCTGTTTCGACAAGCTTCCGGCCGGCGCTTGCAGCACGCTGTGTTTCACCGGGATCGACGGCGCGGTTTTCCAGAGGCCGACGACGCGCCACGGTCGTTTGAGGATTTCCTGCAACTCCTTGCCGACGTTGCGCAGGCCCACCATGCAGTTGAAACAGCGCAGCACGTCGTTGGCCCCCTCGCCGATCAGGTTGAGCCGCGCATCGCGCATCATTCGCTCCCACGGTCGGTCGGTGAAGAAGCCGGCCCCGCCGTGGATTTGCAGCGTGTCGTTGACGATTCGCCACAATGAATCGCTCGCGAAGAGCTTGATCATCGACGTTTCGAGCATGTAGTCCTCGGCCCCCGTGTCGATGAGGGCGGCCGTGTGGTACGTCGCGCTCTCCATCGCGTAGGCTTCGGCGGCCGCCAGGGCGATCTTTTCGCGCACCAACTCAAATTGGCCGAGGGTCTGCCCGAATTGGCGACGCTCGTTGGCGTACCGGACCGCTTCCTGTACGCACAATTTCGCCGAGCCGGTGCAACTGGCTCCGAAGGTCGTGCGGCCGAAGTCGAGGACCGTGAGCGCCAGCCGCAAACCTTTGCCGATCTGACCCAGGATGTTGTCCTTCGGCACGAACATGTTGTTGAAGGCCAAGCGTCCCGTGGCCGTGCCGCGAATGCCGACTTTGTCCATCCGCTCTTCCAACACCTCGAAGCCTTGCATGTCGGGCGTGACGATGAAGGCGGTGACTTTGCCATCCGGCTCTTTGGGATCGGGCGTGCGGGCCATGACGGTGAGCATGCCGGAGATCGCGCCGTTCGTGATGTAACGCTTGCCGCCGTTGAGCGTGTAGCCGCGCCCATCCGGCGTCGGGGTCGCGGTCGTGCGGACGTTGGAGGCATCCGAGCCGGCCTCGACTTCGGTGAGCGCGAAGGCCGCCAGGGTTTCGCCCGTGCAGCAGGGGGGCAGCCAGCGATCCTTTTGTTCTTTCGTGCCGAACAGCTCGATCGCCCGCAGGCCAATCGAATGATGCGCGTTGACGAACACGGTCGTCCCGCCGCAATGCGCGCCGATCACCTCCATGATGCGGCAGTATTGCTGCTGCGAAAAACCGCGGCCGCCGTACTGAGGAGAGACGCACATCCCCAACACGCCGACGCGCCCCAGTCCGTGCACGACTTCGTCGGGGATTCGCGATTCCCGGTCGATGCGAGGGGCGTCGATGTGGTCGCGACAGTACGCGCGGACCTCGTTGACCGCCTCCTGCGTCGCCCGCTCGAGTTCCGGCGGCAGCGACGGATACGGAAAGATCGACTCGGACCGAAAGCGGCCGAAAAACAGATCCTTCGCGAACCCCGCCTTTTGCGGACCCGAAAAGAGCAGCTCTTCGGCCTGTTCAATCTGCTTGCGACGCAGTTCGGTTTCGGCGATGGACATTCAATATCTCCTCGAGGCGCGTTCGAGATAAACAGTGTTCAAAAAACGGAGGGCGAAGCGCCGGCTGAGCCTCCAGAGCCTCCGGTCCCTGGATTGGTTTGAACGATTTCTGGTCCCAAGGAATTCTAGCAAGACGACCGCCTGGACAGCAGTTCCAGAATCGGGTTGGTCGCCCCCGCCTGGACGGCCGGCAGTTCCCTCGACGTGCCGAGTGCAGTAGGGTATTGGA
Source organism: Planctomycetaceae bacterium (assembly GCA_035949535.1). Taxonomy (GTDB): domain Bacteria; phylum Planctomycetota; class Planctomycetia; order Planctomycetales; family Planctomycetaceae; genus DASPSM01. Next base: position 14,955 of record DASZIA010000584.1, on the reverse strand, counting down.
CAGTTCGCTCCGAAGGAACGCACCGATGGCTGACTTCATTTATTGCCTGAATTCGAGCACGATCCGGCCGACTCCCATCCTGGACAAAATCCGCATCGCGGGGGAGACCGGCTACAAGGCCATCGAGCTGTGGCACGACGATATCGACGCGCATCTGCAAAAAGGCGGCACACTGGCCGAAATCCGGTGGGCGTTGGCGGATAACGGGCTCACCGTGCCGACCACGATCTACCTAAAGGGTTGGTTCGAAACGACCGGGTCGGAACACGTCCGCGAGCTGGAAGAGTGCAAGCGGCGGATGCACCAGGCGGCTGAGCTGGGCGCCATCCACGTGATTGCCGGTCCGCCGGGGGGCCGAGCCGATCACGACCAGGGAGCCCGCAACTATCGCGAGCTGTTGGAAATCGGGCGGAAGATCGGCGTGAAGCCGGCGATGGAATATCTCGGCTTTGTCGAGGACATCAACACGATCGAGGCGGCCCATGAGATCATCACCAAATCCGAGCACCCCGACGCCACCATCGTCCACGATCCGTTCCACATCTTTCGCGGCGGAGGATCGTTCGAGTCGCTGACCAAACTGCCGGCCGAGCGGATTGCCATTTGCCATTTCAACGACACGCCGACCAGTCCGCCGCGCGCCGAACAGCACGACAAAGACCGCGTGATGCCCGGCCGCGGCCATCTCGATTTGCGCCGCATGCTGCACCTGCTCAAGCAGGTCGGCTACAACCGCTGGCTCTCGCTGGAGCTGTTCCGCGAAGACCTGTGGGCACAGGACCCACGGAAAGTCGCTCGAGAGGGCCTGGAGGCGATGCGCGCGGTGGCTGAAAGTGCCTGACGAGCCGCCGAAATCGCGACGCTTGACCGACATTCTCAACCGGCTAGAATCACGGGACGCATCACCAAAACCGGGTGATGCGACTCATTTTTGCCGGCGTCGGCCGCTGCGGCCGAAATGGCCGGCAGCATTTTTTGGGGCCGTGGCGCAATTGGTTAGCGCACCGGACTGTCGATCCGGGGGTTGCGGGTTCGAATCCCGTCGGCCTCGCCTCTTAAAAACAGCCGCAAATCAAGGGATTTGTGGCTGTTTTCGTTTTCGAGTCCCAGTACGGTCTCGTTTGATTTGGGGACAATTTGGGGACATCGCGCGGGTGGCGTTGCGGTGGTATTGCGTCGGGCAATTGAGGGCAGCAATGGTCATTTCACAGAGATGCGGCTGAAATGGCGCCTCAACGCGAAAGCCCCTCACTGCTCGCCTTGCCGCGGCTGAGTCGTGAACGTGTACAAGATGATCTTCCACTCCGCGCCAAACTGGCGGAGGACAAAGATTTCACGATTGAAGTCCAATTTCCTCGAGCCATCCTTGATGATGAACTCAGTCTGACCAACCGGATGATGTGTTCGCACGATCGCCACGTCGCCGTACACGTCGACCCCGTCGTATTGGAAATCGGTGTTGAACTTGATGGCTTTGAAAAGCTCCTCGTACGGCTTCGCCATTGCATCAACGCCGACCACGGTCGCCTTTTCGTTCCACTCGGCGACAGCATCCTTAGCAAACAAGGGACGGATCTTGGCAAAGTCGGAGCTGTTCAAGCCGTCCTGGTAGCGTTCGACGACCGCCTTAACCGTTCTCTGCACGCTGGCCATCTCAGCGTCCTTCGAGTACCTAAAGGCCCCGGACGGTCCCCCGTCCTTGCCCTTCTCATCGCTGGGGTAGGCGCATTGGAGCGCAAGAACGAAGGCTGTCGCAGCCGCGAAAAGGGAGTACATTTTCATGTTCGTTTTGGCTCCAGGTTATGCTGCATCCTTTCGACTCTTTACTCTTTCAGTCGTCCCACCTCACGTAGATCATTGCCGTCCGACAGTGGCTGCGGCCCCAGACATCGACTCCGGCAAGCTTCTTGATCCAGCGACCTCTGATCTCCTTGTAGCTTCTGTCAGTGATGTCGTCCAAAACCGTTCTGAATAGAGCGAACTTGTTATCCCATGAGTATTTCTCAGCGGCTGCCGCCGCCGCCTTCATTTGATCAGTTCCATCGTGAATGCGCTTGACTGTCTTGTAGACATCCAAGACATATTCCTTGCTCTGGAGCACGTCCTCACGAGTTGCCAGCGACGTGAGATGCCCAGGGACAAGAACGTCGAAGTCATACGCAAGCAACTCATCGAAGACTTTGTGGTAGTTGTGAAAGTTCGACGTGAGATCGAGGTTCATGAAGGGCACATATCCAGCAGCCATCGTGTCGATGGCCATCAGAAATCTCTTGTCAGGAATGTAGATGAACAAGTCGCCCTCGTTGGAGTGCCAGTTGCCCCGTTTCAACTCGACCTTGGCCGAGCCAACGCTGAGTGTTTCTTTGCCGAGGAACGTCTTCGTCGGGATGGGGCGCCGTCGGTCATTTTTCTCCATCAGGAAATCCGTCACACCGCGCTCAGCGATGATCTCCAGATTCGGAATCTTCTTCAGGAGAAACTCGGTTCCAGCGATATGATCGAGATGCGCATGCGAGTAGACGATCTGTCGAATCGGCTCCGTCGTCACTTCGCCCACCGCTTGCTGAATGTGGTCGGCAAACGTGGGGGGCGCGTCGAAGAGAATGACGCCCTGGCCGGTGGTCACGAAGGCTGATTGATAATTCCCATCGGCGATCACAAAAACGCCCGGCTTCACTTCCTTGACCACGTATCCTTTCCGTGGATCGACAGGCAGCGCACGGGCCGTCACTTCCGGCAAGACGGCCACGTACTTCGCCGCATTCGTCTTGCCCGATTCTTGCGCAAGGCCCGGGCCGACAAAAGCGATCATCGGGAAAAGTGCTGCAAGGATCACCTTGAGCGGTTTCATTTTTCTTCTCCTCACCTGTATTGGTGTTCGTTCAGCTGCCCGGCGCTCGCCGCGATCGTCCTCAGCCTTGGATTTCCAGGACCACCTTGCCGCGCGTGTGGCCGGACATCTGATATTTCCAGGCATCCTGAGCCTGGGATAACGGGTATGTCTTGGTCACGACCGTCCGAATGGTTCCGGCGTCCACCAACCGGGCGAGTTGTTTCAATCCTTCAGCGCTCGGCTTCATGACCATCATCGTCGCATGCAGTTTGCGCCGGACGGCTTCATCCTCCGACGGCGGCTGCACCGTGCTTACCAAACGACCACCCAGCTTGAGCACGCTAAAGGAGCGCTGCTGTGTCTCACCGCCAAGCAGGTCCAGAATCAAATCCATGCCCGTCGCCACCGACTCGAATGGGGTCGCCCGGTAGTCGATGACCTGGTCAGCCCCAAGGGACTGGAGATAATCCGCGTTTTTCGCGGAGCTGGTGGCCAGTACGCGGGCGCCTTTCCAGCGCGCCAGTTGCACCGCAAAGCTTCCGACCCCGCCCGCCGCAGCGTGGATCAGCACTGTCTGGCCGCGTTCGAGTCGGCCGTGTTCGAACAGCCCCTGCCAAGCGGTCTGCGCTGCGACTGGGACTGAGGCAGCTTCGATTGGGCTGAGCTTCGCCGGCATGGGCGCGACCATGCCGGCCGATGCAACGACAAACTCGGCGTAAGGCCCCCCGCCGGGGCTGTCGCCGTAGACAGTGTCCCCGGGCTTCTGGCTCGTTACGCCGGGCCCGACAGCTTCGACGACCCCGGCAAAATCGTCGCCCGGAATCCAGGGGAAATGGAGCGGCATCATGTGCCGGAATGCGCCCGACGCAAGTTTGTAATCGATCGGGTTGATCGAGGCCGCCTGCACACGGACCAGCAACTGGCCCTCCGACGGCTGCGGGATGGAGACGTCTTCGTAGTGCAACTCTTCCGGCCCGCCGTACTGATCCAGACGGATGGTTTTCATAGAGAGAACCTGTTTCGGTGAATTGGACTTGGCGACGCACAAGCACGACCGACGCGTCGCGATAGATCTTCCCTATTCCGAGATCGGAACCGAAAACCCCACGACCGGAATTTTCAGCAATGCCTTGATCGGCCGATGACGTCGCACTGCATCCGCGCCTACGGCGGAGCGGGAGTTGGACGGTTTGAACGGGCCGTCTTCGGCATACACCGGCATAGCCAGAGCGGTGTTCGAGCCGTTGAGTGCGACCTCGTAGGTCGAGAACAGTGTGTCGATTTTCGCCCGCTCGACCGGCGCATCAGCATGCGCTGAACACGTCGATTCGGTGGGATTAACCATCTCCGCGCTCCTGGATTTCCGGCTAGGTAATGACAACTCTGCGATATTACCCATTTCCATTAATGAGAGTAGCCTGTATTATTTGGATTCACATTCCACTAGATGGAATAATTATGTCGGACGTGAACGCACTCATCGTTTTTGCAAAAGTCGCCGAAGCAAGGAGCTTCTCGAAAGCCGCCCGAACGCTCGGGATGCCACTTTCGACCGTATCCCGCAAGATCGCCGACCTCGAAAAATCCCTCGGTGTCAGGCTCTTGGAGCGATCGACGCGGAGCTTACGAATGACAGATGTGGGTGCCGAGGTGCTGGTCCAGGCGCAACGCGGTGCAGAAGTCAGCGAGGCAGTGGACAACCTCATCTCGAATCAGATGTCGACGGTGTCGGGCACCTTGCGAATTTCCGCGCCGCCAAGCATCTCCGACTCGTTACTTGCACCGCTGATCGGCGCGTTTCAGGCTTCCTATCCCGACGTCCGCATCCATATCTTCATCACTGAAAGGATTGTTGATCAGATCGCCGAAGGCGTGGACTTTGCGTTTAGGGTGGGGGAACTCGAAGATTCGTCGCTGGTTGCGCGCACACTGCTGACTTACCGACATCAACTTGTATCGAGCCCCGCCTATCTCAAGACGTGCAGGCCACCCAAAACACCACAGGATCTGCTCAACCACCGACTGCTCGCCTTTTCGTTTTGGAAGCCCGAGATCACTTGGACGTTTAGTCATACGAACGGCAAGGACAAGGAAGGGCTGACCTTCCAGCCTTATCTGGCAATAAATGAATACTCCGGGCTTGCGGCCGCGCTGCTGACGGGCACCGGCATTGGTGAGCTTCCCCCGATTGTGCTGCCTCAACTCTTGCGCGACGGACGGCTCGTCGAGGTCATGCCCAAGTGGCACTTACCCATCTTTGACCTGTCGATTGTCCATCTCGGCAACCGATATGCCCCGCCCGCTCTGCGCGTATTCAAGGACTTTGCAGCCCAGATGGTGCCGACACTTTTCCCCAAACTCCCGAGATGAGCAAGGTCTTTAGGTCAATGCACATGAGGGTTTACAAGTTCCTCAATCACATCACGGTCTTGAATGTGTTCTTTGCCATCATATGCATCCCTACCGCTGGCAAGCTAGTCGACGTCATGGGCGTTCCATTGTCTATCTCGATCTATTACTTTCCTTTTGTCTACATTCTGGCTGACATATTGACAGAAGTGTATGGCTATGCAGTCGCGCGGCGCGTATTGTGGTACAGCATCGCGGCACAAGTGTTGGCGACCGCCGTGTTTGAATTCGTCGTTGCCTACCCTCCGTCCACTGCGATGATTAACAACCAGTCATATGTGGATGTATTGGCACCCGCTCCGCGCCGGGTGCTCTTCGGCTTTCTCGCAGTGTTTTGCGGTGACGTCGTCAACAACTATGTGCTCGCCAAAATGAAGGTGTGGACGGCTGGCCGCTACATGGCGGCGCGCTTTGTTATGTCGACGCTCTGTGGGCAAGCTGTGAATACGGCGACGTTTTATGTGTTTGGCCTCTGGGGGATCCTCCCCCGCAGCGCGTTAGTTCAGAGCATTATTGTGGCCACCGCGATAAAAGTGGCGATAGAAGGTACCCTCCTACCCATGACGATTAAGACATCATTGTGGCTGAAGAAAAGTGAAGGTGTCGATGTCTTTGACACTTCCACCGACTTCAATCCCTTTAAATTGTGAGATGGCCACGTAGACCGCAGCAGGGTCGTCACCGGCAGCGTTCGGGATCGCCTCGCCGCTCCAATCGAGCGCTGTATCAGGGTCAGCGATCCAGCGACGCATTTGTGCATCCGAATCGTCGTCCTCGATGTCGATGCTCACTGCCTCGATGCTCGACGTCAATTCTCGCAGTGCTTGGCACGACCGTCGAGTCGACTTGTCGCAACTGCCTCCGTCACAACAACACCGGGGTGGCGTCATTTGACTGTCGATCCGGGGGTTGCGGGTTCGAATCCCGTCGGCCTCGCTCAATTCAAGTAGCCGCAGTCAATTGACTTGCGGCTACTGTTGTTTTCAGTCCGATCGATGCGCCTCGTCTTTTTGGGGCAGACAACGGGTCGTATTTGAGGCGAAATTGCAATCGGTCAGCGAAAAACGAGGGGTGCGACTCGGAGCGCTGTTGGGTTCCCCTTCTGCCGAACAACGGCTAGGCGCGGTGTCGGGCCTAAGTTGTAGCGCGGCGACAATTCGGGTTCGCGGAGCCGCTCGAAGATTTCGACGAGATCACGAGCTGGCGTTTGGAGCGTCGAGCGGCGAGGCCTTGCGGGTGGATCTCTCCCGGCTGATCTCCCGATCGGCATACGTATTTAGGGCTGCGTTGAACCGACGCGCGAAGCGTGCGCGCGAAGCCCACACGACTCCCGTCAAGCCAAGAGCTGCGCCAACTAGAAGCAATTCCACGGTCGACTCCCATCGTCTGAATCTACCCTTCGCGCCGCACAGCTCTAACAAGGACACACGAGGCAGCGCATCGGTTCGACGTTTGACCCAATCAGCAGAAATTGCATGTCAACATCGGAGATGGGCTCCGAGCCCCAGTCAAACAACGGCTTCCAATGCCGGACCGGGTGTGCCTCCCCAAGGACGATTTGGCGAAGCCGTCCTTCCGCAATTGTCAGGTGTCCGAGAATCCACAGTGGGTGATTTCCCCCCTGTGGGCCTGGCGCTGCCATTGGCGAGTCGCGCATGTCCTCGATGTGGCGGATGTTGCGATCGCCGGAACTCAAAGCGTCGCGGATGGCGTCAATTGCTTTCATGGATGAACCCTCCTCAATTTGTGCTCTTCCCTCCTCCAAATTGTTGTCGTTCGGCGATGCCCAAAATCGACAACGGTGGCCGCCGCAGACGAAAATTTCTTCTTTGAGGGTCGCCGGCGTTCGTTTGCAATGCGGCACACTCTCGCAACTTCGGCTTCCCGTCAGCGACTTGAAGTCCCCAGCGAAAATCCCCAATCTAGCCGAATTAGGCTGCGAGACCCGTGCTGGAGCCGAAGTGATGGTGGAGTCGACCGACGCGATCCGAGAATTTGCATCTCCTCCGGGGGATGCCGACAGCCAGGTCCACGAAAGCCGACCGGGCAGTCGCACGGTTGTCGCTCATCAGCCGTATGTCCCCGATAAAGCGTCGATCCCCGAGTTCACGCTGCAGGCCGTGCTCGCCGGGGCGTTGCTGGGAATCGTCTTCGGGGCGTCATCGCTTTATCTCGTGCTTCGTGTCGGGCTGACCGTTTCTGCCTCCATCCCGGTGGCCGTGCTGTCGATCACGCTCTTCCGGGCATTCAGCAAAATCTTCGGCTTTCGCCCCGCGACCATCCTCGAGAACAACATCACGCAGACGGCCGGTTCGGCCGGCGAGTCGATCGCCTTCGGCGTCGGCGTCACCATGCCCGCGCTCATGTTGCTCGGATTCGAGATGGACTTTGTGCGGGTGTTGGTGGTCTCGGTGCTTGGCGGTCTGCTCGGGATCTTGATGATGATTCCGCTGAGACGCGCCTTCATCGTCAACATGCACGGCAAACCGGGGCAGCCCGATACGTTACTCTACCCGGAGGGGACGGCTTGCGCGGAAGTGCTGATCTCGGGCGAGAAGGGGGGCACCAGCGGCAAGACCGTGTTCATCGGTTTTGGGATCGCCTTTCTGCTCAAGTTCATCATCGATGGCATGACCCTGTTGCGTCTGACCGTCAACATCCCCCTCAAGTTCTTCAATCGCGTCGCGGTGGTCGCCACGGACATGGCCCCCGAGCTGCTCGGCGTAGGCTACGTCATCGGTGTGCGGATTGCCTCGGTCATGATGGCCGGAGCCGTCATCGGAAATCTGGTGATCGTGCCGGCCATCGCCACGTTCGGCGATCAGGTGACGACGGCCATTGCTCCCGGCACGAAGCCGATCGGCGCCATGGACCTCGGTGATATTCAAAAGAACTATCTCCGCTTCATCGGGGCCGGTTGCGTCACGGCCGCCGGCATCATCAGCATGATGCGGACCCTTCCGCTCGTGATTCGATCATTTGGCTCGAGTCTGGGCAGCCTGCGCGGCGGCGCCGGCGGCGCAAACCGAATCTCGCGGACTGACCGCGATCTGTCGGGCAAAGCGGTGCTGTTTGGTTCGGCTGGCCTGCTGGCGCTGCTCGCTGTATTTTTGGTTCGCGAGCTGAGCGCGGCGGGTGTCAGCGACGCACTGATCAAAGGAGTTCTGGGCGCCGGGTTAGTGCTGATCTTCGGCTTCCTGTTCGTCACCGTCTCGTCGCGATTGACCGGCGAGATCGGCTCGTCGTCGAACCCGATCTCCGGAATGACGGTGGCCACGCTGGCGCTGACGTGTTTGATCTTTCTCACATTGCACATGACCAGCCCGGTCGAAAGCGTCGTGGCCCTGTCGATCGGCGGAGTCGTGTGCATCGCGGCTTCCAACGGCGGCACGACCTCGCAGGACCTGAAGACGGGATATCTCGTCGGCGCCACGCCTATCTATCAACAGTGGGCGATCTTGATTGGTGCGATCTCGTCCGCCCTCGTGATCGGATACATCCTGCTCGTCTTCAATCAGGCCGGTACGGTCTATAGCAAGAAGGATTTGCCGAACGTCACGCTCTCCGCTGCTGATTACGACGCGCTCACGGATCGTGAGATCTTCGAGGGCAAGGAATTTCGCGTCTGGAGACCGCAGGACGTCAAAGACGTGCTCCCGGGGAAATACTTGATCGACGAAAGCCGCAAGCCCGCCGTACTTGTGGATCCGGCGATCACGGGGCGGCTCAAGAAGCGAGACGATGACAGTGACGTGAAGATGAAATTCCCCGCCCCGAAGACCCAAGTCATCGGCATCATTATCAACGGCGTGCTGCAGCAGAAACTCAATTGGGGGCTGATTCTAATCGGCGCGATGTTGTCGATCGGCCTGGAGCTGTGCGGCGTGGGCTCGCTCGCCTTCGCGGTCGGCGTCTATATCCCCATGCAATACACGACCCCGATCTTCCTGGGCGGGCTCGTGCGGTATGCGGTGGAACGCTTGACAGCGAAGCCGGCTGCACCGACGCAGGATGAGGCGACCGCGATCGCGGAATCGGAAACAGGCCCCGGCGTACTGCTGTCGTCGGGCTACATCGCGGGAGGCACGCTGGCGGGCGTGCTGATTGCCTTCCTCGAACTTCCGTTCTTCGAGAAGATCAAAACGAATTTCATCGACTTCGCCCTGCATCCCACGCCGGGAGCGGAGGGAGAGCCGTATTTCACCCTGTCTGCAGGCGGCTTCGACTTCGCTTCGCTGATCGTCTTTGCGGTGCTGATGACCATCTTGCTCCTGGTCGGATCGGGCAAACTGCTTCGGCAATCGCCTGAAGCACCGGATCAAGAAATCGAAACGTGACCACGCCCCGGGCCGAAGAGACGCGCGCGATCCTCGGCGTCTCGAACGCTCTCCGCGGACACGGTCGGGCAGATCCAGTCGGAGGCTGGGGAAGGTGGGCCGTCGGCTGGAACGGACTCGTTCCACCCTTAAATCGCGCCCTCAGCCCGGTTGGACCACCACGGCAGGCTCACGCCGCCGTCGATTGAAAGCGTGGCGCCCGTCATGTATTCGGCGTCGTCGCTCAGGACATAGGAAATGGCTTTGGCGATTTCCTCGGGGCGTCCGAGGCGTTTCCAAGGGAGATTCTTGCCGCCGGCGGCCAGTTGTTCCTCGGTGAAGAACTTCCGCTCGCCCGGCGTGTCGATCCACCCCGGGTGCACGATGTTGACGCGAATGCGGTGGCCAACCAGCTCGATCGCCGCCGTGCGGGCCATGTGATCGATGGCCGCCTTGGCCATGTTGTAGGCCATGGCGGTGGGGATGGCGATCACCGCGTGCGGCGAGCTGACGACCACGATCGAGCCGCCGCGTCCCTGTTTCACCATCTGCTGCGCGCTGGCGCGAACGCCGTAGAAAGCGCCCCACATCGAAACGTCGATCGTGCGACGGAAGCCTTCCATGTTCGCGTCGAGCATCAGCTCGCGGTCGCTGTAGGCGGCGTTTGAGACGAACAGGTCGAGGCTGCCCAACTCGCGGGCAGTGCGGGCCACCATCTCTTCGACCGCCTTTTGATCGGCGACGTCGGCCTGCACCAAGAGGGCCTTCGCACCGGCGGCGCGGATTTCGCGGGCCACCTCTTCGGCTTCTTCGGGATGCGAGCGGAAATTGATCGCCACGTTGGCCCCATCGCGGGCCAGTTCGATCGCACAGGCGCGGCCGATGCCCCGAGAACCCCCGGTGACGAGCGCGTTTCGACCCTTGAACTTCATAATTGGGACACCTCAAAACACTTGGGTTGGATGCAGCAGACGCGGCCGCTCAGCGGCTTTCCGGGTTCGACGCCGTCTGGACGATTTCGGGGTCGGAACGGGTCGTGCTGCGGCCGGGCCGAAAATATCTCATCGACTCTTTGACAACCACGCTTCGCGGAGCCATCCGCACGAGCATGGTGATGAGGTAATTCCGCCAGCCGGGAACGTAGCACTGCTTGCGTTTTTCGAGCGCGCGAAGCGCTCCGCGGGCAACCTTTTCAGCCGAGTGCGATGGCCGCCGCTTGAGCCAGCCCGGCACGCCGGCGACCTCGAACAGTTCGGTGCGGGTGGTGCCGGGGCAAACAGCCATCAGACTCACGCCCCGGTCGCGGATCTCGGCCCAGAGGGCTTCGGTGAAGTTCAAGATGTAGCTCTTGCTGGCCGCGTAAGCAGCCATATAGGCCACGGGTTGAAAGGCGGCAACGGACGAGACGTTGAGGATGGCCCCGTGGCCCCGCGCCAGCATTCCGGGCAGGAACCGATAGGTTAAGTCCGTGATTGTCATCACGTTGAGCCGCAGCATCTGGTCGATCCGCTCGGTGTCGGTCTTATCGACCTCGCCGACGACGGCGAAGCCGGCGTTGTTCACCAATAGCTCGACCGTGATTCCCCGTTGGGCGACCTGATCGAACAGGGCGGCGGGCTCCCGCGGGTCAGAGAGATCGCTGGAAATGACCTCGCAGCGGGCCCGATGCTTGGCGTGCAGCTCGGCGGCCAGCTCGTTCAGTCGATCGGTCCGGCGGGCGACAAGCACGAGGTGCATGCCCCGGGCCGCGAGCAGTCGGGCGAACTCGGCACCAATCCCCGAAGACGCGCCGGTAACGAGCGCCCAGCGTTCGGCGTATTGATCCAGCAACGCAGTCTCCCCCGCGACCGAATCCTCTTCGGCGCAAGGGAATCGTAACAGATCCCTCACCAAACCAAAACTTGCGACGGCGTTAGCCCAGCGCCGCTTGGGGCGGGGGCCGCGAGCACTTGATTCCCCTCTGCGCCCGCTTGATTCCCCCCTACGCCACTGTCAAAATCAGCGTGTTCCCGTCTCTCTCTCTCTTGGAAGCAACAACCAATGGCGTTTCTTGAAGGCAACACGATCGGCATCGACCTGGGAACCACCTATTCGGCCCTGGCCCAAGTGAATGCCGAGGGTCAACCGGTGACCATCCATAACGCAGACGACAAGCCGATCACACCGTCGGTGGTGCTCTTGGGAGAGGACGGTCACGTGCTCGTCGGTCCGTCGTTCGAGCGAATCTCGATCGAAGATCCCTCCCACATCGTCGAAGCCATCAAGCGGCAGATGGGGAACAAGGACTTTTACATCGTCTACCAGAACAAGCGGTTGACGCCCGAATTCATCTCGGCCCTGGTCATGAAGAAGCTCAAGCAGGACTGCGAAAAGCGGATCGGGCCGATCGCAAACGCCGTGATTACCGTCCCCTATTACTTCAACGACATTCGCCGCAAGGCCACGCAGGACGCCGGGCAAATCGCCGGACTCAACGTCGTCGACATCTTGAACGAGCCGACGGCGGCGACGCTGGCCTACGCCTGGACCAAAGGTGAGCTGGGCCGCGGCGACCTCAAGGCGAAGGAAAAAACGATCCTCGTCTACGACCTGGGGGGCGGCACGTTCGACGTCACGGTCGTGCGTTATACGCCCACGAACTTCCGCGTGCTGGCGACCGATGGCGACGTAATGCTCGGCGGCCTCGACTGGACGCAGCGGATCGTCGATCACGTCTGCGAACAGTTCAAACGCAAGTTCGCCGAAGATCCCCGCGAGAACCCCGAGACGTTACGAGCCTTCATCCAGGAGTGCGAAGACGCAAAGCGCCAGTTGAGCACGCGCTCGCAGGTGCCGATCAGCCTGTATTACAAAGGAAAGACGCTCACCGTCTCGATGACCCGCAGCGATTTCGAGCGAATGACGGCCGACCTCTTGCAACGCACCAAGGACACCAGCGAGCTGGTGCTTCAGCAAGCGAAGGTCGATCCGCGCGAGCTCGACGACGTGATCATGGCGGGCGGCTCGACTTACATGCCCGTCGTGGAACAGATGCTGAAGGAAGTCTGCAAGCGGCCGCCGTCCCGCGACCTGATTCCGGAAGAAGCGGTGGCCCAAGGGGCGGCCATTCACGCGGCCATCCTGGAAGCCAAGGAGACCGGAGGCGGCGGCCGTCTGGGAAAAGCGGTTTTGGACCGCCTCCGTTCGGTCAACACAACGGACGTCAATTCGCATTCGCTTGGGGTTAAGATTTCCGATCCGATGGATCCGAACCGCAAGAGCAATCACATCATGATCCCGCGGAACACGGCCATCCCCTACGAGGCCACGCAACGGTTCGTCACCACGTCGCCGAACCAGCAACGGGTGCACGTCTACGTGCTCGAGGGCGAAGTCGCCGACCCCGAAGCGTGCACGCAGATCGCCGAGTTCCAGATCGTCGGACTTCCGCCGGGGTTGCCGGCCGGCTCGCCGGTCGACGTGACTTACAGCTACGACACCAATGGCCGCATCCAGTGCACGGCGGTTGAGCTGACTGGTAAGAAGGCCGCCAATATCGAGATCATCCGCAGCCAGGGATTGGACGCAAAAGGTGTGGATTCGTTCCAAGCGATCGCCCGCGACTATCACGTCGAATAACCCGAACGACCCGACCCCCGCTCCTGCTCCGCCCGTGGCAAACGCCCCTGCGTGGGTCTGCTTACGATGACGACACTCGACGTCTACAAGGACTGGCTCGGCATCCCCGAGGGGGAGCGTCCCCCCAACCATTACGAGCTGTTGCGGCTCGTGAAGTTTCAGGACGACGTCGAGAAAATCCGCGGGAACTACAAGAAGCTCAACGCGCACGTGCGGAAGTACGCCTCCGGGCAGTTTTCCGTCCGCTCGCAGGAGCTCTTGAACGAGCTGGCGAAGGCCATGCTCTGCCTCACCGATCCGGCGGCCAAGCGCGAGTATGACGAAAGCCTGGGGCGCGTCTTTCGTGATGAGCGAGGGACCGCCGGTCCGCGCTCGCTCGCCAGAATTCTCGAAGAGCGCGGCGTCATTACGCAGCCACAGGCCAAAGAGGCCGAGGCCTTCGCCGAGATCCGGGGACTGACGCTGCGCGATGCGGTTGTCCAGATGAAGCTCACCGACGCGTCGACCGCGGCCCAGGCGCTGGCGGAAGAACTTGGGCGCTCGTACCTCGACCTCGCCGACGTCATTCCGGACGACGCGGTCCTCGACAAGGTGCCGCGTAGCACCGTCAAGCGGCACTCGATCCTTCCCTTGTTCATCGATGACGAGACGCTCTTGGTCGCCTGCGTCAACGAGCCGGACCAGGAACTCGAAGATGAGATTCGCCTGCGATTCGAGTTGCCGATTCGTCCGGTCATTGCGACTCCCCTGGCGATCAACCAGGGGATCGCCAGGTACTACGCGCCCGGTCTGCGCGACGAGTCGGCCGCTGAGGAGGTGATCAAGGGCAAGGCACGCAAGGCAGCCGCAAAAAGCCGATCGCAAAAGGCCCGCAAGCGCTACAAGGACCTTTCGCCCGAAGAACAATACGAGCGTACTCAGCTTGGCTACATCATCATGTGTTGGGGAATTGTCGGGTCGGTGCTGGTCGATCAATTTGTCCTCAAAGGGAGGTTGATTCCCTGGGGCTCGGGCACCTCGGTGTTGAATGAGTTTCCCTTCGACTTCGTCCTACCCGGTGGCCAGTTCCTCTTGAGCTTTTTTGTGCCTCCCATCGTGATCTGGTGGGTCTTCAAGGTCTACTGGAAGTAAAACCGTCCCAGATTGACCCGTCGCACGCGTCCAGCCGCTAATCGGCGCACCCCGCAGTCCCGACCGAATTTGCCCAGGCGGAACTGCACGCCATTCGACGCGTGCCCAGCTCAGACCGAGACGCAACAAGTCGCAACCGCCACAATCCTTACGACCGATACCGATAGAGTGTCTTTACGTGTCACGGGCGACTGTGCGAAAGGACCCGCAGCGGTGGAATACGGATCGTTCCTCGTCAACCGCAGCTCGGCGCTGCGAGCGATCCTCTGCTCTGCGTTCACGCTGAGCGCGGCGGCATTGTTCGCTGAAGATGAGCCGATTCTGGGACCACCGCCCGCTCCAGCCGCGACTCCGGCAACTCCGCCCCAAACGGTTCCTCCCACGCTTCCGCTGCCGGCCGATGGCCCGCAGCTAATCGGCCCACCGGTGTCGGCCCCCAAGTTTCCGCGGCCGGCAACCACGATTCCGCTTGTGCCCGTGCCGCAAGCTCCGGGCAAAACGGCAACATCGCCGCCGGCGATGACGGCGCCGACAGTGACCGACCCAGCGATGCCTGCGCCGACGATGGTCGACCCTGCAATGCCCGGCGAGACCCTGCTCAATCCGGACGGCACACCGTTTTCGGGCTCGCTGACCCCCGTTCCCGAA
>DASZIA010000583.1:0-2611 GCA_035949535.1 Planctomycetaceae bacterium | reverse complement strand
CACCGAGCGACCGCGCGAGGCCAGCGACTCGGCCTCTTCGGGGGCAGTCTCCTCTGGATTCGCCCCAGGCACGTCCACGCCTGAAAGACTCTGAGCGCCTGGCCTAATCAGGTCATGTTCCATCGAATGAATCGCGCTAGTTCGGCCCATCGACGAGTGCTAGTCTAGTAAACGCGAGGGCTTGCAGGGATCTCAGAGCCTCGCACGGTGGAAGCGCTCCTATGCAGTATACGCCAGCGGTCGAAAACTTTTTGAATTGCTGGCAGCGCAGCGGACTCGTTAACGAACGCGAGACCGACGCGCTCATCGACGCACTTGCGCAGGCCGGCGTTGACGTTCGCGATCCAAAGAAGATCGCCGCGGCCCTGGTGCGGAATGAGACGCTGACCAAGTGGCAGGCAGAAAACCTGCTTCGCGGCAAGCGGCGCGGCTTCGTGCTGGGGAAGTACCGACTGCTGGAGCTGTTGGGTCGGGGCGCAAACAACTCGGTCTACATCGGCGAACATTCGCTGATGCGTCGGCGCTGTGCGATCAAGGTTCTGCCCACGAAGCACTTGAGCAGTTCGTCGACGGCCCTGGCGCGCTTTCAGCAAGAAGCCCGCGCGGTCGCCCTCTTGGATCACACAAATATCGTGCGGGCTTACGACCTGGGCCAGGACAAAGACGGCAAGTCGGTCGTGCATTTCTTCGTGATGGAGCTGGTCGACGGCGAAAGTTTCGAGGAGCGCGTCGCTCGCGACGGACCGCTCCCGGCCATCGACGCGGCCAATCTGATTCGCCAGGCCGCTGACGGCTTGGCCCACGCCCACAAGGCTGGCATCATCCATCGCGACATCAAGCCGGCCAACCTGCTGGTCGATCGGCAGGGGGTTGTGAAGATTCTCGACCTGGGACTGGCCAAAATGTCGGACATTCTGTCGGACGAGTCCCCCGTGCTGGGAACGGCCGATTTTCTCGCCCCCGAGCAGGCGCTCGACGCCAAAACCGCCGACGCGCGCTCAGACGTTTACAGCCTGGGCTGCACGTTTTACTTCATCCTCTGCGGCCAACCCCCGTTTTCCGGGGGGACACTTTCCGAGCGGCTCGTCCGCCATCTGTTCGAGACGCCCGTCGCACTCGCTCGCAAGCGTCCTGATTTGCCCCCTGACCTGACGTCGCTCGTGCATCGGATGCTCGCCAAGAATCCGAATGAGCGGATTCAGACGAGTGCCGAGATCTCCAGCCTGCTGCGAAACTGGCTGCTCAAACACGCGGACCGGCAATGGCTACGCGCCCATCCGGCGGTGCTGGGAGCCGGCCGGACGGACACGGGCGAGACGACAGAAGCGGCTAAGCTCGCGCCCTCCGATCAAGACGTCGGCCAAGTGGCGCAGAGACCGGCCGCCGAAGCCGTCGCGACGCCTCCCGAAGTACCAACGCTGGCGGGCCCGGCCACGCCCGACCTGGTTCCCGTGATGGAGCCTCCCGGCGCTGCTGCGACTTTCCTCGATTCCGAGGAATTTCAAGTGCCGATCTCGCCCGTCACGAGGTCGCTCATGAAGGACCGCCCTGAACCGATCGCCTGGCGATCGTGGCTGACGCGGGCCTCGAAGAAGTTTCGCGGCGTTTGAACCGCTGCAGGTCCACGCGTGCGGAGACTCCCGCTTTCGGTTTGCCGTCCCAAAGGCGATCGCACCGCATTTCTCGACTGACGCGCTCACCTGCCTCGCTCGCTCCCAGAGCCGAATCACGACGACTACAATCGGCCTGCAACAATTCTCTCGCCCAAAGAATCTCTGACTGAAAAGAATGCGAACCTCCGTTCGCATCCGGAGCCGACAACTGTGAGCCGCGACGCCGATCTGGCTTTGGTTCGGGAATACACCAAGAACGAGAACCTGGTCCGGCACATGCTGGCGGTCGAGGCGGCCGTGCGGGCGTATGCCCGCAAGTTCGGCGAGGACGAGGAGAAGTGGGGCTCCGTCGGCTTGTTGCACGATTTCGACTATGAACGCTGGCCCGATCCACCCGACCATCCACTCAAGGGCTCGGCAATCCTCGAGGAGCGCGGCTATCCGGCCGACGTGATCTATGCGATCAAGTCGCACGCGAATTATCTCGCCGACTGCCCCCGAGTCGCGCTGCTGGACAAGACGCTCTACGCGTGCGATGAGCTGTGCGGTTTCATCACCGCTTGCGCTCTCGTGCGTCCGACGCGGCTCGAGGGTCTCGACGCCAAGAGCGTCCGCAAAAAAATGAAGCAGCCCTCTTTCGCTGCGGCCGTCAAACGCGAGGACATCACTTGCGGCGCCGCCGATTTGGGCGTCGACCTCGACGAGCACATCGAGTTCTGCATTCGCGCAATGCAATCCATAGCGCCCGATTTAGGCCTCGTCGCAGCTTGACTGGCTTGCCCAAAACTTTCGCCCGCCGGCATTTTCTGCCGAACATTTCCTGCAAGTTTCCTTTGCTCGTTGATTTGTGAGCCGGGGCCCGGAATCGGTCTGGACACATTCGGACGGATGCCTAGAATTCCGCCCGCCAGAAAGTGGGATCTCAGGCCTGCGCCGTGCGTCTGCGTTCCCCGTCGACCCGATTGCGAAACGGCGCCGTCAAATCCCCCGCTCGAGAT
>DASZIA010000582.1:0-5253 GCA_035949535.1 Planctomycetaceae bacterium | reverse complement strand
GCTGAGCTGCGTCAGTTCCTGGCTATATTGCGGCTCGTAGCCACTGAAGAACTCGATCACATTGTTGATTTCTTCGTCGCCGACGTACGTCCCCTGGGCGCGGGTGAGGTGGCTCGTGCCCGGCGCCAGATAGAGCATGTCGCCGTTGCCCAACAGGCGGTCGGCCCCCATTTCATCCAGCACGACGCGGCTGTCGGTCCGGCTCGAGACTTGGAATGAAATCCTCGCGGGCAAGTTCGACTTGATCAGCCCCGTGATGACGTCCACGGTCGGTTTCTGCGTCGCCAGCACGAGATGGATGCCGACGGCCCGCGACTTCTGGGCGAGGCGAATGATGTGTCCTTCGACGTCCTTGCCGGAGGTCATCATCATGTCGGCCATTTCGTCGGCGATGATCACGATATAGGGCATCGACTCGGGAATCCGCTCGGCTTCTTCGGAGTCGGGATTAATTCCCAGCTTGTCGAGGACCGCCTCTTTGCCGAGCTTGTTGTAGTTGTCGAGATGCCGCACACCGACCTGTGCGAGCAGATCGTAACGCTCTTCCATCTTGTCGACGGCCCAGGCCAGCACGGCCTCAGCCTTTTTCATGTCGGTGATGACCGGGTGCATAAGGTGCGGCACCCGCTTGTACGGGCTCAGCTCGACCATTTTCGGGTCGATCAACAGCATCTTCACCTGATCGGGGCTGCGAGTCATGAGCATCGACAAAATCAGCGTGTTGAGGCAGACGCTCTTGCCGGTTCCCGTGCGGCCGGCGATCAACAAGTGAGGCATCTTAGACAGGTCGACGGCCAGCGGTCGCCCGCTGACGTCTTTGCCCAGGAAGATCGGGATTCGCATCTTGTCGATCGCGTCCGGGCAAGCTTCGATCAATTCGCGCAGGCGGACCAGCACTTGCTTTTCGTTCGGCACTTCGACGCCGACCGTGTTTTTGCCAGGAATCGAGGGGACCACGCGGACGGACGGCACGCGCAGCGCGATCGCCAGATCGTCGGCAAGCGCGGCGACTTTCGACAGCCGCAGGCCGGCTTCGAGTTCCAGCTCAAACTGTGTCACGACCGGTCCCGTGTCGATCTCGACGACCCGCACGTTCAGGTTGAAATCCTTGAACGTCTTCTCGAGCACGACTGCGGCCGATTGGGCCTTGGCAGCCAAGGTCTCGTAAGGAAAATCCTCCGCCGGCTCCAAGAGATCGAGCGAAGGGACCTCGAATGGGCCGTGGGCGCCCGATCCACCCGATTCGAGCCGCTCAATTACTTCTTCGCGCATCGACTTGGCGGTGATCGGCGGGTTGACCTTGATCGGCAGAATCGACTTGGAAGAGGCGGTCCCTTTCGAAGCTGTAGTAGCCCCCTCCGCGGGGGCTTTCTTTCTGGATTTGTCGCGGGTTTTTTCGGGCGGCGGATCGTCGTCGCCTTCGTCCTCCTCGCTCTCGGTGGCTTCGACGTCCTCCTCAGTTGACGGGTGACGGCGGAACATACGGCCGATTAAGCGGAACG
Organism: Planctomycetaceae bacterium; assembly: GCA_035949535.1. Taxonomy (GTDB): domain Bacteria; phylum Planctomycetota; class Planctomycetia; order Planctomycetales; family Planctomycetaceae; genus DASPSM01. Next base: position 3,751 of record DASZIA010000582.1, on the reverse strand, counting down.
GCAGGAACAGAACGGCAAACGCCAGCCACACGAGCGAAAGCTCCCCGGCGATGAGCAGTCCGGCGGCGACGCACGTCGCGATGACGATCGTGATTCCCTCTGGCGAGAAATATCGTTGCAGCAGGGCCAACCCCAGCGCGCCCGCATATCCGCCGGTGCCCACCACGTTCGCGCCGCTCAGGTCGGAAGCAAACCGCTGCAGCAGCATGCAGACGCCGGACAAACCGAGACCGATGCCGAAAAGTCGCACGAGATGGTCGGTCGGCCCATTCCGGATGAAGAGCCGCAGGTCCATCATCAAGAGCGAAAAGACCAGGAAGAACGAGCCGAAGCCCAGGGTCGTGTGCAGGTAATAAGCGGTCTGGGCGCCGTAAGGACCGCAGATGTTTAGCGGTGCCTGGCGAGCCGGAAAGACGATCCGGCTGGGCGGATCGATCGGGTCGTAACTCCACAGGCAAAGTGCCAGGCCGACGCACAGCGCCAACAGGCACAAGGCGAGGAGATCGGTTCTGAGGCGACGCAGGTCCATCGGATAGAATCCAGCGGGGCGTCGGCGCGCGACGGCTTCTGCCGGCGCGCACCGCGAGCGTGGGACGCCATCCGGGCGTTGGACCATCTCCCCGGTCCGACGCCCGGACGCATCCTGGCGACACACCACCAATCACAAAATCGCGACGGAAACAAGGGCCATCAATTGGCTAAAGTCCGGCCCGTGTGCTGGCTGGCCGCATGATCGCGAACACGCGAACCGCGGCTAGCCCGCCCAATCAGGCCGTGGCCTGAGCAATCCTGCTCGCGACAACCTTATCACGCGGGCGGGGCGATGTCGGAAAAAAGCAACATCGACTGTTGTTTTTTGTCAACTCGCCCCCATTTTTCGCAAAACTTCCGAAGATGCGAGGCGCGGCAGGCGGTTAACCGATAGCCGGGCGTTACAAAACCGCCGGGACCGCTCAAGTCGGACCGGGACCAGTCCCCAGTTCCCCCCGGTTGTGCAGCGAGTCCCGTCCCATTCGGTCTCCTCAGACTCGCGAGAAGTGTCCGGACCGGATTTTTCCCGTTAATCGATGTGTCCGGACCGGAGTTTTGGCCGTGGGTGGCAAGGGTCAAGCCGCAGGCTCGCCCCCAAGGTATTGAATCGCACTACGGGCGGCGAAGACACCACCCCAGCCACGCGGGCGGCTGGCTTCGCGACTGACTGGCTCCAAAGCCTGCCCGCGCTCGAATGGCAAGAGAGACATTTTTTCCCGGTGAGAGCGTCAATCAAGTCTGGGGCTGGCCAGAACGCCTGCCAGGGAAACCAACCGGCCCCTTCTTGCTAATCTTGGCTAAGATGGAACGCCGGAACAGCTTTGAGTTTTGGTTCGGAGGCGCCCTTTGCGGTCGGTGGGCCAAGGGGGTAAAGATGAGTCACGACGTTCTTGAGGACCGGGCTGAACGCCGCCGACACTCGCGCGAGGCAATCGTTTCGCGGCTGATCATTTTGACAGGAGCCGCTTTGTGCCTCTGCGGCAGCTCGACCGGATGCGGTCGTTCTCCTGCAGCACCCACGCCCGCCGCAGCACCCACACCTGGCGAGGTGATCTTCGGGAAGATGCGCGCAGCAATTGAGAGTGTGTCACGTGGGATTGTTCAGGTTGAGGATCAGACTCGGAGCCACGACGGGCACATGCAATCCAAAAGGACTTTTCGACTCGTATTCGATGACAGCCAGGACAGGCTCCGTTGTGATAGCGACAAGGAATGGCTGTCTGGCCCGGGGAAAGGCCGCCGCCAGACGAAATACGCGCGCAACCTCACGGAGAGTTTGTTCCAGCTCATCACGGAACGGGACTACGGCGGGATCGAAGTCGGCTACGCGGGCCGCATTCCCCCCTCTGACAATCAGCCGCTTGACCCGCACGTTTTGTGGTTTGCATACCATGCAGCCTATCTTAGAGGGGGACCCTACTCAGACGTCATCCGTGCGTGCTTTCCGCGTGTGAGGGAAGCCAAAGTATCGAAGGATAGCGCAGACAGATTGGTCCTCACCTGGATGCGGCCACGAACGCTCCAAAGGTTAGTTATCGATCCCAAGTTAGGTTTTGTTCCCGTACGAAACGAATTCGCTTTCGGGCACGAGCAACCTGTGGTAACCACCTGGACGGATATCCGGTACGAGAAGAAGAACGGCCATTTCGTTCCGGTCAGCCTCGACATTTATGACAACGGAGTCAAGATCAAGGTGACCTGCCGTTGGGAGTCGGTGAATGAACACATTGATCCCAAAGTATTTACCGTCGAGGGATTTGAGCCACCGCGATGGGACACCGCTACTCAACGCGAGGGGGCTAACACCGGTGCCCGAGGGGTTCACGTCGAGAAAGGACGAATTCCAGAAGGCGAACGCCGAAGGTATGGGCGCCAACAAGCCGCTCGACGCTCGGCTCGAGAACAGTCTCAGCGGATCTCGGCTGTTCGAGAACTACGTGCTTGTCTTCGCGGCGTCGCCCTCGAGTGAGGTCACTCGGCGATTCTTCGCGATCCTGAACTGGCGAGACCGCCGAGAAGGTGACAACGAGGCGCGCAACGCGCTCGCCAATGTCACCCGGCTGGTCATTGACGCCTCGTCGCGCGAACGTGCGGCCGAGCTAAAAACGTTTCTGGCGCGCTGGAAGTTGACAGTTCCTTCGTCCGACGATGCTCTCCTTGCCGTCGTCGATCACGACGGGCGTCTCGTCGCGGCAACCACAAGCAAACAACTGTGGCCGGGCAAGATGGACGCCAGGCCCCTCACCGCGTTTCTCTACGGACATCGGGCTCCATTGCCTGACGCGCAAACGCGGCTGGCTGACGCACTCGCCCGGGCCAAACGCGAAAACAAGCGGGTGCTGGTGGAACAGAGCGGCGCCCACTGCGGCTGGTGCGACGAGCTGGCGACATATCTCGATCGACACCGATCGTTGATCGAGAAAGACTATGTCTGGATTAAGATCGATCGCCGCTTCGCGCACGGCGAGGCCGTCATCGAGAAGTTGCGTCCCAAAGCGGAGGGGGGCGTTCCCTGGATGGTGATCCTCGACTCCGACGGCAAGCCGCTCATCACCAGCGACGGTCCCAGGGGGAACTTCGGGTATCCCGGGGATATCAAGGATCGCCCCCACTTCGCGAAGATGTGGCGCACAACGGCTCGGCGCCTCTCGGAAGCTGAGATCGATATCCTGCTCGCGGACGTGCTGAAAAAGTGAGCCGCAGCCGGCGTTGTGTGGTGGTTCCGAAACGCATGGCCGGGGCGCTCCGCGTAGCGGAAGCCCCGGAACGCTGGAGCAGCTGTGGTATGAAATCCCTCGCCACTGAAAGCAAAGCCGCGCCCGCTTCTCGCAAATCGCCCGAAAATCCAGAAAATAGACGTCGGGCCGGAAAATAACCGGGCGGGTCGGCGCATCGTAGCTTTAAGAGTCGTGCGGCGAGGGTCTTTGTGACCGCGGCAAACCATGGTCAAATTGATCCGGCCCGGTCCGATCCGCCACCAAATCAGCCCTCGCGGATCGATTCGGCTGTCGTCGCCGCACTTTACGAACGTTACGCCGACGAAATCGGCCTGTTTCTGAAGGGTGTGCTGCGAAACTCCGACCTGGCTGCCGAGGCTCTGCAGAACACGTTTGCCAAAGCCGTCGAATCGGGGCACACCGCCCGAGAGGAGTCGATTAAAGGTTGGTTGTTTCGGGTCGCCTTTCACGAAGCCGCCCTGCTCCGCCGAAGGGGCCAGCTT
>DASZIA010000581.1:0-4039 GCA_035949535.1 Planctomycetaceae bacterium | reverse complement strand
GAGCTGGTCCAGCTTTCGACCCGTTCGAGCCCGATCGAAATGACCCAGAGCCGCAGCAACAGTTTCTGCTGCGGCGGCGGGGGCGGCATGAGCTTCGTCGACGAACCGCCGGACAAACGAGTCAACCAGGAGCGGGCGAGGCAAGTTCTGGAGACACGGGCAGACGTGGTCGCGGTCGGCTGCCCATTTTGCATGACGATGCTGGAAGACGGCATCAACGCCCGCAAGGGTGATCGTGAGATCAAGGTGATGGACGTGGCCGAACTGCTGTGGCAAGCTCAGGCGCCGGCGGTGCCACCACCGCCCTAGTCCAATTCTTTTCTCCCCTCTCTCCTCGCGGGAGAGGGGCCGGGGGTGAGGGGCGAACTCAGCGCGGTAGTGCAGTTTGTCCGCGACATTGTCGGGTTGTTCAAGCAGAAAGGCACGCAGCGATGGATCTAGGTCTCACCCCCAGCGAGCTGAAATTTCGCGATGAATTCCGGGCGTGGCTCAAGCTGAACGTACCCAAAAAAAACAGCCACGTGGTCCGCACCGGCGAGTCGGCCGCCGCTTACTATCGGTATCTCAAGGACTGGCAGCGCAAGCTGTTTGACGGCGGCTATGCGGGCATCGCCTGGCCCAAGGAGTTTGGCGGCCGAGGCGCGACGTTTATCGAGCAGGCCATCTTCCAGGAAGAGCTGGCTCTGGCGGACGCTCCCGAGCTGTTCGGGACGATCGGACTCAGCCTGGTTGGGCCGACGATCATCGCGGTCGGCACCGAGGCGCAGAAAGAGCGCTACCTTCCGCGCATGCTCTCGGGAGAGGAAATCTGGTGCCAGGGTTTCTCCGAACCCAACGCGGGGAGCGATCTGGCTTCGCTCGAAACCAAGGCCGCGCTCGACGGCGACCACTTCGTCGTCAACGGCCAGAAGATCTGGACCAGCTACGCGCATATTGCCGACCTGTGCATGCTGGTCGTCCGCACCGACACCACCGCTCCCAAGCACAAGGGAATCACCTGCTTGTTGGTCGACATGAAGAGCCCGGGGATCAGCGTGCGACCGCTCAAGATGATGTCGGGGGACTCGGCCTTCAACGAAATGTTCTTTTCCAACGTGCGCGTGCCGGTCGACCGCGTGCTGGGAAAAGTGAACGAGGGTTGGAACGTCGCCATCACGGCCCTCAGCAACGAGCGGGCCAACCTCGGCTCCGGGCTGTATATCGTTTTCAAGCGCAACCTGGATGCCGTGGTCGAGCAAGCCCGCAAGCTGCGTCGGCATGGCAAGGCGGTCATCGAAGACGCAGCGATCCGGCAGAAACTCGCCCAGGCGTTTGTCGATTTGGAAGTGTTCCGCCTCAACACGACCCGAGCCTTGAGCAACCTCAGCAAGCGGGGTGCTCCCGGGCCGGAAGGCTCGATTCAGAAGCTGTATTGGAGCGAGCTGAATCAGCGGAATGCCCAGATCGCAATGGAGGTGTTGGGTCCCTACGGCCAATTGACAGACTTCGACAGCGGCCGATGGGCGTACAACTATCTGCGTAGCCGCGGCAACACGATCGAGGCGGGCACGAGCGAAGTGCAGCGAAACATCATCGCCCAGCGCGTGCTGGGTTTGCCCCGGAGTTATTAAATGACCGTGCGCAATTCTGAGACAGCGGCCGGGTCCCCCTCACCCCCAGCCCCTCTCCCGCGAGGGGAGAGGGGAGAAGATTCGCTCTCAACGCCTCCTCGTGCAAGCCGTGCCGATGCGGATCCTCCTCCCCCCTCTCCCCTTGCGGGAGAGGGGTTGGGGGTGAGGGGGTCTGCTATCAGTGTCCGAGAATCGCGCACCGTCATTTAGTGGAACATACCCCATGGAATTCGATCTCTCCAAACCGCAAAAGCTGTTGCAAAAGTCGGCCCGTGACCTGTTTGCCCGTGCGTGTCCCGCCAAGCGGGTCCGTGAGCTGATGGCCACCGACACCGCGCTCGACCCCGAGTTGTGGTCCGCGGTGGCCGAACAGGGGTGGCTGGGCATTCACCTGAGCGAAGCGCACGGTGGATTGGGCCTTGGCCCGGTCGACCTGGCGGTCGTCGCCGAAGAAATGGGACGGGCCTGCTTCCCAGGGCCGTTCTTGGGCACCGTCTGGGCGGCGACGCTCATCGCTGAAGCCAACACCGCTTCGAAGTACCTGCAACCGCTGGTTGCTGGCGAGGCGAAGGGTGCGGTCGCGCTCTTGGAGCCGGACACGAGTTGGGACGCCGCGGAGGTGCGATTGCAAGCCGTAAAAAGCGGCAGCGGTTTTCAACTGAGCGGCCGCAAGTCCTTCGTCTCCGACGCAGACGTGGCGGATGTGATTGTCTGTGTCGCTCGAGCGGGCGACGACCTGGCCCTACTTGCCATGCCGGCCAAGTCCGCGGGCGTTGTGATCACGCCGACCCCGGGGCTGGATCAAACGCGCAAACTCTGCGACGTCGCCTTCGAGAAGGTCACCGTCGGCCCCGAGGGCGTGCTGGCTGTCGGCGACGCGGCCTGCCGAGCGCTGGTCCGTTCGATGCAAGTCGGCACTCTGCTCGTTTGTGCCGACATGCTCGGCGGGATGCAGTGGATTCTCGACAACGCGGTCGAATACGCGAAAACGCGACAACAGTTCGGCAAGCCGATTGGATCGTTCCAGGCCGTGCAGCACATGTGTGCCGACATGCTGTTATGGACCGAGAGTTCCCGTTCGGCGATCTATTTCGCAGCGTGGGCCGTCGATGCCGATCCCCAGAGTGGCGCCCGTGTCATCTCGACGGCCAAGGTTTACACATCCGATGCGTCGCGCGAAGTTGCCAACCGGGGCGTGCAGGTGCATGGCGGCATCGGCTTTACTTGGGAGCACGACCTGCAGCTGTACTACAAGCGGTCGAAGGCCTCGGAGATCCTCTTCGGCGACGCGAGCCATCATCGGGCCCAACTGGCGGATCTGGTGTTTGGCGCTTGTTGACGGACACCTGGACCCATCACGCACGACGCTTACCGCTGATCGGCGCGGCTGTCGCGCGGGAAGAAAGTGTATAGTGCTGGAGGTCAAATTAGACGTCGGGTCTCGCGCCGGGAGCCGCACTATGCGAAATCCAAAGATGTTCGCGCTCGCACGCTTCGTTCGGCTCTGCCTGTTGATCTGCGCCGGGCAATCCGGGGCGCCGGCGGGCGAAGGCGACACCATTCGAAAACAGGCCGATGAAGTCAAAAAGGGCATCGCCGCACAATACGATCAACTCGAAGCACTCTACAAGCACCTCCACACCCATCCCGAACTGTCCCTCCACGAGGTCCAGACGGCGGCTCGTTTGGCGAAAGAAATCCGAGCCCTAGGCTTTGAGGCGACCGAGAAGGTCGGTGGAACGGGCATCGTCGCCGTGCTCAAGAATGGGCCCGGCCCCGTAGTGTTGGTCCGCACCGACATGGATGCGCTGCCGGTCGTTGAAAGAACCGGTCTGCCCTACGCGAGCACCGTCCACGCACGCGACAGAAGCGATCACGAGGTCGGCGTGATGCACGCCTGCGGGCACGATATGCACATGACATGCTGGTTGGGGACGGCCCGTGTGCTTTCGGAAATGAAGGACCGCTGGCAGGGGACACTGGTCTTTATCGGACAGCCAGCCGAAGAGATTGGCCTGGGTGCCCGCCACATGTTGGCCGACGGACTTTTTTCAACGTTCCCGCGTCCCGACTACTGCCTGATGCTGCACTGCAATTCTTTTGTGCCCTACGGTTCGATCGCCTTCAGCGACGGAGCCGCACTGGCGAACGCCGGCGCGGTCGAGATCGTCGTAAAGGGCAGGGGCGGGCATGGAGCGGCACCCCATACGACGGTCGATCCGGTTGTGCTCGCCTCCCGCATCGTGCTCGACCTGCAGACGCTCGTGAGCCGCGAGACGAACCCCACTGACCCGGCAGTCGTGACCGTCGGCTCGATTCACGGCGGCAGCAAAGGGAACATCATTCCCAGCAAAGTGACGCTGCAACTGACCGTGCGCAGCACCAAGGACAGCGTGCATCGACACTTATTGGACGGCATTCGCAGGATC
>DASZIA010000580.1:0-9594 GCA_035949535.1 Planctomycetaceae bacterium | reverse complement strand
CGAAATCAGGAAAGTTTCCAACCGCATTGGTCAACGGCCGATCGAATCTTTGTGCGAACCGGTCTGCATTTCCGCCCGACAAGCCCGCTTCTGAGGCGACGCCCATCGCAGAGCGACAGCAAAGGCGACGTCAGCGCGGATCGTTTGGACGCTTGCACTTACGTCTAGATCCAAACGGAAGCGGAAAGCTCTGACCATGCTGCCCCACCCCAATCGCTGTTCAAAAGCTGTCCGTCGGCTGGGAAGCCGCCCGGTCCGGCACGCCCATTGCCGGAAAGCTTCGCACGACGTACGGGCGGGAAGGTGTAGCTGCAGGCTCACGAGTCTGTTCTTGTCTCTTTGTTCTCAGCGGAATTCTTGGCGGGCTTCAGGCGACTGTGTTTCGGTTCGCGGACGAAAGGCACAACTTGCATGATCCCTTCTTTGGTGCTCCTGGCGGTCGTTTTTTTGTCCCTCATCGCCTTTGACGTCATTCAGTTCGGCTATGAGGAGAGACGGCTCGTCATCGCCATCGATTTCGGGAGATTCCACAGACCTCGATCGAAACCTCATGACCGATCGCGGTAGGGTCGCGCTCAGCGGCGAGAGTTGCGAAGAACAGAACCGATTACGCGCTACGCCCGCGCGCGAAGGCCGTGCGGTGTGGTAGGCGACAATCCCGATGCCAAACCGACGCTCGCTACTCTTTGGGGTCACAACGCGTTTGTCGCTCTCCGCGGAACCGAAGCTTCGGCGGAAGCGGAGGGCATTCGCCCCGTCGTGTTGTTCGATTTTGAGTGCCGCATTCCTTCGGACGACCATTCAATGAAGTCGTACTTGGATTGTCTCAACCGCCTTATCGCGCGGTCACGGTTCGTAGCGCGGAAACCGCAACCATCGACTGAGCCAGCAACCGTTTGTGATTTGGCCAATCAGGGCAACATACAGTGAGGACGAAGTAATGCCAAAAGTTGCTTTGCCGTTCGAAGTGAAAGCGTCCTTCCGAGTGCCCCGACAACAGGCTGAGAAATTGGTGTCAAAGTTCAAGACCGGCATAAATTTCCCCGGGCTCTTACCGGACGCTTTGAAGTCCTCGGACGCTGGTATTCGTCAAGACTCTGGCGAGGGCTCGGATGCGACGATCTGGGTCGTTTTCAAACCGAGACTTGGCTCGAATCGCGTGGCGCAGCGATCTCTCGAAGCGAGCGACGGGACCGTCAGCGAGCCGGTTGCCGAATCAGCATATTCTGACTTTATTGGCTCGGAAAATTTTATGGACGATTCGGTTTGACCTCGATGCCGGACGTTTGCTGAAAACGGCTCCGTGAGAGACGGACCGCCAGTATCGAACGACGATTTGCTCGATGGCAACCAGGTTTGCTGCGCCCCGCTGGATCACAACACGCCTTGCCTTCGCGGCCAGTCAGCTCGGGCCCTTCGACCATGGCCCATCGGCTGAGGACCTGAATGTGACCAAGTCAACTGTCAGCGAGCGGGATCTCTCATCGCTGTTCCTATTGAAACAAAGTGACCCGGCCCGACGACGAACGACGGCTTGAAAAGTTTCATCGTGCCGTCCATCAGCATAAAGAGGGCCCCAGCCCGCTGATGAAATATCTGTGTCATCAAATCAACCAACGGCGCCCGCTTCCAAAGCGATGCTTGCGACCATGAGATGAGGCCTTTGCAGACGGAGCTGCTGTTCGACTGAGCGGAATAAGCCAGCTTGAACAGGAGGTAGCGGAGTTCACAGAGGCAGATCTCCAGCATGGCCTCTTACTCTGTGGCCTCCTGTTCAAAAATCCTGGTCGGTGCCTGAGTAGTCGATCGGCGAACCCCGATTTCGACTGCGGGCCGGAGATTTTCTGGCCCAACTTGGGTGTTGGATCCTGGGCGGCCTTTTCAGTACTCGCTTGGAATGGGGCTTCCGTCGGCCCGCATCGCCAGCAGGCGAATGAGGTTTCGATCGACAACCTTGCTGATTTGACGCACCGAGCCATCCGCCAGCGCGAAGATCACCGCTTCGTCGTGCTGACTGCCAAAGCCAAAGAACCGCAGATGGAAAACCGTCCCGTTGGCGAGGCTCGGCATGGTGGCTCCGCTCCACGTCGTGTCGAAATCGACGGACAGGCCTTGTGGACCTGCCAGGTCATTCCGGAAACGGGCGCAACAACTCGCTCCGTCACCCCAAAAGCCGAATTGGCCGTCTCCCATCAAGAGCGTGTTCGAAGTGCCGTCAGCAATGTCCACGATCCGCACCGAGCTCGAAGGATAGAGCACACCGTTCGAGAACCATCGCAGATTGCCTGCGTCGGCGATGAAGCCGGGATCCCCTTGAGGATTCGGGTTGCCGTTGAGATCGGGGTACGGTTGAGCGCCGGCGACTCCGCGATAGGTCGAAAAGGCATAGCCGCCGGGGCGCGAACTGGGCACTTGCGCACTGGGGCAGATGAAAGTGGGGATCGGCACCTTGATCGCAGTCTGATTCACAGCCGAGTTTTTACTCCAATTGAAGAACTCGTTGAGGTTCCTGACGTAGTTCGTTTTCCAATAGCCCCCGGTCGAGCGGTCGATCTGGACGTTGCCTTGTTCGATCTGCGGCAGCACGTAGCTCTGCCAGCCCCAGGGTGCCGCAATCGTCCACTGGGAGATGGTCAGCGGAGGGACACTTCCGCCGCTCGACGCGACCCGATTCCAGCTGCCGTTACTGAATACGAACTGGTTCGGGACGTTGAGCGAAAACGGCGCGAAGTTGACCGCGACGTTCATGTCCCCGCCCTGGGAAGGATCCCAAAACGCATAGTCGGGAGGAGTGCCGTTCGGCGGGATTCCGTCGTCGGTATACATGGCCCACAGATCGAGATTGCCCGGCGGGAAGCAGCCATTCACATCGTGATAGTTGTGACAGGCCAGGGCGAGTTGCTTCAGATTGTTCGTACATTGCGTGCGACGGGCCGCTTCGCGCGCTCTTTGGACCGCGGGCAGCAGGAGCGCCGCGAGCACTGCAATGACCGCAATGACGACGAGCAACTCGATGAGCGTGAAGGCCCGGCGACCGCGCTTCGGCGACGCGTTCGACCCTTGCGGCCGCGCGCACGCGCGTCGAAACCAATGTTTCGACAACATCGGCCTCTCCTCATGCGACTGAAGACGAGTTCGTTTGTCGGCGGGAGGGGTCGCCGACTGTTAGGTTGCTCTCACGCAGTCGAAATGTCAAGGATTTTTCGACCGCGCGCAGAAGCCCTTTCGATTCCACATGAGCCCCGCGAGGGGACCGAACAAGACCGTCTTGTCCCTCTCCCATAACAATGGGCGAGGGTGATTCGTTTGGTCCCTCTCCCATTCCGATGGGAGAGGTTAGGTGAGGGCGATTTTCGACCGCGCCAATGAGCCCCGCCCGAATTAACCCTACCAGCGGCGGCACTCCTGTTGCCCCGCTTCGACGAACTCAGTCAAGTCGCGCGAGCCAGTGGCGCTAGGGCGCTCGCGTCGACCGAAAAGCCCCAGCGCGATCGCCCTCTTTGATCCGCTCGAGCATTTGGTTGACATCACTCATCCAAGCGATGTTACCCCGCGGCGGCGGCCGCTTGAAATACCACCCCGTCCGTGGAGATCGCCGGCTACATCGCGCCAGCGTCTCGGCGTGGTGATTAAATCGCTCGCACCGCTTGACGCTAACGACCTCGATACGCAATAATGCGTACCCAATCGCCAGTATCAGTCCGAGGGAGCCAAATTCCATGTCGCGGCGCAAACAGCTCGCCATCACGGAACGCCAATTCGAGGTGCTGAGTCTGCTGTGGGACCACGGCCCGATGACCGTCCGCGAGCTGCTTGATCAGTTGGATCGGGACCATCCACTCCCTTACACCACGGTACTCGGGCTCCTCCAAAATATGGAGCGGGCCGGGTTGGCGACTCACGACGTCGAGACTCAGACGCACCGTTACCGCGCATTACTGTCGCGCGAGCAGGCGACGGGCACCCTGCTCTCCGATTTTGTCGCGCGCTTCTTTCGCGGCTCGGCCGAACGCCTCGTCTTGGGCCTCGTCGACGCCGACCAACTCTCGGCGGATGACCTGAGGCAAATCGAGGCCCAACTGGCAGGCAATCCGCAACGCGCTCCCAAGCCGCCGCGCGCCCGGAAGTCTTCCCGAGCCGAACCGAATTCTCCGAAAAAAGCCAAGCGGAGGAAAACATGAGCGACTTCATCGATCTGCGGCTCGGACCGGCCTTATGGCTTCTGCTCGACTGGTCGCTGCGATGGGGCGTGCTGATCGTGGCGATTGGGCTCTGGTTCGCTGTGCGGCCCCCGCGTCAGGCGTCCTTGCGCCTCGCCGCCTGTCAGCTTGTGTTAGTCGCCGGTCTGCTGATGCCCTTGGTCCCCCACTGGTGGGGAGCGAAGCTGCTGCCGAACCGGTGGGTTAGCGCAACGGATGACGTCGCACCCGAACAGCTGGCCGCCGAATCCGCCGAGCCGCTACCTCGTCCGTCGATCGCGAAATCGACCGCGGCAATCGTCGAGGATCGTGCTCGCTCGGCCGTGGGAGCGGAGCCAGCTCGCGCGGACATCGCCACAATGCAACTGTCGTCCAGCGCCGCTCCGCAGAGTGCCCAGCATTTTGGCGCGGGCCGCATCGTGGTCCTGATCGCAGCCGCGCTATGGACCGTCGGCGCGTGCGTCCAATTGATTCGGTTGGTCGCTGGGGCGATCTGGCTGTCACGTCTCCCGCGCAGCGCACGACAACCCAATCCGGAATCGCAAGAGCTGTTCGATCGCTGCCGAGAGGGAATGGGCTTGCGCCGACGGGTGCGACTTGGGATTCACTCGGCGCTCACAGCCCCAGTCTTTGTCGGCGGCTGGCGGGCTTTGGTCCTCGTGCCCAGCGGTTGGGAACAACTCGATCCCGACGCCCAGCGGGCCGTGCTGTGGCACGAACTGGCACACGTCGCTCGACGCGACGATTGGGCGAAACTTGCGGAAGAGGCCATTCGCGCGGTCTTCTTCTTTCATCCCTTGGTGTACTGGCTGCTCAATCGCGTTGACGTCTATCGCGAACAAGTCTGCGACGCGGCTGCCGTTCAACGCGGAGTCGCCGGCCAGATGCTCGCGCAAATCCTGGTCGATTTCAGTCGTCGCAGTGCCCTGCCGGGTCAGCGCGATGCGGCGCTGCGTCCCGCCCTGCCGTTCTTCCGCCGCCGAACCGTGAGGAATCGAATCCGCGAACTTCTCGAGGAGAATACCGTGGCTCGCTGGTCCGCTCCTTTAGTGCGTCATCAAATCGCGAGCCTCGTTGTGATCGCTATATCAATCGGGTTTGCACTCGGCGGCTTCGGCGCTCGCGCCTCCGAATCGCAATCCGTTCCCGTCCAACTGGCCGCGCTCGATCCGCCCGCCAAATCAGTTCCGTCGCCTGCGCCTGAGAAAGGACCCGCGGCGACGAAAGGCGCGCGTGTTCCCACGCTCGAACGCATTCTTGCGAACTGGAAAGCCCGCCAGGAACGCAACCGATCGGTTTATTTCGCATGGGAGAGTCGGACGTTCTTCGGTAAAGTGGCCGATCTCCGCAGCCAGGGAAAAGCGTTTTCTAAGCGAGCAGACGCCCGCTCCCGACTTATTCAATCCAGCTTTTGGGCCGAGGAGCCTGATCGGTGCCGGTTTGACAGCACACCGCTCGGAAGTCCGCACGCCGTAAGGATGCATCTGGTGATGAATGGGGCGACCACTCTAAGTGTCGAGGGCCTGGGCGATGCGGCAGATTTATCGGTCTGTCACGCCACGGCAGGCGGCGGCCATTGGCGACGGATTGCTCCGACGCAACTCCTGCTGACGGTTCGCCCCCTGGACGCCTTCGTCGGAGGTCACCAGTTTCGCGTCGTCACCGAGAATGCCCTCGTCGCCGGTTTGCGCTGCGTCGAGCTTCAGAACGCCAAGGACAACAACCGCTGGCTTGAGCGGTGCTGGGTTGACCCCGCTCGCGACGACATCGTTGTGGCTGATGAGCTGCAGTTTCACCCGAAGGACCAGGATAGCCCCAAAAATACGCACACGATTTCAATTCAGTATCGGCACGATCCGGTTCACGGCTGGGTTCCCGCCGCTTGGACGTCTAAGCAGCCCGGTGAACTGAGCGAAGACAAAGTCACGAAATACGCGATCAACGAGCCGATCCCGGCAGAGACATTCAGTCTGAAGCTTGCTCCCGGCACTCTTGTTTTCGATCAGCGGACGAGTGAGCAATATCGCGTCGCCAAAGACGGCTCGAAATCCGACGTCGTGAAAGGCGGCTCACTGACCAGCCTCAGGATTCTGGAAGCTCTGGCATCCAAATCGGATTTTCAGATCCAACCGCAGACCCTGAAAGAGGCAGTCGACTTTATTGCCGCGCGGTATCAGATCCCCATCTTGTTGAACCAAAAGGAGTTTGCGCAGGCAGGAATCGACTTGGCGAGCGAAGTGCAGGTCGCGCGCGAGGGGATGGTGGTGGCCGATGTTCTCAAGAGTGTCTTGGGGCAAGGCCAGAAGCCGGCCGGGTTCCGGATCGAGGATGAGGTCCTCAAGATCTCGCCCAAATTCGTTGGTCAGGAACCCATTCACGTCAGGCCCGCGCCCGTGGCACCAAAGCTCGAATCTCCCCAAGCGCGTACGATTCGAGAAGCCCTGGAAATGCCGGTGGACTTCGTGATCGAGCCGCAGTCCCTGAAAGATGCAGTCGAGTTTCTTGCGGCGCGGTATCAGATCAAAATCGTGATCGACAAGACGGTCGCATCGAAGACGGAGGTCCACGGCTCAGCCCCCGGGATCAGGCTCAGAAGTCTTCTTTCAATTCTCTTGGAGCAATTGCCGAAACCGACCGGATTCAAGATTGAAGACGACGCCCTCAAGATCTATCCGGAAGTCGCCGCCCCGTAATCGCGTCATCCCCGCTTGCCTGCGCCAACCGGATTGCGCCAATCCGGCCGCGCCGACGACAGACTCTCAGGGAACTCAGATATCGATCTGAGTGCCGATCTCGACAACCTGAGCGAGGGGCATTCCGAAGCGCTTTTCTTCGTGGGCGGCGTTGCGATTCATGTAGGAGAAGATCGCCTCGGGGATGCGATTGAGTCTCGCCTCGTCCTTCACCACGATCGTCTCGTGCCCGACGTAATAAGAGGTGTCGGCCGGATCGAACGGGATGCCCAGCTGGGCGGCTGCCGCGTGCAGTGCGGGAACGAGCAGCGGCTGCTCCATAAATCCGAAGGAAACGATGAGTCGGTAAAAACCGTCGCCGAGCGACGTCACCTGCAAGCGCGACGCCTCGGGAACAACCGGGACCGTCGCCTCTTCGACCGTGAGCAGGATCACATTCTCGTGCAGCGACCGGCTCCGCTCGACGTGGTGCACCAGGATCGGCGGAACGTGGTTGGGGGAACGCGAGAGGAAGACGGCCGTGCCGGGGACACGCGTCGAGATGCAGCGATCGAGGATCGGCCGGGCCGTGTCGAATGTCGGGAATCTTCGCGCGTAACTTTCCATGAGGGCGGTGCGGCCGCGGCTCCAGATCAGCATGCCGGCGATGAGGGCCGCGCCGATCAGCATCGGCACGTAGCCGCCGTCGAAGAACTTAAACAGATTTGCCAGCAGAAACGGAATGTCGAAGGACAAGAACAGCACCAAAAGCGCGCCGGCCTTCCAGTTGCTCCAGCCCCACGTATAGCGCGTCACGATGAAGTAGAGAACCGAGGTGATGGCCATCGTGCCGGTGACGGCGATGCCGTAGGCGGCCGCCAGCTTCACCGATTCTCGAAACGTGAGAACCAGCGCGAGGCAGCCCACGGCGAGCATCGTGTTTACTTCGGGAATGTAGATCTGTCCTTCGGTGTGATAGGCGGTGTGCTTGATTGTCATCCGCGGCAGGTAACCCAGCATCATGGCCTGGCGGGTCAGCGAAAAGGCCCCGGAAATCAGTGCCTGCGAAGCAATCACAGTGGCGGCGCTCGACAAAACGATCAGCAAATAAGTCGGCAATCCCGCGGGCACAAGCGAATAAAACGGGTTCTCGAAGGCAGCCGGATTGCCGAGGACCAGTGCCCCCTGCCCCAGATAACACAACGCGAGCGCCGGCAACACGAAGGCCGACCACGCCCAGCGAATCGGCCGGACGCCGAAATGCCCCATGTCGGCGTAGAGCGCTTCGCCTCCGGTCACCGCCAGCACGACCGATCCCAAAATCAGCATGCCGTGAAAGCCGTGACGCAGGAAAAAGGACAGGCCATGGTGCGGCGAGAACGCTCCCAGAATTTCGGGCCGCTGAAGGATGTGATGCACTCCCAGCACGGCGAGCGTCACGAACCAGACTGTCATCACCGGCCCGAAGACCTTGCCGACGTTACCGGTCCCGCGGCGTTGGATCGAGAAGAGCGCCACGAGGATGCCGCACGTGAGCGGCAGAACGAGCGGGGCGAGTCGCGGACTGGCGACGGCCAACCCCTCAACCGCGCTCAGGACCGAGATTGCCGGCGTAATGACTCCGTCGCCGTAGAGCAGCGAAGCTCCGACGACCGCCAAGAGGGCCATCGCGGTGATCCGTCCTTTGCGCGAGGTATGCGCGCGGAACCGCTCGGGCACGATGGCCAGCAACGCAAAAATGCCCCCCTCGCCATGATGGTCGGCGCGCATCACAAAGCACAGATACTTGACGGTCACCACCATCACGAGCGCCCAGAGCATCAGCGACAAGATGCCGTACAAATCGGCGACGCTCGCCTCGGCGCCTCCCGCCGCGATCAGGCACTCCTTCAGCGTGTATAAGGGACTCGTGCCGATGTCGCCAAAGACGACCCCCAGCGCTCCCAACACGAGGGCCGCCAGGCTCGCCGAGTGCCCGCTGTGCGCCGAGGCGCCGTTGGTCGACACGGGCGGCACGCCTTCGATCTGGGAGTCAGCTGCTGCCTGCAATTCTGATGCTGCCATTTTGTCTCCGGATAAGACTCATCATTGGATAGACTTCATTCCCATGCGGCAAGGCGGACAACGCACCATCTCTTCACTCATCGCGATTCGCCGCGCACTCGATTTGCAATTCGCGGTGGCATGTGCAAGCTGAGCCGTTAGGCTGGCGGCCGCGTGCAGTAGTCGAAACGCAATTGCAGGTGGTGGTCATCGCTCTACGGAATTGAACCGCTGGCCGGTTCGTTATGAAGCAACCTTCAAAGCCTGATCGTCCACGCAGTCTGCCGGTTCGCGCCGACGTCATCGTGATCGGCGCCGGGGCCGCCGGGGTGTTCGCGATGCGCGAGCTGGTACGCTCCGGACTCACCGCCATCTGCGTCGAGGCGCGTAATCGCATCGGGGGACGCATCTTCACCCGGCGCTCCCTCGCGCGCCATCCGATTGAACTCGGGGCTGAATTCGTGCACGGCGAAGGCAACATCGTTCATGAGCTCAGCCGCGAGTACGGCCTGACTTTGGTTCCCCATGTGGGGAAGGCCTACTCCTGGTTTGACGGCCAACTTCTCCCAGACTCTCAATTGCCTCGTCCGCCGCAACAGCTGCTGCATGAACTGCGCCGTTTGGCGGATCGCTTTCGACGCGAGGGAAGGGGTGCCGCTCCGCTTTCTGTGTTCCTCAGC
>DASZIA010000579.1:0-24515 GCA_035949535.1 Planctomycetaceae bacterium | reverse complement strand
GAACTTCGATACGATCCCTGCATTGTTCGAGCTTCCTTGCTAGCGGTTTCGACGGCAAATCAAAATCGTAGCGGAAGCTCGAACATCTCAAATATCAATCTCTTGCGCCGAAAATCGACGGCCAGTCGTGAACGGCGTAGGGAGGCATGTCTCTGGCGACGGCTTCGCCGCCGCGCCTTTAAGGGCTTGAAATTCCGCCGTCAGCTTCCGCTGGGAAAATACATTGTCGATTTCGTCTGCCTCGAAAAACGCCTGATCATCGAGTTGGACGGTGGCCAGCATAACGCGCAAGCACAGCGCCAGTACGACCGAGTGCGCGATCAATGGTTGCGATCGCAGGGGTTCCAGATCCTGCGGTATTGGAACAATGAAATCTTCGACGAATGGGAGTCCATCGCGGAAGCGGTCTGGAAAGCGGCGCAAGGGGACCCCTCACCCCCGACCCCTCTCCCGCAAGGGGAGAGGGGAGCATGACGGTTGGATTCCTTCCATGTTCTCCACCATTTTCCACCAGATGGTCGTCGCTCATGCCGCCATTCTAGTCGGTTGGATTTTCAGCCTCACTGCGAAAACACCTGCTTGTCTGGGACTTCAGCTCACTCCTATAATGCCTGCGCTTCCCTCGACCCTCGGGGCTGCTGCAAGCCGTCTCGGGGCTTGAGTTTCCGCCTGTCCGATTCCATGTGGGCGTGCGATGTCTGAGTCTGAGTCTCTCCGCGGGTACTATTTGATCGCCGGCAAACGGCTTCGCGATCGGAATTTCTACAAGACTGTGGTCCTGATGGTGGAACACGGTTCCGATGGGGCCATGGGGCTCGTGGTCAACCGGCCTTCGTCTGTCACCGTCGCCCACGCCCTCTCCGAGCACTTCAAGCTCCCCGAGACGGACGACCTGGTTTACGTTGGCGGACCGGTCGAACCCTCGGCCTTGTTCATCGTGCACAACTCGCTCGAATTCGATTCGAACGAATCGGCGGTAATCCCCGGCGTCTATGTCGGCAGCAGCGCCGAAGTCTTCGAGCAAATCGTGCGGTCATCGGCCGACGGGAATCCCGATCTGCGATTCCGAATTTACTCGGGGTGTGCTGGGTGGGGCGCGGGCCAACTGGAGGGCGAACTAGCCCGGGGTGACTGGCATACCCTGCCCGCGGTCGACACCGCGATCTTCAGCGACGACCCGTATACGGTCTGGGAC
Source organism: Planctomycetaceae bacterium (assembly GCA_035949535.1). Classification (GTDB taxonomy): domain Bacteria; phylum Planctomycetota; class Planctomycetia; order Planctomycetales; family Planctomycetaceae; genus DASPSM01. The sequence goes on along the minus strand of DASZIA010000579.1, from coordinate 23,320 downwards.
GAGCTGATGGTCAAGGTCCAAGAGTCAAATCGCATTTTGCCCCAGTTGTGTGGCAACCCCGAGTGGAACTGACCGTTGGAGTCCCGGCTTCAGCCGGTCCGTTTTGAGTTGGGCCGAAGACCGGCTGAGGCCGGGACTCCAGCAGAGGACTCGGCATGGACGTGATCTTCCTGTCGGATGGCCGCGGTTCGACCGCCAAGATCGCTCCCGCCTTGGGCTTCAACTGCTTTGACTTCCAGTCGCGCGTCGGCGACGAAACCGTGCCGGTGATCGATGCCTCGCCGCAGTTCCCCCGCGGCAGCGAGAAGCCCAGCGGCCACGGCATCCCGATTCTGTTTCCCTTTCCGAACCGAATTCGCGGCGGACGGTATTCGTGGAACGGGAAGGACTACGAAATCGCCCCGTCGAATGCCCCCTTCCACTCGGCAAACGCCATCCACGGCTTCTGCCTCGACCGGCCCTGGCGCGTGGCCGCGCGGGAGCCAAACTCCGTGGTCGGGATGTTTCAGCTCAGCCGCGACGCGCCGGACCGAATGGCTTATTGGCCGGCCGATTTTCGCATTGAGGTGCGTTACTCGGTTCGCGGAGCCATGCTGCGGGCCGACATTTTGATCGTCAATCCGTCCGCCGATCCGCTCCCGTGGGGATTCGGAACGCATCCCTATTTCAAGCTGCCGCTCAGCGCGAAAAGCCGCTCGTCGGGGTGCCTGGTCGTGGCGCCGGCCAGCCAGGAGTGGGAGCTGGTCGACTGTCTGCCGACAGGGCGCCGGCTGCCGATTTCCGAATTCAAGGATTTGCGCGACGGAGCGTATTTCGACGTGCTCAAGCTCGACGACGTGCTGACCGACCTTGGAGACAGCCCGACCGTGGAATGTTCGATCATCGATGAGCCCGCGGGCCTGCAAGTCACGCAACGATTCCCGGCCGAGTTCCGCGAGCTGGTCGTCTACACGCCCCCCGACCGCGACGCGATTTGCCTCGAGCCCTACACCTGCGTGACCGACGCCGTCAATCTTGAGTCCCAGGGAGTCGACACGGGCTGGCGCGTGCTCGAGCCGGGCGGCGAATTCCGCACCTGGATCGAAATCGCCGCTGGCGAAGTCATCGCCTGAAGCACGGGGGGCAGTTGGGGATGACAGACGATGAAATTATCGCGATCTTTCGCGACTCACGCGAGGCTGGCAAAGCTGATTGATCGATTGAATGAGAAAAACTGAGACGAGCACCTCGACCGACTTCAACCACACTCCCCGTTCTTACGCCCCACGCCGCTGAACTCCCGTGCCAACCCCTAACTTTCGTCCAGGATGCGCGCCCATTACCCTAAAACGGGAGGCCGATTGATGACCCGCAACACGAAAAAGGCCGTGTTGGTCGGAATCGCTTTGGTGCTTGGCGGAACGGGATTGGTGACGCTTCTGGCCGCGACAACCGATGCCCCGCATAATCGTTGCATCGTCTGCGGAGAAGCAATCAAGTCGCCCCATTCGATGCTCTGGTACGTCTTCAACGGAGGTGAGCGGGCCTTTCACATGGCCTGCATCTCGACCGCCTATCGGGACTACGCTGAAACCCGAATGAGGGAACTTGCAAAGGAGCATGCTAAGCAGATCGACGATAGCGGCCGGCACGTCGATGATCCGCTGTCTCAGACCGGGCCGCGTAACATCGTCAAAACGGTCGAGCGTGATATTGCGGCCTACGAAAAGGCCCACCCGCGCAAGCGCGAATAGTGGAACGGCATCCACCTGAACTCCCGTGCCAAACGCGAAAAACCCGGTTTCAAATGAGGACACTACCAGCACGGGGCTTTCAGTTCTTTGGAGTCGCGCACGTCAGTAAGCGGGCTATGACGCGACGGCCAACCACTGGTTCTTGATCAAGATTTTGCCTCTGAGTCGTAAGTTTCTGGTGTCGGCTGAACCATTCACGAGGACTCGCTTTGCAGGCCACCCAGCGGTGCCGGTCAGGTGGCTTTGTCGGCCCAGCCGACACCCGCTTTTCGGCCCTGTAGGGCGCCTCGGTCCGAGCCGGACCGGCTCCGGCGTGATAGAATCAATTGGGCCGACAGCGCTGGGCGGCATTCATCAATTGCGGCGAGCGCGGGGGAATTGCGTGATCTCGACCTGCCGACCTTTCCCGAGAACAGTCTCCGTTTGCCGGCTGAGCGGATTGATCGCCTGGCTGGCCGCCGCGAGCTTCGTCGCCGCATTCCCGACTCCGAGCACCGCAGGTGAGCCGGCGCCTGCGGGATTGAGTATCACGATCGAGTCGCTCCATCTCGGGTCAATCTACACCTACTACAATCCGCCGGCCGGCTCGCGGTATTTGGCGGTCCAGCTCAAGGTCACCAATCACGGTTCTCAGCCTGTTGCGATGCGGCAACAGGACGTCGTGCTGCGTTGCGACGGAACCGACTACAAGCTGAAAGACCCGATCGGGGGATTACGCAACAGCGTGTTCCAGGTCCACGGCCGCACCGTGACGATCTCGAAGTTGCAGCCAACGGGCGACCTGCCGATCGCGCCCGACAAGTCGGCCGAAAAGTGGCTGGTGTTTGGCGGACTGCCCGCGGGCAACCACGTGCCACCAATGGTGCTGCGGATCGACGCCGGCGGCAGGGCCCAAGAAATCGACGTGAATGACGCGGCCCGCCGCGAGATGAAACTGACGGTCGCGCGGATCGGTCCTCGCGGGTGCCTGGCCCTCTTGACCATCGGCGGCGAGCTCAACACGGTCAACGTCGGCAACCTGGTTGGAACGCTCGAGTCGCTGGTCGCTCAAAAGTGCGTGCGGGCGGTGATCCGATTCAATGGCTCGGCGCCTCGGCTCGACGGACAAATCCTGAGCTGGTTGCAACAAGGCGCGTTTCTGGCCGGTCGCGGTGAGAACAACAACGCCCAGATGCCCGTGTTCCCGTCGGCTCTGCGGGAATTGCACCTGGCGTCGTTGCCCAATCGCATGTCGGAAAATCTCGAGGGGGCCTCCGGCGACGAGCCGCGGATTCACCGGCGCGATGCGGTCGCCGTGCGGGCCGCTCTCAAGTCGGCCATTGAATCCCTGCCGCGGGCCGAGCTGCTTGCCGAGATCGAAACTGGACATCCGCTGGTGCGTCCCGCCGCGCTTGCCGATGGGGGCAGTCGGTTGACCGCCGAGGATCTGCCGCTCGTGTTGCGCTTTGCGGACGGCGACGATGTGAAGATGCAGCTCGCCGCGCTCACGGCCCTGCGGCATTTCGGCGAACCCGCGGCGATCGACAAGCTCCTCTTCTACGCGCGCAAGAACGTCGAGCCGACGGTCTCGGCCGCGATCGAGAGCCTGGCCGCTTCCCGGTACGCGGTCGCGCATCAGGCCCTGTTGGACGTCTTGAAAAAAGAGCACCCGGCCTCGCGACGGCTGATCGTGCGGGTGTTAGCCAAGTATCCGCGTCCGCTGTGGGCCGACACGATCTATTCGTTCATCGGCGATCCCGAGCCGGACGTGGCCGTCGAAGCTCTGCGAGCCCTGGTCGAGACGGGCCACCCGCGGCTCTTGGATTTGCTGAAGGATGCGCTGGCGCGCGGCACGCCACCCGTTCGTGAAGAGGCCTTTCAACTGCTGTCGAAGCGGAGCGATCCGCAGAGCGAGGAGTTGGCGCTCGAGTACGCGCTGCAGACGATGAAGACGGGACAACCGAGTTCGAGCGTCTACGAATTGCTCAACCGCACAAAAGATCCGCGGGCCATTCCCCTGCTATTGGGCGCGCTCGATCGAGTCTCGGGCAGCCGGTCCCAGATCATCAATGCACTGGCCCAAATCGGTGATCAATCGGTCGGCGAGGCGCTGGCGGGCAAGTATCCGACTTTTACCGATCGCGACAAGGCGTCGACCCTCAACGCGCTGCAGCTCCTTAAATCGCCCCACTTCCGCCGCTTTGCCGGCGAGGCGTTGATTCACGGCGAGAGCGCGCTCATCACGACGGCCATCACGGGTTTGCAGAACGACGGCAGCCCGCAGGCCGTGCAATTGCTCGTCAATGCGCTCGATTCGTCAAAGAACGCGACCCTCTGGTCAAACATTACGTCGGCGCTGGCAAATTTCGGCACGCCGGAGGCCAAGCTGGCCCTTCTTCGGGCGCGTGACTCGGATAACCCGCGAAAGCGCAAGCTGGCTCGCGATGCGCTGCAGACGTTGAGCATGCGTTCGCCCGGTTATCCCGCCTTTCTCACCGCGCGCCAGTCGGCGCAGAGCGATCGTTGGGACGAAGCCATTACGCGCTATACCGCGGCCATCGACCTGGATCCCGAGTTGGCCGACGCCTGGTCGGGCCGCGCGCACGCTCTGCTGCAGACCAAGAAGCTGGCCGAGGCGCATAGAGACTATTCCAAAGCGGTCAAGCTCGATCCTTACAGCGCCGAGGGGGTCAGCGGCTTGGGGATCTGCGAGGTGATGGAAGGCAACATCGCGAGCGGGACCAAAACCATCGAGGGCGCTCGCTCGAAACTCAATGACGATTTCATCTTCACCTATAACGCGGCCTGCGTTTACGGCCGGGCGCTCGAGCAAACGGTCAAGCAGCCCGCTTCGCCCGAGCGCGACAAAAAAGCCGACGAATTTCGCAAGAAAGCGATTGCCGATCTGCAACTTTCGGTGAAGCTCGGCTTTCCGGACCTCGAGTGGATGAAAAAAGATTCCGACCTGGATTCGCTGCACGGCTTGCCCGCATTCAAACGCATCGTCTCGCCGGACGAAAAACATTCCGCGGAAGAGAATTCCGGCGACGACAACAACGGCGATCCAAAGACGGCTCCTGCCACCGATTCTGCCGGCAAGACCTCGCCTCAAAAGGCGCCCGCCGGCAAAAAAAATCCGCCGGCGAAAGCCAACCCGCCAAAGACCGCTTCTCGCAAGGTCGAAGACCGTCCAGAGAATCGGGGCGGACAGTCGACGACCGACGACGCCCTCAAGGCCGACCTGATGTTCGAGGAAGCGAGGCCATAGTCTCGGCCAGAGAAGGCATTCCGCAAATGGATTGTCCACGAAGGTGAATGGAGTCGGTGCCCAATGGTGTATCTCGATCGCATTTACACCAAGAGTGGAGACCAAGGTCAGACGTCGCTCGGCGATGGCACGCGCGTTCCCAAGACCGACAGCCGAATCGTCGCTTACGGCACGGTCGATGAACTCAACTCGCTCTTCGGCGTGGTGCTTGCCGCCGGTCCTCCTCAGGCGGTCGCCTCCCGGCTGAAGCACATTCAGAACGATCTGTTCGATCTCGGCGCGGATCTGTGCGTGCCGGCGACTCCCGGCCCCGACGCGGAAGGCCGATTGCGTGTGGCGGCAGAGCAAGTCGCCCAAGTCGAGCGTTGGATCGATGAGGCGACCGAGCATCTCGAGCCGCTCAAGAGCTTTGTGCTTCCCGGTGGGACTTCGGCATCAGCCCATTTGCATCTGGCGAGAACCGTGTGTCGGCGTGCCGAGATTAAGGTCCTCGCGCTGGCCGAGACCGCCCCGATCAATCCGCAGGTGACGATCTATCTCAATCGATTGTCAGACTTGCTGTTCGTCTGGGCGCGGCTCTGCAACGACGGAGGCAAAAGCGACGTGCTCTGGGTGCCGGGCAAGTTCCGCACCGCTCCGCCGACTTAAAGAGCCGCGCACGCAAGTAAGCGGTCCGCTGCCGGCGGTTCGTGCAGGCTAGCTGCACAGGCGGACGGGTGGCGGGGGCGCTCCGCTTGCGGAAGCCCCCGTTTTGACGACGCGGTTGGCTGCCGGTCCGGGGCTTCCGCAAGAGCGGAGCGCCCCGGCCACACGCCGCGCGTTCGCGTCGCGGGGAAGCTTTTTCTTGGCTGGCCGTTTCTGCATACTCCAGCTGTGTCCGTGGCTACGTTCGCGGTCCAATCGCATTCGAGTTGAAAAATGGACTGGACGGAATGGGTTTTAATCTACGCCCTCGTGATCTGCGTCTTGGCCAATCTCTGGTTTATCGCTCTGGTCCGCCATAAGGACCACAAGGAAGCTGTTGAGCTGTATCGTGAGCACGGCGAGGTTTACCGCAAGCACATGGAGCTGTCGCGCAAGTCCATGGATGAATCGCAGCAATCACTGGACCAAGTCCAGGAATCGAACCGAATCCGATCGGAAGAAGTTGTCCTGCTGAGAGAGCTTGTCGCAGAACTCCGGGCCGCCCGCCAAGCGCCGGACCTGCCGCCGATCCGACCTTCAGATTCAAACTGACGCACCACCCACCCAAGCAGCTAGCCTGCACGAGCCGCCTGCGGCGGACCGCTTACTTCGTGCGCGGCTTTTTTAGGATCCGTCTCGCGGCTTGCGGCTCCCTGGGGCAGCAGCTAGGTTGAGGCTTCCCACGCCGCTCGACGTTCGCCCGCGCCCCCGGTTACCTTTCTGATTCTTGAAGCAGGTTTCTGCATGCAACGGTTCGTGTCGCGCTTTCGCCAAGGTCGACGCTCCGTCGTCCGATCAACTGCGCTTTTTGTGTTCATTCTCCTTGTGCTCGTTCCCGCGGGATGCCAGCCCTCATTGCCCAAAGCCGGCACGGAAGGTGCGAAGCCAAAAGCTGCGGCGACGCGCGAGCCTGCAGCTGCTGCCGAACCGACCGAGGAAAGTCCCGCTAAGGCCGACAATCCGGCGGACCTGGCCGCGCTTAAGGCGGCCGGTGCGGCAATGCGGTTGTCGGGCGGCTCGGTTGTGCTGGTCGATCTCTCCGATCAAAACGGCACGGACGAAATCCTGCTGCACCTCAAGGGACTTCCCGCGCTCAAAACGGTGATCCTCGCCGGCCCCTCGTACTCGCCCGAAGGTCTCGCGCACTTGGGGGAGGTGCCTCAACTCAAGCGGCTGGAGCTGGAGGCGACGCGGACGAACGATTTGGTGCTCGCCGCGCTCAAACCGCTGGTGAACCTCGAGCTGCTCAAGCTGTTCAAAACCGACGTGCGCGACGACGGCTTGAAGAACCTCGTCGCACTCGCGCGGCTCAAGGATCTCGACCTGCGCCGCACGCTCACCGGCGATCCCGGCGTGGCGAACTTGAAGGGCCTCGACAGCCTCAAGGCGCTCAAGCTGCAGGACACACGCGTCACCGAGGCGTGTCTCGACGATGTCAGCGCGCTGCCGCGGCTCGAAGGATTGGGCCTCTCGGGGACGAACTTCGGCGATTCGGCCCTCAAAAAAATCGGCAAGCTCACGCGGCTCCACAGCCTGCAGCTCGACGACACGCTGATCACCGACGACGGCCTGGCCAGTCTCGAAGGGCTCAAGAACATCGACGTCCTGCATCTGCGGCGGACGCACGTGGGCGACAAGGGACTGGCCCACATCGAGGGCCTCTCCAAGATGCGGATCCTGATGCTCCGCGACACGCTGGTGGGCGACGCGGGCATCGCGCATCTGGCCGGTATGTCGAATCTCGACACGCTAGAAATCAGCGAAACTCAGGTCGGCAACAAGGGGCTGGCGACGCTGGCCGGGCTGAAAAAACTGACCCGGCTCGAGATCTGGAAGACGCAGATCACCGCGGCCGGAATGGATTCCCTCAAAGGGCTCACCGACCTGATCGAACTGAATCTCGATAGCTGCGAAATCAACGACGACAGCCTGAAGAACCTCGAAGACCTCAAGCGGTTGGAGAACCTCAATCTGGCCAGCACGCCGATCAGTGACGCCGGACTCGACCATCTCAAGGGGCTCACGACGCTCCGCGCCCTCGACCTGAGCAACGTGAGCGACGTCACCGAAGAGGGAATCCAGAAACTCAAAAAGTCGCTGCCGGAATGCCACATCAAACATTGAAAAGAGGTGGGGACGTGCAGCGACTCGGATTGCTGGCCGCGGTGTTGATGGCGGCAATTGCAGCGGCGCGTCCCGGTCGCGCCGATTCCTGGCCCCAATTTCGCGGCCCCAACGGTTCCGGTCGGCCAAATGTCGACGCGCCGCTCCCGCGCGACATTGGTCCGAACAACAACGTCCTCTGGTCGACCGAGCTGCCCGGGGGTCATTCGTCCCCTGTGGTCGTGGCCGATCGCATTTTTCTCACGGCCGAACAGGGCAAGCGTTTAGTGACGCTGGCGCTGGAGCGCTCGAGCGGAAAAATCCTCTGGGAACGCGATTCGGGTAACGACCATCTGGAGGAGATTCATCACATCGGCAGCCACGCGCAGGCGACCCCGGCCGCCGACGGCGAGCGAGTCGTCACCTTCTTCGGCTCAAGCGGACTATTTTGTTACGACCACTGCGGCAAGTTGTTGTGGAAGCTGCCGCTTGGTCCCTTCAAGAACAACTATGGAGCGGCCAGCTCGCCCATTCTCGTCGGCAACCTGGTGATTCTGAACCAGGATCACGATCTCGATTCGTTCCTGATTGCCGTCGACAAAAGGAGCGGCAAGGTCGTCTGGAAGGCCGACCGCTCCGAGTTCCCGCGCGGCTTTTCGACGCCCGTTCTCTGGAACAACGGGGGCGAAGATGAAATCGTTGTTTCGGGCGGGCTGCGCGTGTGTGCGTACGGTCCTGAAAACGGCCGCGAGCTGTGGACCGTCCATGGCTCCGCCCGCACTTGCAGCATGACGCCGGTTGTCGGGAGCGACGGCACTCTGTTTGTTACCGAGTGGACGCCCGGCGGCGACGAGACCGATCGCATCGTCGCCGAACCGTTCGAGGAAATGACCGCGCGCTACGATGCGAACAAGAACCAACAGCTCGAGCGCAACGAGATCCCGTCGGGTCCTTTGTCGAGCCGCTTCGACCAGATCGACCGCAACAAGGACGGCCACATCACGGCGAAGGAGTACGACTGGGCGCGGAACATTTTCAATTCCGCAAAGAACGCCACGCTGGCCATCACTCCCGGCGCCCGCGGAGACGCGACGGCCACTCATGTCCGCTGGCGTTATGCCAAGAACCTCCCCTACATCCCCTCACCCGTGTTCGACAACGGCCGGCTCTACATGGTCAAAAGCGGCGGGATCGTGTCGTGCGTCGACGCGGCGGACGGCAAACTGCTCAAGCAGACTCGGGCACTCGGAACGCACGATTATTACAGCTCGCCCGTCATCGGCGACGGCAAGCTATTCCTCGTCGATGTCTCCGGAATCGCCACGGTTTTCGCCGCGACGCCCGAGCTCAAGGTGATCTCGAAGGCGGATTTGGAAGAGCCCACCTTCGCCACGCCGGCACTCGTCGACGGCCGCATTTACCTGCGCACGAGCAAGCGGCTCTACTGCTTTGGCAACTCGCGCTGATCGCTCGCTCGCGCCCCGGCTGTGAACGAAAAATCGGGTAGAATCTGCGGCACATAGCGGGTCAGTGCGTCTTGCCAGCTCGGCATCGCGACGCCGATCGTCGCCGCCAGTTTCGAGCAATCGAGCACGCTGTACTCCGGGCGCTTTGCCTTTTGCGGAAAGTCCCGCGAGGGGATCGCGGTCACCTGCACGTTGAGGCCGGCAACTCGAAAGATCTCGCAGGCGAATCCGTGCCACGTCGTCTCGCCGGCGTTCGTCACGTGGTAGAGACCATAGCGCCTGGTATCGAGCAGGCGCCAAATTGCGGCAGCCACATCGGTGGCAAAGCTGGGCGTGCAGTGTTGATCGTCGACGACCTTGAGCGGGCGCCCTTCCGACGCCATCCGCAGCATCGTCCGCACGAAGTTGCCTTTTCCGGCAGTTTGGGCGCGACCATACAGCCCGCAGGTGCGAATCACGAAATGCGACGGACACTCGGCCTGCACGAACTCTTCGCCGGCAAGCTTGCTCCGGGCATACGCGCTCTCAGGCGCCGGCGAGTCGGTCTCGACGTGCGGGGCGTCGCCAGCGTCGCCTGAGAAAACGTAATCGGTGCTGACGTGCACCAGCGCAGCTTTGTGGCGCGCACACCAGCGTGCGAGGTTCTGCGGACCGATCGCGTTGACCGCGTGGGCCAGATCGGGTTCATCTTCCGCTCGATCGACAAAATTGTAGGCCGCGGCATTGATCACGCAGTCGGCAGCGGCCGCCCTAAGCGCGGCATCGACGCTGGCAGGATCGCAGATTTCGATCTGCGAATGCGTCAGCGCCACGATCGCGTTCGCCTGCGGCAGACAGGCGGCGAGTGCCGTCCCCAATTGACCGGCTGCGCCGACGAGGGCAACTCTCATGGGACTCTCTTAGCCGAGAGCGCGAACTTCGCGCCCAAAGTAATCGTTGTCTAGGGATCAATGCCGATGAAAAAGGTGAACGAGTCGCACGCGAAATCGCGTAAGCAGATGACTTTTGGCCTCAAAACCGATGCGGGGACCGTTTGCTTGTTACCAATCGGCCATCTCGGGACCAACGCTCGGAACCTTTGGTTCTGGGACCGGTTTAAAGAGTATAGACTCGCTTAGCCACGCTTCGAGTAAGCGATCGAATTCGGAACGTCTGTTCACTGGAGCGATCCATGGCTCGCACGCAATCGCAGCACCTCGGCGCGGACCGAAATTGGCCGACTCGTTGGGCAGCTCGAGTCTGTCTAGGCAGTGCTGCAGTCCTCACACTTTGCGTCGCCGCTTGCTTCGCGCAGGACGAAAGTTCGACCAAGGGCAAGGCGGACGACGCCGGCACCAAGACCAAGAGCTCTGCCGGGGCTGCAAAGGGTGAAAAAGCCTCCAAGGGCGAAAAAGCTTGGGAATCCGAATCCTCCACGCCGAAAGCGACCACCCACCGTCCGCGGCCGAACGTAAATCTCAAGGACTCGGCAGCCGTCGCCGCCACCGTCGACAAGCTGATTCTTCAAAACCTGACCGAATCGGGAACACAGCCCGCACCGCGGACCTCGGACGAAGACTTCCTGCGACGGATCCATTTCGACCTGGCTGGGACCGTGCCGACCGCGCGCGAGGTGACCTTATTCGGTCTCGAACCCGATCCGCAAAAGCGAGAAAAGGTCATCGATCGACTGCTAACGAGCGAAGATTACTCCCACAACTGGGCCGAGTATTGGCGCGATGTGATCTTTCTCCGCGCGACCGACATGCGGGCGCGCATCGTCGAAGGGACCTTCGAGAAATGGATGTCCGACCAGATTCGCGAGAACCGCGGCTGGGACAAGATCGTGACCGCGCTGCTCACCGCCTCCGGCCCAATCAATGAGCATGGCGAGACGGGTTTGATTTTTGCGCACGCCGGCCAGGCTGACGAAATCGCCGCTGAGACATCCCGCATCTTTTTGGGCATTCAGATCCAGTGCGCGAACTGCCACGACCATCCGAACGACAAATGGAAGCGACAGCAGTTTCACCAGTTGGCGGCCTTCTTCCCGCGCGTCACCGTTCGTCGCATGAAGGGAAGCACCGACCCTCGCGAGTTCGAGGTGGCCTCGTTCGATGAGCCCGCGGCAAACGGGAAAGGAAAAGGGGCCGCCAATTTCCTCGAGCATCCGGAGCGGCTGTTCGCGCGCTTCGATCGCAATCATGACGGCAAGATCACGCGGGCCGAAGTGAAAAACACGCCGTTCGAGAAGCAATTCGAAAGACTGTTGGCCAATGCCGACACGAACAAGGACGGAGCCTTGTCGCTCAAGGAACTCAAGGAAATGCCTTTGCCCGGCGGCCAGAAGCGTCCGACGGCCGAGCATTACATGTCCGATCTCAAGAATCCGTCTTCGAAGGGAACGAAGATGGAGCCAATCTTCTTCGTCAACGGCAAGCGGCCGAAGTCCGGCCTGCCCGACGAGGAGCGACGGCACGCGCTGGCCAAATATCTCACGGCCGACGCTGATCCGTGGTTCTCCCGCGCTTACGTGAATCGTATCTGGAACGAGATGGTCGGCGAAGGCTTTTACATGCCGGTCGATGATATGGGGCCGCAGCGCCAGGCGCGAATGCCCGAGGTACTCGACCTGCTGGCCGACGCCTGGGTCGCCAACAAGTACGACATGCAGTGGCTCTTCCGCACCATCGCCCGCACTGAGACCTATCAGCGCGAGATCCGGCCGAAGGATCCCTCGGTCGAGTCGCCCCCCGTGTTTGCGGCGAGTTCGCCCAAGCGCCTCCGGGCCGATCAGTTGTTCAACGCGATCACCAAGGTTCTGGGAATCGAGGGCGTCGACGCGAAGGAATCAGAAGGTCCAATGCAGGGAGGCAAGAAGCGGCCTCCCCGCAATCCGCGGGCGCAGTTCGCGTTTCTGTTCGGATATGACCCCTCGACCAGTCCGGACGACCTGACGGGCAACGTTCCGCAGGCTCTGTTCATGATGAACTCGCGACTGATCAATAACCTGATTCACGCACAGGGAAAGACGCGGCTCGCGACCATCCTCGACAAATACCCGGACAACAAGGACGCGGTGCGCGAAATCTACGTTCTGACGCTGGCCCGCGAGCCATCCGACAAGGAAGAAAAGATCTGCCTGAGCTATGTGAAGGACGTCGGCAATCGCCACGAGGGGTTTGAAGACGTCATGTGGAGTCTGATGAACTCGAGCGAGTTCTTGTCGAAACGGTAGCCGCCAGCGGCGGCTTGTGCAGGCTAGCAGCGCGAGCGCCAGTACAACGCGACGCGGCTAGCCCGCAACAAAAAGGATCTGGTCATGAGCCTCTTTCATCATCAACACGTGCGGTTCCTCAACCGCTACGACTTGTCTCGCCGCAGCTTCCTGCAGTTCGTCTCGGCGGGAGCCGTTGCGGCCGGCACTCTCAACTTTCGCCAGTTGATGAGCCTGCAGGCGGCCGAGCTCCGCAAGCAGGACCGGGCGATGATCCTCTTGTGGATGCAGGGAGGACCGAGCCAGTTCGAGACCTTCGACCCCAAGCCGCACACCGAAAACGGGGGACAGACGAAGGCGATCTCCACGTCCGTCTCCGGCATTCAAATCGCCAACGGCTGGGACCAGACCGCCAAGGTGATGAACGATATCGCACTCGTCCGCTCAGTCACGAACAAAGAAGGCCAGCACCAGCGGGCGACCTACCAGCTTCACACGGGTTATCTGCCGACTGGCAGCGTGCGGCATCCCAGCCTGGCGGCCAACATTGCCAAACAACTGGCCGATCTTACGCGCGATCTGCCGGCCGTGGTCTCGGTCGGCCAGACAATCGGCTCGGGGTACTTGGGCGTCGACTATGAGCCGTTCGTCGTCGACAACCCCAGCCAACTCCCGCGCAACCTCGAAGTGCCGGTGGCCGGCAAGCGTTATTCGCGAAGGCTCGGTCTGCTCGACAAGCTCGAGGATGACTTCGCCGCCCGCGGCGGCCAAACGGTCGTCGACAATCACCGCCGACTCTACACAAAAGCCTCGAAGATGGCCCTGAGTTCGAGCGTCAGCGCCTTCGATATCAGCAAAGAGTCCGAGGAAGTTCGCGCAAAATATGGCGACAGCGATTTCGGCCGCGGCTGCCTCTTGGCCCGCCGGCTGGTCGAGGCCGGCGTGACGTTCGTCGAAGTGCAGAGCCGCGGCTGGGACACGCACGACGACGTTTTCAACAAAGTCGCCAAGCTGAGCGCCGACGTCGATCCCGGATTTGCCGCGCTCGTTTCCGACCTCAAAGAACGCGGCCGGCTCGACAAAACGCTGATCGTCTGGATGGGCGAATTCGGCCGCACTCCCAAGATCAATCCGCGCACGGGCCGCGACCATTGGCCGCGAGTCTTCAACGCGGCGATCGCCGGCGGCGGAATTCGCGGCGGACAAGTGATCGGCTCATCCTCGACCGACGGGACGATGGTCCAGAACCATCCCGTGACGATTCCCGATCTGTTTTGCACGGTCTGCAAGTCGCTCGCCATCAATCCGCGAATCGAGTCGATCAGTCCGCTCGGTCGTCCGCTCAAGATCGTCGACGGCGGCAAGCCGGTCGACGAACTCTTCGCCTGAAACCGACGGACCCTGACGCGGAAGGCGTCACGACCGCTCTAAATCCGCGCCGTCGCCGGCTCAGTGAAGGTCGGCACGCGTGGACGTTGCTCTTTCACGCGCTGCGCGCTCCAGACCGCGTATCGCACGACCATCGGGGCAACGACTCTTCTGCGCACGACAAACAGCCAGCGAAGCGTCCGCCGCTGCGCGACCATACGCAACCAAACCAGGGCCAAGACTGCGTACGCGATCCACAGTCCGGCGCCGAGCAGGTCGCTCGACAGGTCCGGCTCGTGAAATTCCGCCTCGTGGAGTTTTGCCACCCATTGCGCTTGTTGCTCCGGACTGAGACGCTGACAGTTGTCCATGTCCACGATAATGGCTCTCGCACGGTGAGTTTCTGAGGCCGCAATCCCTCCGAGAGGAAGGCGGCAGAAAGCCGGCGAGCGGACGCGCATTTAAGTTCCGACCCGGCCGACTCGAGCAAATAGACGTCCCCGAAGGAAGCAGTTCCCGGCAAAATCGTCGGGCCGGCGTCCGAAAACCGGAAATCTTTTGCCAGACCGAAAATTGCGCGTCCGGTCATTCCCGGTTCGCCGCCTTCTGTTTGAGAGAGGCGATGACGCGCGGTCGGAGGTCGTCGGAGGAATGCGCGTTTTCGGGGATTGGCAATGTCTTCAACGCGCTCCGACTTCTACAATCGACTGTCATGCAATCATTTCAGCTCGCCAGGCGACCCGTCATGCCGGGTAGTCCGGCTCAACCGCTGCCGGAGGACGACCTGCCTCACTTGCTGAAAGAAGCGAGGAGCGGCTCGCAGGAAGCGATCGGCCTGTTGCTCGAGCAGCATCGCTCCTATTTGTGGGCGCTCGCGAACGAGGAGATCGCCGGCGAGTCGCATCTGACGTTCACCGTGGCCGATCTCGTTCAATCGGCTCAGCTCGAGGCCGTGCGGGATCTGTCGGCTTTTCGGGGATCGTCCGAGGGAGAGTTTCGATCGTGGTTGCGCCACATCTTGCGCAATAACGTCCTCGACCTGAGACGGTCCCGCGACCGACGAATTCCCCGGGCGAGTGGCCAGGCTGTGCACGTCGACGAACAGTCCGACGCTGACGATCGTAGTCCGAGCAGCCAGGTCTCGGCCGGGGAACTCGGCGATAAACTGCGCGCCGCCATCGACAAGCTGCCGCCCGACGAGCGAACCGTCATCGAAATGCACTACTTTCAGGGCAAGACGTACGCCGAGATCGGCGACTGCGTGAACCGGACGCCCGAAGCGGTCCGCAAGCTATGGAGCCGCGCACTCCTGCGACTGCAGTCGGCGACAAGGA
Source organism: Planctomycetaceae bacterium (assembly GCA_035949535.1). Taxonomy (GTDB): domain Bacteria; phylum Planctomycetota; class Planctomycetia; order Planctomycetales; family Planctomycetaceae; genus DASPSM01. The sequence goes on along the minus strand of DASZIA010000579.1, from coordinate 8,189 downwards.
GCCTGCAATGACTGCCCGCGAACTGGCTCAGCCCGATTTGGATCCGGACCTCGAGAATTTGATGTCGGAGATGGACGACGCCCTGTTTGCCGGTCGTCCGACTGACGGCTTCGAGCGCGAGATCGCCGAGCGGTTCGGCGAAGACGCTTCCCACATCGTGTCAACTCTCAAAGCGCTGCATTCCGCACGCGCAGCGTCTCTCTCTTGGTCGTCCGCGAGTCGCAGTGGAGGGGAAGCGGCGTTCGATCACACTCAATCGACGTCGGAGGCCACGACTTGGGTGCGCGCGACCAGCGGTCTGGAGCGGACGGTTTTTGGCCGATTCGAGATTCTCGAGCGGATCGGTTCCGGTGGCGCGGGAACCGTTTTTCGCGCTCGCGATTCGCGGCTCGAGCGATTGATCGCGCTCAAGGTGGCTCGCGCCGAAGCCTTGTTTTCGAGCGAAGCCAAGCAACGCTTCGTCCGCGAGGCCCAGACGCTGGCTGCGCTGCGACACCCGAACATCATTCCCATCTACGAATTCGGAGAATCGGGCGGGCTGCCGTACATTGTCGAAGAGCTGTGCGAGGGGCCGAATCTCGCCGTCTGGCTTCGCCAAAAGACAGATGCTGATCACCAAGTGCCAATTCGCGCCGCCGTCCAGTGGACGTTGCTCCTGGCCGAGGCTGTCGCGCACGCGCACCGGTGCGGGATTGTGCACCGCGACCTGAAGCCGTCGAACGTGCTGCTTGGAGCACCGGCCCCCCAGGCCTCCCGTCCTCTCTTCGACAACAGCGCGACGGAGAATCTCGTTCCACGGGTTACGGATTTCGGAATCGCCAAGCTTTTTGAATCTGAGGAATCGGTCACTGCCAGCCAGGCCGTCCTCGGAACGGCCGCCTACATGGCTCCCGAGCAGGCGGAGGGACGCTCCAGCGAGGTCGGGCCTCCGGCGGACGTCTACTCCCTCGGAGTCATTCTTTATGAACTATTAGCCGGTCGGCGGCCGATCGAAGGGCGAAGCGATGTCGACACGCTGCGGCGCGTGTTGACCGACGAGCCGCTGCGGCTGTGTCAAGTACGGCGCGACGTGCCGCGCGACCTCGAGGCGATTTGCCTCAAGTGTTTGGAGAAGGATTCCGCCAATCGCTACGCGTCTGCAGCCGAGCTTGCCGAGGATTTCGGGCACTTCCTCAAGGGAGAACCGGTTGTCGCCCGACGGCTGCGTCCGGTCGCGCGGATGATTCGCGGCTTGCGGCGGCAGCAGTGGCCGCCCACGGCGGTTTTGGTCACCTCCTTCATTGCCTTGGCGATGTTCGCCGGCATTCTCATCATCTGGCGGACTCGTACCGGCACCCTCGTTGTCTGGCAACCCGAGAAGGCGGACGAGCCACCACAAGCCGTCGCCTTGCGCCAGGCCTATCCGGACGACATTCACAAAGCGTCTGTACTGCTGCATCGCACCGAGGTCGACGTCGCCGCCCGCAACGCGATGTCGAAAGAAGCTCGGCCGATCCTCGCTAAATACATTCCCAAGCCCGGCGGGGAAGACCTTCGCGGCTTTGAGTGGCACTACCTGTGGAAGATCGCCAATCCGCAATCGTACGCGCCGATGTTTGTGCCCGTGCACACGATCGCGGCACACGCGGGCCCAGCGTACTACGTCTGCTTTTCTGCAGACTGCAAATCAATCGCCACCGCTTCGGGCGACCGGACGGCCAAGGTCTGGGACGTCGCGAGCGGGCTGCTTCGCTTCACGCTCAAGGGGCACACGAACGACGTCGATTGTGTCGTTTTCTCACCGGACGGAAAAACGCTGGCGACCGCGAGCGATGACGGAACGGTCCGGCTCTGGGATGGCGAGACCGGCGCACCTCGCAACATTCTCTGGAAACACACCGGCGAGGTGGTGGGCGTTGCTTTCAATCCCGTGAATGGTCTGCTTGCCTGTGCCGCGCGCGATGGCGTGTTGACGACGTGGGATTGCGCCTCGCTGCGGCAACTCGAAAAACTCAGCGCCCATGCTGGCAGCCGAATCGACGAACTCGCGTTTTCTCCCGACGGCCAACTGCTGGCGACAGCCGGGGGGGATTCCATGGTGCGGTTGTGGCGGTTCTCCACGCAGCTTCGTCCGATGGCGCTGCTGAGCGTCTCCGGCCGCGCTCTGGCCGTGAGCTTCAGCCACGACGGACAGTGCCTTGCGGTCGGCCACACGAACGGGGCGCGAATCTTTCGGATCAGTAACAGCGAAACTCTCTCGCAGTTCCACTTAGACGACCACTTCCAAAGCCATTTCGTCCGAGCCGTGGGGTTCACCAAGGACGATTCATCCCTCCTGACGGGCGGCGACAAGTTTGCCACGGGGCTCGTGGACCTGACGACCGGTGAAGCCTGGAATCCACTCGGCACCGAGGCGATGCTCTGGTCCGCCGCCGTCTCGCCCGACGGAAAATGGGTCGCGACCGCAGACGGAACGGGCAAGGTCGCGCTGTGGGATTGTTCGGCCCGGTTGGGTCTTCGTGGGACCGAGCTCGATGTTCCGGCCGGGTCGCCCGCTGCGCGCCCGGCAATCTCTTCCGAAGGTGGACGAATCGCGGTTGCAGCTGACGCCGTCGCGGGCAAGAACCAACAGGGCGCGGGAGAACTCGCGGTTTGGGACGTCTCTCTTCCACAGCCTAAACGAGTGCTACAACTTGCGTCCGCTAAGGTCGCAGACCGATTTCGCGACGTCGCTTTTAGCCCCGATGGAAGCGCCCTTGCGTATGCCGAGCACCAAGCTCAAGACGGCCGCGACCGCATTCGGGTCGTCGATGCGGCGACGGGGACTTCGAGGTTCGAGATCGACGCGGGTCAAGTCGATTCTCTCTTCTACACTCCCGGCGGCTCAATGCTCGTTTCCCAAGAGCTTCGGGGCAGTCCGGCGAATTTACGGCTCCAAATTCGCGACGCCCGAACGGGTGCGGATGTTCGAACGATTCCCCTCAGATCGAACCCGGCCCTCTTCGCGTTTTCTCCGAGCGAAAACCTTTTCGCCTCAGCGGGCGAGAAGCACGATTCCCAAATCGACCTGTATCGTCTGCCGGATGAAAAACGCATTGCCACGCTCAATGGATTTGGCGAGACGATTCATTCTCTGGCAATCAGCAAGGACGGAAAGCACCTCATCGGGCGGGGCGACGGCGGATATGTCGCGGTCCTCTCGCGCGAGACGGGACCCATCGTTCGCCAATTCACCGTACCCGGTGTCTCTTCGGTCGATGGCTACGCGATGACCATTTCTCCCGATGGACGCGCCCTCGCGCTCGGATCGAAAAACGCGATCGTGCTCGCCGACTTAGAGAGCGGCCAGGCTCTCTGTTCCCTGCCATTTCCAGCCGAAATGAAAGCGGTCACCACGATCGCATTTGCATCCGACGGCCGGACTCTCGCGGCCAACACAACGACGTCTCAAGGTCATTGCGGAGTTTACCTCTGGCAAGTCCGCGACGGCCTGACTTCGTTGCCTCCAGCGGGAGGGCCGACAGTCCCTGCGGTCACACCCGCACTTCGCCGCTTGCAGCCGCGAGGCTTCCAGAGTACTCCGTTCGAATCGGTTCGATGACGTCGCGCACGAACGCGTCGACTTGTTCGGGGGCTCGCCCCACGAACTTGCGGGCATCGAGCGCGCTCTCCAGATCGACACCGGCAAAGGCGCTGTCCGATTTCAGCCGTACCAAGAGGTCGTTGGCGGCGCCCTCGTCCTTTACGCGGCGGGCCGCTTCCTGACTGTGGACACGGATTCGCTCGTGCAGCACCTGGCGGTCGCCGCCGGCACGCACGCCGGCCATGAGGATCTCCTCGGTCGCCAAGAAGGGCAGCTCCTCACGCAAGTTGCGCTCGATCACTCGCGGATGAACGACCAACCCGCCGACAATGTTGCCGTAGAGCGCAAGGACCGCGTCGATTGCCAAGAAGGCTTGCGGCAGTGAGAGGCGGCGGTTAGCGCTGTCGTCGAGCGTGCGCTCCATCCATTGAGTGGCGGCGGTGTTCTCGCCGTTCGCGGCCAGACTGATCGCAAACCGTGAGAGAGCGCACATTCGCTCAGAGCGCATCGGGTTGCGTTTGTAGGCCATTGCCGACGAGCCGATCTGTTTCGTTTCAAAGGGCTCTTCGATCTCCTTGCGGCTTTGAAGAATTCGCAAATCGGTCCCCGCTTTGTGCGCGGATTGCCCGATGCCGGCCAGCACGGCGAGCACTTGAGAGTCGACTTTTCGCGAATACGTTTGGCCGGTGACCGGATAGGACGCAGCGAATCCCATCTTCTGGGCGACGCGTCGATCCAGCTCTTCGACCTTCGAATGGTCGCCGTCGAACAGCGAAAGAAAGCTGGCTTGCGTGCCGGTCGTCCCCTTCGCTCCGCGAAACTTGAGGCAGGTGAGCCGGTGCTCAACCTCTTCCAAGTCGAGCACCAAGTCGTAACACCAAAGCGTGGCACGCTTGCCGACCGTCGTAGGCTGGGCCGCCTGCAGGTGCGTCAGTCCGAGGCAGGGCAAGTCGCGGTATTTTTCGGCGAAGCGGGCGAGTCCATCGATCACTGAGACCAATCCAGCGCGCGCGAGTTGCAGGCTCTCGCGAATCAGGATCAGCTCGGTGTTGTCGGTGACAAAAGCACTCGTTGCGCCCAGATGCAGGATTCCGCCGGCGCCGGGGCACCGGTCGCGATAGGTGTAGATGTGGGCCATCACGTCGTGCCGCAGCTCGCGCTCGTGGCGAGCCGCGACGTCGAAATCGATGTCGTCGACCGCGGCCGCCAGCTCGTCGATTTGCGCCTGGGTGATCGGCAGGCCGAGTTCGCTTTCGGCCTCGGCGAGCGCCACCCAGAGCTTCCGCCACGTCGAGTGAATCCGCTGCGGCGACCAGAGCCGGCACATCGCCTGCGAGGCGTAGCGGCTAATCAGAGGATTGTCGTAAAACTCGTGCCGCGACTGGCTGTGACTCGCCACGAAACCACTTTCGTCCTAATTGGCGACGGAACTCGCCGCGCCTGAAGTCGGCCGGTCTCAATTTCGATCAGAGCGAAACTCGACCCGCACGCACCCGCGCCGTAAAATCTCTCCCGGCGAGCGTTATTGCCGCACTTGCCGAACAGCGCCCGAATTTGACACGGCAAATAGCCGGCGCGTTCGGGCCGAATCTCCTACAATTCAATCGCGGGACTCGCTCGCAGGCCAATTGTAGCCGAGCGTGCCGGCGCTGAGGAGAATCGGGCAATCGCCGCCCGACGGTGGCGAGCCCAACGGAACTCGAACCAGAAAGGGATCCGACGATGACACCCCTGGAATCGCTGATTGCAACGGGAACGAAACTTTGGCTCGACAGCGTCGATCCTGACCTGATCAAAGTCAACCGGGGTTTTGGAGCCACCGGCGCCACATCGAATCCGATCATCATTTCCGACCTCATCAAGACGGGCCGCTTCGACAAGCACCTCACCGAACTGATGGAAAAAGGCTCGAGCGACGAAGAGGTCGCCTGGCTGATGACCGACAACTTTGTCCGCCAGGCCCAGGAGGTCTTCGCTGACGTCAATGCGTCGACCAAGGGGAACAATGGCTACGTGAGCTTCGAGCTTGACCCCATGCTGGAAGATCCGTCGTGCAAGCTTTCGGTCGCCGAAAAGGCGGCCCGGTATGTCGAGCTGGGCCGCAAATGGTTCGCCGGACACACGAACCGAATGATCAAAGTGCCCGGCACGCCGGGTGGCCTCGCGGCCCTCGAGCAGTTGTGTGCCGAGGGCGTGACCTTGAATGTGACCCTCTTGTTCTCCGACCGGCAGTACAAGATCGCCCGCGACAATGTCTGGCGCGGGGCGCAGCGGCGAAAGTCGCTCGAGCGGTTCAAGTCGGTCTACAGCATCTTCGTCAGCCGGCTCGACGTTTACACGAAGGAGCACATTCCCGAATTGTCGCCGGCCGCGCAGGGACAGGTGGGCATCGTCAACGCGAAGCGGCTGTGGAAAGAGAATCAGGAATTCTGGAAGGACAAGAAACTCCCGCTCCAACAGGAGTTCATTTTCGCCAGCACGGGGACCAAGGATAAGCACGATCCGCCGGACAAGTACGTCTCGGCCTTTGCCGGCTCCGACATCGAGACGAACCCGCCAGCGACCAACGCCGCCATCCAAGCGATGACCGGCAAAACTTTCACGCGGATGGTCGACAAGTTCCCGCCGCAGGCTGTGCTCGACGAAATCGATAAGAAAGTCGATTTCCAGAAGCTCGAGCAGGTGCTGATGGAGGAAGGCACAAAGAAATTCGCCGACCCGTTCAAGAGCCTGCTGGCGCTCATCGCCCAGAAACGATCGGCGCTCATGACGGCCGGTCGCCGATGAGTGAGCGACCGGATCCCGATCTCGCGAACACCGGCCCGGCACAGTGGGGACGCGCTCGTTCGACTACCATCCTCAGCGTCAGGCTGAATGGAAAAGTCGCTCTGGGCGGCGACGGCCAGGTGTCGTACGGCAACACCATCATGAAGGCCGACACGCGGAAGATCCGCTGGATCCTCGACAACAAGGTGCTGGTTGGTTTCGCCGGATCGACGGCCGACGCGTTTGCCCTGCTCGAGCGGTTTGAAGCGCGGGCCAAGGACTATCCGGGCAACATTGTGCGGGCGGCCACCGAGCTGGCTCGCGATTGGCGGACCGATCGCATGCTCAGGCGGCTCGAGGCGATGATGGTCGTGATCAACGAGGATCACAGCCTGTTGATCACCGGGCAGGGGGACGTCGTGCAGCCGTCAGACGGCATCATCGGGATCGGCTCGGGCGGGACTTACGCGCTCGCCGCCGCTCGGGGCCTGGTTCAGAACACCAAGCTCGCTGCGTCCGAGATCGTCCGTAAGTCGCTGGTGATCGCCTCGGAAATTGACGTCTACACCAATGCGAACATCGCCGTGGAGGAGATGAAGTGTTCGAAATGACGCCGCGAGAAATCGTGGCCGAGCTGGACAAACACATCGTCGGACAAGATGCGGCCAAGCGGGCCGTGGCCATTGCGCTGCGGAACCGCTGGCGCTGGCAGAAGCTGTCCGACGACGTCCGCAAGGAGGTCACCCCGAAGAACATCCTGATGATCGGCCCCACCGGCGTCGGCAAAACCGAGATCACCCGCCGGCTGGCCAACCTGATGGGCGCCCCGTTCGTCAAAGTCGAGGCCTCCCGCTATACCGAGGTCGGTTACTACGGCCGCGACGTCGAGAGCATCATCCGCGACCTGGTCGAGGCGGCCAACAACCTGGTCCGCAACAAGAAGCGGGCCGAGGTCGAGAAGCACGCCGTCGAGCGCGTGGAGGATCGGCTGCTCGATTTGCTTGTTCCCTCCACCGACTGGCAGGGTGACGGCCCCGAGCGCGAAGCGGCCGGCCAGCGCCTCGAGCGGACCAAGGAAAAATTCCGCGAGAAGCTCCGCGCGGGTGACCTCGAAGAGCAGTCTGTCGAAATCTCCGTCGAACAGCGCAGTGCGCCGGTCCAAATCTTCTCCAACATGGGCATGGAGCAGATGGACATGGACCTGCAGGGCATGCTGGAAAAGATCATGCCCCGGCAAAGTTCCAAGCGGCAGCTCAAAGTGCGCGAAGCCCGCCGCGTGCTCTTGGATCAGGAGATCGAAGCCCTCGTCGACAAAGACGCAGTGCACGAGGAGGCGCTGCGTTTGGCGGAAGGGGCCGGCGTGGTCTTCCTCGACGAGATCGACAAAGTTTGCGGACCCGAGGAGGGCGGGCGCGGGCCCGACGTCAGCCGGCAAGGCGTGCAGCGGGACTTATTGCCGATCGTCGAGGGGACGACCGTGCAAACGCGTTACGGCTCGATCAAGACCGACCACATCCTCTTTATTGCCGCCGGCGCGTTCCACAAGTCAAAGCCCTCCGATCTGATGCCCGAGCTGCAGGGGCGCTTTCCGATCCGCGTCGAGCTCAAGGACCTGACCCGCGACGACTTCGTGCGAATTTTGACCGAACCGTCCACTTCGCTCACGCGACAGTATGAACTCTTGCTGGCAACGGACGGCGTCAAGCTCAAATTCAAGAAGGAAGGCGTGGAGGCGTTGGCCGACATGGCCTACCACGTCAACCAGACCAGTCAAAACATCGGCGCCCGACGCCTCTATACGTTACTCGAGCGGCTGCTCGAGGACGTGAGCTTTGCCGCTCCCGACGCGGCGAAGAAGACC